>CAZWDD010000331.1:0-6202 GCA_964632345.1 uncultured Solibacteraceae bacterium | reverse complement strand
GCCGCCCACAACTACTTCCCCTCCCTCCCCCTCCAAAACACCCCGCCCCGCCTCATCCTCGTCGCCCCAGCCCTCTCCTTCCATCCGGTTACCGAAACGATTCTCCGCTTCTTCTCATCCAACATAACGGTGGAGCGTATCGGGCTCGGGTTAGAATGGCGCCAGACGGTGCGCGTTCTCTTCCGCTTCCGTGGCGCGGATCGCCCCCTCTAATTCCCTCCCGGAGCATCATGGTCAACTCTTTTCTCGCGACGATTGGCAAAGCCATCCGGTCCGTCAACCCCGACGAAGTCCGCCGCATGGCAGATCGCCCCGTCCATATCGGGCTCATGGCCTCCTCCGAAGCCCGCCTCGATGAAATGTGGTTCTGGCTCGCCCCCACCGGCATCTCCGATACCAAACGCCAGACCCTCGCCGCCCTCGTCCACCCACTCGGCCCCAAGCTCCCCGGCATGCCGGATCCCCCCGCGCGCCTCGATCTCGAAATCTGGGAAGCAGGCCTTCCCGGCAAGCCCGATCACGCCTTTATCTACTACCCCTCCAACCCACGCCAGACCGTGCTCGACATCCTCGAAAAGCACGACGAACTCGGCCTCCCCCTCAGCCGCAACTTCCTCCCCTTCCGCCCCGAGGTCTCCGAGAAGATCATCGCCGCCGTCTGCAATGAGAACGTCCTGTTCTCGATCACCACCTCCCTCCCCAACCTTATCCCCAGCTTCCTCTCCCTCCCCTTCACCGTCGGCGAGTTCGCCAGCGATACCGCCTTCCTCACCATGAACCAGCTCCGCATGGCCTTTCTCCTGGCCGGCGCGCACGATCACCCCATCGGCTACCGACAGCAGAAGTCCCAGGTCGCCGGTGTCATCGCCGGTGCCTTCGGTTGGCGCGCCGCCGCACGCACCCTCGTCAGCAAAATCCCCTTCGGCGGCGGCGTCATCGGCAAATCCGCCATCTCCTACGCCGGCACATGGGTCGTCGGCCGCTCCCTCGAACGCCTCTACCGCATCGGCAGCCACCTGTCCCCGTCCGAACGCAAAAGCTCCTACGCCGAAGGCCTCGAACGCGGCCGCGTCATCGCGGAACGCTTCATGGAAGCCTTCCGCGCCGCCCGTGTGAAAAAATAGTCCATTACCGCATGGACTCCCAAGTTACCGTCACCATCTTCACAGACCTCCAGTGTGGCGATTGCGCCCGCTTCGACGCGCTCCTCAACGCCTCCCTCCTGCCCGCCTACCGCGGCCGCGTCCGCTTCGTCCATAAGGATTTCCCCCTTCCCAAACACTCCTGGGCACGCCCCGCCGCACTCCTCGCCCGCCGCTTCGATCAACTCGCCTGCGGCCTCGCCGCCGCCTGGCGGACCTTCCTCCTCAACCGCATCGCCGATACCACCCCGGAGTCGCTCCCCGATCGCGCCCGGGAGTTCGCCGCCGCCTCCGGTGTCGATCCCGCCGCCGTCCTCGCCGCCCTCGACGATCCCCAACTCGCCGCCCCCCTCAACGCCGCCATCGATGCCGACATCCGCGACGGCCTCGCCCGCTCCGTCGCCAAAACCCCCACCGTCTTCGTCAACAACGAAGCCTTCATCGAGGACGTTCCCCTCCCCGCCATCTCCGCCGCCATCGACCGCGCCCTCGCCCACGCCCGGCCCGTCGCCCTCATCACCGGCGCCTCCCGCGGCATCGGCCGCGGCATCGCCCTCGAACTCAGCCGCACCCACAACCTCGTCGCCACCTACCGCGGCCGCCGCGATGCCGCCGAATCCCTCGCCGCCGAAACCGGCGCCGCCATCTTCCAATGCGATATCGGCAGCCGCGACGACCGCGCCGCCCTCCTCGCCTTCACCCGCCAAACCTTCGGCCGCCTCGATCTCCTCGTCAACAACGCCGGCATCGCCCAGCGCGAACGTAACGACATCCTCGCCGCCTCCGAAGACTCCTTCGACGAACTCATCAACACCAACCTCAAGGGTCCCCACTTCCTCACCCAGGCCGCCGCCAATTGGATGGTCGAACAAGGCTCCGGCCGCATCGCCTTCGTCACCTCCATCAGCTCCTACACCGCCTCCGTCAACCGCGCCGAATACTGCATCTCCAAGGCCGGCCTCTCCATGTCCGTCGCCCTTTTCGCCGCCCGCCTGGCCCGCTCCAACGTCCAGGTCTTTGAGATCCGCCCCGGCATCATCCGTACCGACATGATCGCCGTCGTCGAAAGCGTCTACGAAGAGCGCATCGCCAACGGCCTCCTCCCCCAGCCCCGCATGGGCGAATCCGCCGATGTCGCCAAAGCCGTCCGCGCCATTGCCGACGGCCTCCTCGATTACTCCACCGGCCAGGTCATCAACGTCGATGGCGGCTTCCACCTCCGGACCCTCTAATTCCGGGCCCTGTGGTATAAAAGGGGATTCGTTACGGAGGGCTTGAATGAACGCTTCTGGTGAGCAAAAGGGCTTCTACGGCTGGTGGGTCTCCATCGCCGCCTTTTTCACTTTCGGTCTCGCGGTAGGCATCCCCTACTACGGGATGGGTTTCTATTACGACTACTACCAGAAGCAGTTCGGCTGGACCCGCCCGGAGATGACCCTCGGCTTCCCCCTTGCCGTCATCCTCACCCTCTGGGTCGGCCCCGTCATCATGCACCGCTTCAGCCCGCGCAAGCTCATGATGGTCGGTGCCGCCCTCACCGCTCTCTCCTTCATCGGCTTCAGTAAGATGACCGGAGACCTCACCTTCTACTACGGCATGTGGGCCCTCTATACCGTCGGCTACATCCTCTCCGGCCCCATCCCCCACCAGATCATCATCTCCCAGTGGTTCAAACGCCACCGCGGCAAGGCCATGGCCGCCACCTATCTCGGCGTCGGCGCCTTCGGCGGCCTCGTCGTCAAGTACTTCGCCGCTCCCATCACCGCCGCCACCAACTTCCAGAACGCCCTCTTCTGGACCGGCGTCGTCGTCCTCCTCGTCATCCCCATCGCCTTCTTCATCATGAAGGATAAGCCCTCCGACATCGGCCAGACCCCCGACGGCATCCCCGTCCTCCCCAGTGAAGTCCCCGCCCCGCCCCGCGCCATCGGCGACCTCCTCTCCCGCTCCTCCTTCTGGCTCCTCATGCTCGGCTCCCTCTGCTCCATCGGCTCCATCGGCTCCATCAACTTCCACATGAAGCTCGTCTTCAAGGAGCAGGGCTTCACCGATCAGGCCACCCTCGACGGCGTCTTCGGCAACGCCAACATGCTCATCCTCTTCTCCTCCATCGGCGGCCGTATCGCCATGGGCTACCTCGCCGACAAGTTCAACAAGAAATACGTCATGGTGGTCACCTACTTCCTCGTCGCCGCCACCATCCCCCTGCTCTTCCTCGTCCGCCCCGAATCCCCCGAATACGTTTACATCTTCGCCATCCTCTTCGGCTTCGGCATGGGTGCGGACTACATGCTGATCCCCCTCATGGCCGCCGAGCAGTTCGGCGTCAACACCCTCGCCCGCGCCATGGCCATCATTCTCCCCGCCGACACCATCGGCCAGACCTGGTTCCCCTACCTCGTCTCCCATATCCGCGAGAGCGCCGGTTCCTATAACGTCGCCCTCAACATCGTCTTCGCCATGGCTGCCCTCGGCGCCACCGCCATCCTATTGCTCCCCTCGCACGGAAAGAAAGATGAAGCACTTCTCGTACAAGAACCTGGATCAGCTCCGTCAGGACGCTGATCAGCGCACGCAGTTCGTCCGCTTCGTCGCGGATAAGGAGCAGGTCAAACAGATCCTCGGCCGCAAGGTCCCCGTCGGCAACACCGTCACCCTCGGCAACTCCATGGCCATCCACCCCATGGAAGGCTGCGATTCCGACCTCGACGGCAACCCCGATGAACTCACCATCCGCCGCTACGAGCGATTTGCCCTCGGCGGCGCCAAGCTCATCTGGTTTGAGGCCACCGCCGTCCGCCAGGATGGCCGCGCCAACCCCCGCCAGCTCTGGATCCACGAAGGCAACGTCGAGGCCTACAAATCCCTCCACGCCCGCATCCTCTCCCTCCACAAGGAGCGCTTCGGCACCACCGACGATCTCCTCATCCCAGTCCAGCTCACCCACTCCGGCCGCTACTCCTACCCCAACCGCATCATCGCCTATCACAACCCTTTAATCGACGCCAAAACCGCCACCCCCGCCTCCCAGGCCCCCATCTCCGACGAAGAGCTCGAACAGCTCGAGGACCAGTTCCTCCACGCCGCCAAACTCGCCCACCGCGCCGGCTTCCGCGCCATTGATCTAAAGGTCACCCACGGCTACCTCCTCAGCGAACTCATGGGCGCCAAAACCCGCCCCGGCCGCTACGGCGGCTCCCTCGAAAACCGCACCCGCTTCATCCGGAACGTCATCGCCAGGGTAAAGGCCGAGTTCGGCGGCGACATGCTCATCGCCATGCGCCTCGGCTGCTTTGACTCCGTCCCCTACAAAATCAACCCCGAGACCAAGCTCGGCGAGCCCCTCCCCTACGAAACCCCCTACCCCTACGGCTGGGGCGTCAATCCCGAGGACCCGCTCTCCGAGGACCTCACCGAAGTCAAACAGGCCATCTCCTGGTTTCAAGACTGGGGCGTTCAGCTCCTCAACGTCTCCATCGGCTGCCCCTACTACAACCCCCACATCGGCCGCCCCTTCGAAAAGCCCGACGAAGGCAACTACGAGATGCCCGAGCACCCCCTCACCGGCGTCGACCGCCACTTCCGCATCTCCGGCGAACTCCAGCAGGCCTTTCCCAACCTCCCCATGGTCGGCACCGGCTACTCCTGGCTCCAGATCTACGCCCTCAACGCCGCCGCCCACAACATCGACGCCGGCCGCATCCGCATCTTCGGCATCGGCCGCAACGCCCTCTCCTACCCGGATTTCGCCGTCGACGCCCTCGCCAAGGGCGAACTCGACGAAATCCGCGTCTGCAAGACGCTTACCTACTGCACCTTCCTGATGCGCCAGAAGAACCACCCCCTCGGTCAGTTCCCCGCCGGCTGCCCCCCGTTCGATAAGCTGGTTTATGGACCCATCATGAAGCAGGCCCGCGAGGCCTTCCGCTCCCAGCAGAAGTAACGCGCCGCCACTGCAGCTCATCCCCTATGTGGACCCTACGGTCCCACTCTGTCCGCACGTCCGTACCCGTATCTCATCATGAATCGCCGTCAACTCATCGCATCCACTCTTCTCGCCCCGGCCGCCGCCGCTCAGTCCGCCGCGCCGCCCCCAATCCCCCAGGCCAAAATCGACGGCATCGATAAAGCCGTCGACGACATCCTCAAAAACCAGATCCTCGACAAATCCCACCGCCACTACGGCTCCATGCAGAGCGCCGACACCCTCTTCTACGGCGCCACCCCATCCAGCCTCCTCAGCACCCTCTCCACCGCCTACGTCCTCCCCTCCTCCCGCCACTTCAAAAGCGCCCGCGTCGCCGAACGCACCCAACTCGCCGCCCTCGCCTTCGCCCGCCTCCAGACGCCCGACGGCAACTGGAACCTCCCCATCACCAACTTCAACTCCACCCCCGATACCTCGTTCATCATCCAGGGCCTCAACATCACCCTCATGAACGCCCGCGCCTTCGGCTTCCCCGAGCTCGAAAAGTGGATCCTCCCCGCCGTCCAGAAAGCCGGCGACGCCCTCGTCCGCGGCGGCGTCCACACCCCCAACCACCGCTGGGTCGTCTGCTCCGCCTTGGCTGGCCTCCACAAACTCTACGGCGAACAGAAATACCTCCGCCGTGCCGATCAGTGGCTCGCCGAAGGCATCGACCAGGACGCCGACGGCCAGTACACCGAACGCTCCACCATCGGCTACAACGGCATCTGCAACCGCGCCTTCGTCCTCATCGCCGAATGGCTCGGCCGCCCCGAATACCTCGAATACGCCCGCAAAAACCTCAACGCCTCCCTTTATCTCCTCCATGCCGACGGCGAGGTCGTCACCGAAATCTCCACCCGCCAGGACCTCAACCAGCGCGGCACTCTCTATAACCACTGGCCCGCCCTCGCCTACCTCGCCTGGAAGGACCAGAACGGCGTCTTCGCCAACCTCGCCCGCCAGTTCGAACCCGTCTACGGCTCCCCCTCCTACCTCATGCGCTGGCCCGAACTCTCCGCCGCGCTCCCCCCCTCCCCGCCCCGCCCGGACAACTACGAAAAACTCTTCCCTGTCATCGGCCTCGCGCGCC
>CAZWDD010000330.1:0-6220 GCA_964632345.1 uncultured Solibacteraceae bacterium | reverse complement strand
AGGCGATCAACGATGTACATGTCGCCCTTCACCCGATAGTTCACCATCTCCGGCCCATCCGGCCCGAGCACCACCAGCACCGGAGTCTCCCGGTGCGCCGCGTCGGGCGTCATCTGGATGAAGGTCTTTTTGCCGTCATCCACCACGCGCACCGGCCGGATGTGCGGATCGACACTTTCGATGCGGTAGTCGAAGTAGAGGCTTTCCAGCGAAGCGATTGGAGCAACCTGCACGGCGTCGCGCTCCGCTCTTCGTCGCTGCTCCTCCGACAGGTGCGCCTGCCATTTGCGGACATCGTCGTCGGGATACGCGAACCCCACTCGGGCCAGATACTCATCGGACTTCGAGATCAATCGCAGGTAGTAGGCGCGCCGATCCGTCGTCACGAGCAGGTTCGTATCCAGGCCCGCCTGCTTGGGTTTCAACACGATCATCGGCGTGGCGCCATCGGCCTGGCCCGAGATAGCGGGGGCGAGCACCCACCGCACGGAATCGCCGATATGCGGTTCGCCAACCAACCGCTCCCCTGCCTCCAACTCCACGACGCAGACACGAAGCGGCGCGCAGACCACCGCCGGCAGTCCCACGCCATAGGTGTAGACGACGCGCCCGTCCTTCCCCGGCGCGGGGGTGTGACTCTCACTCATCCACGCCTGTCCCACGGCCAGCGCCTCTTTCGCGTTCGGCGGCAGTGCAACGTCCTTCTCCGGCGGCAACTCGACGGGTACCGCTGGCCGTTGCCGAACGACGGGCAAAGGCGAATCGGCCTCCAGCGTTTGAATCAGCTGCCCAAACGGATACTTCTCAGGCGCCGGAACGCCCTCCGCCGGCGGCGGAATCCGCTTCACCTCAACCGGACTCTGCTGCCCCAGCAGACGACAGGCAAGCGCCGCCACACCGATCCACTTCTTCTTCATGCGTCCTCCCTTTCCGCTACAGCACGCGTGACCAGCTCACGTTCGTCACGTAGATGCCCAATGGGTTGAGCCGTATCAGCCGTTCGTCTGTCGGCGGATTCACTGCAATGGTGAACGACCCCTTCCACCGCTCCTCGCCTTCTACCTGCCCCGAAAGCCCCCGAATTGTTTCGGTCCATTCGACCTGGTACGTCTTCTCGCTCGTTGCGAACACCGCCTTCACCTCAACGTCAACCGTCCGCGTCTGCGCCCGCTCATGCGGCGGCGCGAGCCGGTAGAAGTCGCCCACCTCAACCTGGGCCGGGCTCCCATTCGCGATCATCGTGTAGACGCGGTCAATCGCCTTGCGCTGCGCCACGCCGTCGATCGTCACCGTTCGCAGGTCGCTCACCCAATGAAATAGGGCGGCCCGCTTCAACTTGTCGTCGGCCGCAGTGGTCTGCTCGGCTGGCCCGGAAGCCACCGTCCGCCCAAGGCTGTCGATCGCCACAACGTACGGCACCACCTTCGACTTCATCGCCAGCGCGATCAGTCCGCCCGTTTCAAGCAGGGCAATCAACAGCGCGGCGAAGGCGGCACGCCGCCAGTTATGGGCCCGCGAGATCAGGCTGCCGTATCGCTCGTCCCACTCCTTGCGGGCATCGAGGTAAGGGCTCCGCGGCGGCGGAACGTGCGTGATGGTGTCCATGGCTATTCCGGTTCTCCCGAAGTGTTGATGGGCGGCGGTGCAACGTGTGGCGCATGGTCCGATGGCACCGCGCCTTGCGTGGCGCGCACGAAGGCCGTTGTGGTGGCGAGCCCACGGGCTACCTTCTTGCCCTTGTCGGCAACCCGCGCCGCTCCCGTCGGTGCATCCGGCGCCGACGGTGGCGGGCTCGGCGCTTTCTCCGGCGGTGGGGGCGTGCTGGCAAGCGTCGGCTCTGGCGCGGGGCCACCGCCGTTTGATCCGCTTGACGGCGATGCCTGCGGCGGCGGCGAGACCTGTCCGCCTCCCACTCCGGACGGCGGCATACCCCCTCCAGACGACGGCCGCGCCGTCGCCCCACCGGCAGCCGACCCGCCGGCCCCCATCCCAGCCGCTTTTCCTGTCGACATCGCGCCCGATGCGGCGAATGCCTTCGCCCCCAACGCGACACCACCGGCGACGGCCGTGCCAGCCAGCAGCGCGCCCTGGGCCAACGCTCCCGCCGTCCCGACCGCATCTCCTCCGGTGAACGCCGGTGTCCCGCCCAGAATGCCGGCCGTGAACTTCGGCGCATTCCAACAGATCATGAGCAGCAACACGGATGACGCGGCAATGTCGAGTGCGTCCACCGCCGGCTCCGCGCCGGTCGGCACCGCCGACGCCGCCGCAACCCAGCCGTCGGTCAACGAAAGGCCAGCCCCCATCAACAGGTAGAGCACCATCACCTTCACGCCCGTCGAGACCGCCAGCGAGATGTACCGTTCCACATACGGCGCCGTCCATCGCGAGCCGCCGAACCCCAGGAAGATGAACCCCGCGCCCACCACCAGATAGCTTTCCACCAGCGTCACCACCAGCTGCACCGTCATCCCGAGGAACGCCAGAAACGCGAGCAGCGCCGCGAACACCAGTGCGAGTGCGGAGCCGAAGTTGCCGAGCCAACCCGATGCCGCCGCCCCGCTCAGCAGATTGCCTGCGATGTTCAAGCCGCGCACGAGCACGTCCGTCGGCGCCAGCGACGGCAAGCCGGATGCGTTCTGCCCGATGATCTGAAAGCTGTTGATGATCCGCGGAATCCAGTCCGCGCCGAAACTCAACAACGCGAAGAACGCCCCGATGAACATCATTTTGCGAATCAGCGCCGCCGTCCAGCCCTGCAGGTCGGTCTTTTCAAGCACCAGGATCGCGGCCGTCCAGGCGAACTCGATCAGCGCCAGAATGCCGAACAGGCGGTTGGCGTAGCCCGCGGCCGTCGTGAGCCACGACATGCGGACGGCCCGGTACTGATCGAGCATCACGCTCGGCGATGTCTGGGCGAACGCCGGATCACTCAGCAGCCCGAAGGCCAGACACAACACGGCTGACGCTCTCAACACTTTGCGGACTGTCATCGCTGCTCCTTTCGCAGCGCGACAACCGCTTCATGCCGCCGCGCTACTGACCCGCTTCAAATCCTCTGCCGTCGCCCTTCCGCTCGCGGAAGCGGAAGACGCTCGCGACGCTTGCCGCTGCGCATACCTTGCCTTCCGTGGAATCGGCCCAGTTCGCCGGCGCGCTCTTCTGCACCGGCTGGCAGAGCTGCCTCACCTCAAGCGCCAGGTCCCGGCGCTGCTGGAACCATTGCTCGATTGCCTGCGGCGACGCGCTGCGCAGATCGCCCGCACCAGCCGCCTCCACTTTCGCCACGATGGCGCTCGACGGTTCTGTCGCGCAGCCACCCAAGAACAGAAACAGTGCAAATGTCCCTCTTCGCATTCCTCCATCATTGGCCAGCCTGAAACCCACGTCCATCCCCCGGGCGTTGGTGGAACCGGAAAAACTGCTCCGTCGCGGCCTCTGTCGCCGCCTGCCGTTGGATCTGCGCGGCCTGGAAGGCCTGCTTGCTTTGCAGATCGGCCAGGATCAGTTGGCGGAGCTTCATCAGTTGCTGCACCTGCTGTTCGGCGATCTGGTTGGCGACCTGCACCGCCTTCAATCGTCCGTCCGACGAGTTGGCCATCCCCCGCAGTTGCTGCAGCACGGACTCTTCGCTCTGCATCTGGCGGCTCTGCAGTCCCGCGGCGCGCAGCGTCCCGAGCGTCGTGTCCAGACTCGTCTGCGACCAGTTTCGATAGTCCGAGAACCACGCCCGCGCGTTGTAGCCCCATCCTCGGAAACGGCTCCGGAACTCCGCGTCCAGATTCGCCATCGAGTACGCCAGCGAACGGCCGCTCTGCACGATCCCAGCCAGCGATGAGATGTCGTCCATAATCGGGCCGAACACCTGATACGGCAGCTCCGCGGTGTTCTTCGTCATGTCGAGCACCATCAGGATCTTCTGCCGCAGCTCCTCGCCCTGCCGGATGTAGCTCGTCACCAGTTGCAGATTGTTCGCCAACTGCGTCCATTCGGTCGCGATGCCGGCCAGCAGTCCGGCCCGCGCCGGACGCACGCCGGCAAGGCCTCCGACCAATGCCAACAACGCCTTCCGCCGGGAACTCATGCCAATACCCTCCGGTTCGCTACTTCCTGCTGCTCCAGATACTCCGCCCAGTCCGCCAAGCCGCGCATCCGGAGCCACTCCGCCGCCCAGCCGTCTCCGAACTGTTCCATCGTCTGCTCCGCCAACTGCCTCTCCTCGCGGCTGCTGATGCCGGCAAAGGAGAGCGCCACACCGCCGAGCCCCAGTGAAATCAGCCGCCGCCCCACCGGCGAGACAACATAATAGTGCCGCTTCGGGATCGACTTCTGAATGATGTCGACCTCGCGTTCGTTCATCCCGATCGATTCGTAGAACTCCCGCGAGGCCGGGTTCGCCGCTTCCGCGTTCGGCAGCAGCACCTTCGTCGGGCAGGACTCCAGCACGACATCGCGGATCGGCGAGTTGAAGATGTCCGAGAGATTCTGCGTCGCCAACAGCACCACGCCATTGAACTTCCGTAGCGTCTTTAACCACTCCCGCACGCGCTCCCGGAAGAGGGGATGACGTAGATAGACCCACGCCTCGTCCAGAGGCACCAGCGTCGGCGAACCGTCCAGCCGCTTCTCAATCCTTCGGAATAGGTAGAGCAGAACGGCCACCACTGCCTTCTCGCCCAGGTTCATCAGGTGCTCGGTTTCAAAGGTGAGAAATCGTCC
Source organism: uncultured Solibacteraceae bacterium (assembly GCA_964632345.1). GTDB lineage: Bacteria > Acidobacteriota > Terriglobia > Bryobacterales > Bryobacteraceae. The sequence continues at coordinate 1,501 of CAZWDD010000330.1, read as the reverse complement.
CTGGCCCAGCATGTCCTCCTCCGCGTCCAGCAGGTGGCCCATCGCGCCGCCCAGCGTGTAGTAGTGAAGCGCTTCGCGTATGTCGGTGTCCTGCACGTTCGCGCACAGCTCCGTCAGCGTCCGCGTTGGCGAGTTCTGCAACAGCAGCACCGCCTCTGTCAGGGCGTTGCGCTCCCGCGGTCCAATCTTGAAGTCCTGCAGCGTACACAGGCTCTCCAGCCAATCCACCGCCCACGCCACGTCGGGCGCCGTATCGATCTCCTTCAGCGGGCAGAACGCCCAATCCGTCTTTTCCCCGCCGATGTCATAGAACTCGCCCCCGGCCGCCTTGGTCAGCACCAGCAGCGAGTAGCCCTTGTCGAACGCAAACACCTGCGCCCTCGGGTAGCGAAACCACTGTGCCGCCGTCAGGCCGAGGAACGTCGACTTCCCCGCTCCCGGCGGGCCGATCATCAGCGTATGGCCCAGGTCGCCGACGTGCAGGTTGAATCGGAACGGCGTTGCGCCGCTGGTTGCCGCATAGAACAGGGACGCGGAGTCCGGCGGCATCAACGGCGAGGGGTTCTTCCGTTCCCCGGCCCAGACAGCCGAGATCGGCATCATGTCGGCCAGGTTCAGCGTGTGCAGCACTACCCGCCGCACATTGCGGTACCCATCACCGGGAAGACTGCCGCGCCACGCTTCCACGGCGTTCACGCTCTCCACGCGGCACGAAAAGCCCAGGTTCTGAACGGTCTTCACAACCATCGCCGCGCACTCTTCCACGGCGTCCTCCCGCTCATGGAAGCAGAGGACCACCGTGTTGTAGACGCAGAACTGCACGTCGCCGCTGCTCGCAACGCCCATCGCCTCTTCCGCATCCACGGCCATTTCCTGTGCGAACAGATTCACCGGTCCGGTCTCCGTGCGCAGCAGTTGATCCTTCCACCCGCGTATCTTCGCCCGCCACTTCCGGCGCGTCTTGTCGAGTAGGCCGCGCGCTTCTTCGGGCTCCAGCAGGATCGCGCGCGTGTGCCATCGATACTCAATGGCCAACGCGTCCAGCGCACCTAAAATCCCGGGAAAGCTCACACGCGGAAACCCATCAATCGCGATTGTCCGCATATGCTTCCGGCCCACTCGCGGGTTCATGCCGCCGATGAAGTCCCGTGACGCGAGCACATCGTTCAAATAGCTCGGCACCTGCGGGAGGCGGATGGGATGATCCACCGCCGCCACGCAGCGATGAACATATCGCAGCAGCTCATCGCCATTCGGTCCGCCCATCAAGCGCTTCGCTTGAAACAGGGAGGAGAAGATGTCGCCGAACCCGTTCACGCGCCCCTTGAAGTAGTCGAGTGCTCGCATGGCGCTCGACTTCCATTCCCGGCGCCCATCGAACATCCAGCCTTTCACGCGTTCCTCGCTCTCCTCCGGGGGAAGGTAGGTCAGCGCCACGTAGTAATCGCTCTCGTAGTGCGAGCCCTCCAGCGTGAACTGCTGGCGGCGTTCGTCGTCGATC
>CAZWDD010000329.1:1663-6269 GCA_964632345.1 uncultured Solibacteraceae bacterium | reverse complement strand
ATCCCAAGCCCGTCCACTTCGGCAAGTTCGAGGCCGAGGGCTGGGCCGATGTCGCCGTCGAGTTCCTCGACGGCGCAAAGAACGACAACCGGCCCTTCTACCTCACTGTGCAATGGGGGCCGCCGCACGACCCCTACAAAGCGCCCGCCGAGTACACAAAGCACTACGACCCGGCCAAGCTCACCATGCGCGCCAACTACCGGGAAGGGAAGGTGCCGCCGCCGGCCGCCATCGCCGAGTACTACGGCATGGTGACGGCGATCGATGACCAGGTGGGCCGGCTGATGGCCAAGCTCGAAGAGCTGGGCGTGGCCGACAACACCATCGTGCTCTACTCCTCCGACCACGGCGACATGCTCGGATCCCAAGGCGAGCGGCTGAAGCGGAAGCCGTGGGAGGAGTCGATCCGCGTGCCGGGCTTCCTGCGCTGGCCGGGGAAGATCCAACCGGGCGCGGAGAGCAACGTCTTCTTCACCCACGTCGACTTCGCGCCGACGCTGCTCGGCATGGCCGGCATCGCGCCCCCAACGGCGATGCAGGGCAAGGACCTGTCGAAGGTCATCGTCGAGGGGAAGGGAAAGGGCCCCGACTCGGCGTACTTCCAGATCTTCGGGCCGTTCCAGGGCGATGGCACCGATGGCGGATGGCGCGGCGTGCGCACCGACCGCTACATGTACGCGCGTTACGAGGACAAGCCGTGGGTGCTCTATGACCTGAAGGCCGATCCGTTCCAGTTGAACAACCTGGCCGGCAAGCCCGAGGCGGCCAAGGTGCAGGCGCAACTGGAGCGGCGGCTGGCGCGGTGGATGAAAGAGACCGGCGACTCCTGGTCCTTCAACTGGAAGCACAAGGTGGAAGACGGCGGGCGGCTCTACAAGCACCGGACCTTCTACACCGTGCAGGAGTACCTCGACTATGTGAAGCAGCACCCGGAGATCGATCGGGTCTAGCTAGCGCCAGTTGTCGTCGAAGAAGCCGGCCGCGGCCACGCGGCCGGTGGCGGTTTCGATGACGGCCCAATCGCCCCAGCGGGGGTAGAGCAGGGCATTGGTGCCGGTGAGGTCCGCCTTGGCGAAGCTGTGGCCGGCGTTGAAGACGACGTACTTCGACGGGTTGAGCGGGTTGGGCTGGATGAGGGCGAGCGTGTGGGTGCGGGCGTCGAAGCGCTGGCCCTTTACCTCAATCTCGGCATTGGTCCAGCGGACGGGCATGTCCTTGATGGTGCGGGCGATGAGCTTGTTGGTGGCGGGCGTGCCCCAGAGGACGAGGTGGCTGTCGGACATGTCGGCCTTGGTGACATCCTTGACGGCCTTGCGGCGGATGGCGCCGCGGAAGTACTTCTCGAAGTTGGCGGTGAAGGCGTCGAGGCGCGGATCAGGGGAATCGGTGGCGACCAGGAAGCGTTCCATGAAGGCATCGTCGATGGGGCCCTGGAGACCGGCGCGTTTGCGGACGACGGGTTTGGCGGGGCGGACTTCCCAGCGGTTCATCTGCTTGACGAAGGCGCTGCCCTTGAGCGGCTGGCCGTCGATGGTGACCTGCGCCGGCGAGTCGAGTTCGAGCTCGGCGATGTTCTTTGTGCGGACGTCGGTGCGGGTGCCGCTCAGCTCGGCGCGGCCATAGGCGCGTTCGAGCGCGGCGATGCGCCAGTTCCAGACGTGGCCGTAGCGGGCGGTGAAGGTGACGAAGCGGAACTGGGCCGGCGCGCGGCGCGGCAGGTTTTTGGCGAGGAAGGCTTCCGATTCCGCCTTGGAATCGGGATGCCACTTGTGTTCGGTTCCGGGGCCGACGAGGAAGACGGCGTTGGCGCGGATGCCTTCGGCTTCCAGCGCTTCCTTGATGTTGACGGAGGCCTGGAGCTGTTTATCGATCTCGCCGCCGTAGCCGACGGTTGGGACGTTGACGATGTTGGGCGAGTAGTCGACGGCGTCATAGATGCGCATGGCGGCGCGTTCGTGGGCGGGCGGGTTGGACTTGTTGGCGTAGCGGACGGTTTCGGTGAAGCCGGCGCCGGCCTCGACGCCGGCCCAGCGGGAGGGATGGTGGAGGCCGATGTGCCAGGCGCCGGCGCCGCCCATGGAGAAGCCGCGGAGGACGATGCGGTCCGGGTCGATGTTGTACTGCTTCGTGACGGCATCGAGCGCTTCAAAGACATCGGTTTCGCCGGACCAGCGATAGGCGTTGTTGCCGCGGCCGTAGACTTCGAGCTCGATCCAATCCTGGGTGTAAGGCTTGGCCTTGGGATCGGGGGCGAGGAAGCCGGCCTCGGTGAGACGGGCGTTGCGGCCGTGGAGGACGACGTCGAGGCGGATGGGCTTGCGCGGATCGTAAGAGGCGGGGATGTTGAGGCGGTAGGGCTGGAAGGAGTCATCGACGCGGGACTGGTAGGCGCGGAAGACACGGCCGGTCTGGGTGGTCCAGGGGGACTGGCGGTGTTCGAGCGCGTCGGCGCGTTTGAGGCCTTCGGCGATGGCGGCGTGGGCGAAGCTCAGGTGATCCTTGGAGTAGAACTCGTCGGGATAGCGGAGGAGGTTCTGGACGGCTTTTTCGTAGATGGCCGCATCGGCCAGGAGCGGATGGGAGCGCAGCGCCCCGACCTTGGCCGAGAGCGGTTTGACGGCTTCGCGGAGCTTGGCGAGATCCTCTGCGGCGACCGTGACGGCCGGGGCGGGAGGAGGGGCCTGGGCGAAGGCGGCGACGGCAAGGAGGGCAAGGACGGGGCGCTGCGGCATGGCGGGGTTACCTCTGCACGCGACCGGAGCCGCCGCCCTTGATGAGGGCGTGGACTTCGTCGGCGGAGAAGCGGTTGAAGTCGCCGGGGATGGAGTGCTTGAGGCAGGAGGCGGCGACGGCGAACTCGAGGGCATCCTGGGCGGAGTCGAGGGCGTTGAGGCCGTAGATGAGGCCGCCGGCGAAGCAGTCCCCACCGCCGACGCGGTCGACGATGTGGGTGATGTCGTAGTGCTTGGAGACGAGGAACTCCTTGCGGTTATTGAGGCAGGCGGCCCAGCCGTTGTGGGAGGCGGAGTGGGACTCGCGGAGGGTGACGGCGATGGCTTCGAGGTTGGGGTAGGTCTCGAGCACCTTGTCGGTGAGCTTGCGGTAGACTTCGCGATCGAGTTCACCGGAGTGAACGTCAGCGTCGGCCTTGATGCCGAGGGTCATCTGGCAGTCCTCTTCGTTGGCGATGCCGACGTCGACGAACTTGAAGAGTTCGGCCATGACCTCGTGAGCCTGCTTGCCCCACTTCCAGAGGTTCTTGCGGAAGTTGAGATCGCAGGAGACCTTGAGGCCGTGGGCGCGGGCTGCCTGGACGGACTCAAGGGCGAGTTCGGCGGCGCCTTCGCTGATGGCTGGGGTGATGCCGGTGATGTGGAACCAGGAGCCGCCGGCCAGGGCGCGGGACCAATCGATGGCGCCGGGGCGGGCGAGGCAGATGGCGGAGTGCTCGCGGTCGTAGAGGACCTTGGAGGCGCGCTGATTGGCGCCGGGTTCGACATAGTAGATGCCGAAGCGGCCCTTGCCGCGGACGATGTGGCTGGTGTCGACACCGAAGCGGCGCATTTCGCCGATGAAGGCGTCCGAGACGCCGTTATTGTTCGGGAGGACGGTTACGTAGCGGGCCGGGAGGCCGAAGCCAGAGACGGCGACGGCAACGTTGGCCTCCCCGCCGCCGAAGGTCGCCAGGAACTGTGGCGACTGGAGGAGGCGTTCAAAGCCTGGGGGCGCCAGGCGGAGCATGATTTCTCCGAAGGTGACGATCAGCTTAGACATAAGCCGCTATCATATCGCGGTGCGGGTACAGCGGGAAAATGTCGGACCGTCCGAAAAACCGCCCCTTTGGAATCAACTACTTCTGGGACGGTCCTGCGATTTTTTTGTGTTGCCTGCGCCGGCGTTGCGGCAGGGCTTGCGTCCGTTTGCATTGTGGCATGGCTGGCAAGGGGAACCGGGGAGACCGGGTGGCGGGGGAGCGGGGAAGTGGTGTTGTTTGTGGTGGTTAGCGGGGAGTTGGGAATTTTCCAGTGTTGTGAACCGGGCCGGGGGGAGATCCGTCTGCCGGGAAAATGCGTTGCGGTGGGAAGCTACGTTCGGGCGCGGCGCGCGGCGGCGCAGGTGGCGATGCCGGTGTCGGGAGGCATGGCGCGTCTTCCATTCTTCTCGTATTCGGCCGCGATTCGAGCGAGCTCATCGGAATCAGATGGGCTGGCGCAGACTAACGCAGCTCCGCCGTTCGGCCTGGACGGAGAGCAGCCACGTAGAAGGAAATCCGATTTTCTTCGAATTTGGAGGCTGACCCGAACCGTTATTTTCCGGATGGGCGACGATCCACTGGGAGCCCGTCTAAACGTGCCGGCGGTCGCCGCAGTGGCACTGATGGCGCGAAGGGCTGTTTTCATCAGCTATCCGTGGCCGTGCCCGGACGGTTGAGTTCTGCCATAATTCTTGCAGGCAGCGCCATCAGCTTAAAGCGCTTCGAGTCATGAACCGCTCCGCCCTAGAAGAACGTCGCTAACGGTTGGGGTTCTTTCGTTCTGTCGCGATCCACCTGTTGGAGAACGGAGACGACATTCGAACTGTGAAGAAGATCCTGGAGCACAAGGAT
>CAZWDD010000329.1:0-1563 GCA_964632345.1 uncultured Solibacteraceae bacterium | reverse complement strand
GTTGGAGAACGGAGACGACATTCGAACTGTGAAGAAGATCCTGGAGCACAAGGATTTCAAGCCGAGGGTCGCTGGTGGCGGTTCCGTCTTAGACCGCCCAGGGCTGGATTTATACAGGTCAGCCTAAACACGAGTTAGCCGTGAATGAAACGTAATCGCATCCTGCTATTAGCCGCGCTTTTGCTTGCCGCTTCGGTGCCAATTGCTGCATGGGCATTCTTCAAGCCCATTCGCATCGTTGCGCCACAGCTGAACGGCGTTACCTGCGTCGACGCAATTTGCGTCGATAGCATGGCCACGTTGCCTGCCGCCTTGCAGCTACACTCCGATGCGATGTTCAACGTCGCCGTGAAGCTTCGCCCTCTCAAGTCGCCGCCCCGCACTGTCTTCTGCTCAACCGGCGCCTGCTTCAAGTCCTTCGGCGGGGCTGGGCGTGGCATCACCGTCCTTCATCTTGGCGTGGTAATCCCGCCTGACTCGTGGCAAACGTACATTGTCGAGCACGAGTTCATTCACATGCTCCAGGCCCAAGAGCTCGGGCTTCGTGGCCGGGAGCGCACGCCGCTCTGGTTCAAGGAGGGCATGCCATTCTTCGTCAGCGCCCCGCCGCCGTTTGACCTTCCCGACTACGCCAAGCCGCTGGTCGAGCAGTACGCTGCGTGGGAGCAACGAATAGGCCGCGACAACGTTTGGGCAGAGTTCGGTGGGCGGTAGGCACGGCTAACCATGAGGCGGCTGGCCTCTGTCAACCGAAAACCTTCCGCTTTCCGGCTGTTTTCTTCCTTCGCCCCGCTTAATTGGGGCTTGGCAAGCTTGCGGGCGGCAGTCCAGGGCCGCGCCGGTATGGCGCGCCGTCAGGGTCCCCCTCCTTGTCATCGCCCCTAATGCGGCAACTTTACCTTCGACGAACAGCCGCCAGGCACGTGGCTAATCTGTGAAGTCTGTTGGTGGGAAGTTGACCCCGTTCAGTTCGCCGACCCCGAACTGCGCGGCGGCGGCAATCGAGTCAGCCTCCATGAAGCTAGGGCCTTCTTCCAAACCATCGGATTCAGCTCACCGGAGCGCCGGGATCGTCAGAGATTGGGAGATCCGTCGAGGTTGCCAGAATGAACAGTTCGAATACCGACGCACCTGCGTCCGCCGCGCCAGCGGTTTATTTCTCACGCGCGATCCGGAAGCTGGCGCCTCCGGTGCCCATTGCGTCCGCGCTCCGGTGGGACCGTACGGAATGGAATGCGCTCGGGTTGGAGGCGGCGATCGTTGTGCGGGGCTGGGGGTGGAACTTCGAGTCCGCGTAATGCGTTTGAGGGCGGGCGGGGTGGGGAAAAGAGTTGCGGGGAGACCTGGGGTTCGGCGACGGAAAACGGGTCAAATGTTTGACATTGCGGCCGGCCGTTTGCTCTAATAAAAAACGTAGCAACACTGCTCCTCGGTAGCTCAACGGTAGAGCATTCGGCTGTTAACCGAAGGGTTGTAGGTTCGAATCATACCCGGGGAGCCAAAGATTCTAAAGGGTTTACGGTTCACGGCCGGTGCCCGGTTTCCCTCAAGAAGTAGCCATTG
>CAZWDD010000328.1:0-6269 GCA_964632345.1 uncultured Solibacteraceae bacterium | reverse complement strand
CTTCACACCGCTACCGGCCGCGCCGAACCCCTCTCCACCGCTCACACCACCTCCGCCCCTCCCTCCCTCCCCGATCCCCCCGGCGACCTTACCCCCGAACCCTTCCACACCCCCGGCCAGAAATCCATCGCCGACATCGCCCGCTTCACCGGGCTCCCTGAAACCTCCCAAATCAAGTCCCTCGTCCTCGTCGCCGATTCCAAACCCTATCTCGTCCTCCTCCGCGGCGACCATCAGCTTAGCGAGCCCAAATTCCTCCTCGCCACCAGCGCCGCCTCCGTCCGCCCCGCCTTCCCCCACGAAATCCAGGACTGGTTCGGCGCCGCCGCCGGCTCCCTCGGCCCCCTCGGCGTCACCACCATGCCTATCCTCGCCGACACCGCCCTCGCCGGCCGCCGCAACATGATCTGCGGCGCCAACCGCGACGACTATCATCTCCGCCACGTCTCTCCCGGCCGCGATTTTTCCCCGGCCTTCCATGACCTCCGCCTCCCCGCCCTCAACGACACCGGCGAGGCCGGGGCCCCCGTCGAACTCCTCGACACCCTCGAAATCGGCCGCCTCTTCTCCCCGGACGTCCCCCTCCACGTCCTCGACTCCTCCGGCCGCCAGTCTCCCACCCCCATCCACGCCTGCACCCTCGGCCTCGATCGCCTTCTCACCGCCCTCGCCGAACGCCATCACGACCCCAACGGCCTCGCCCTTCCCCCCGCCGCCGCCCCCTTCGGCCTCGTCATCACGTCCGTCTCTCCTTCCGACCCCGCCTGCGCCGCCGCCGCCGAGTCGCTCTACAACGAAGCCGTCGCCGCCAATCTGAACCCGCTCCTCGACGACCGCGACGAACGCCCCGGTGTCAAGTTCAAGGACGCCGACCTCACCGGCATCCCCTTCCGCCTAACGATCGGCAAAAAACTCCCCGACGGACTCATCGAACTCAACATCCGCCGCACCCGCGAATCCCGTGACGTCCCCCTCGCCGCCGCCCTCGACGCCATCCGCACCCCATGACCCAAGACTGGAATCTCATCCGCTCCCGATACCCCGCCCTCCGCAACTGGACGTATTTCAACTCCGCCACCTACGGCCTCCTCTCAGAAGCCACTACCGCCGCCGTTGCCGGCCACTTCCACCGCCGCGACCAGTTCGCCTGCTCCGACTTCCTCTCCTGGTTTGACGACATCGACCAGACCCGCGCCAAGGCCGCACAACTCATCCACGCCGCTCCCGACGACATCGCCTTCTCGGTCAACGCCGCCACCCCCCTCTCCCTCCTCCTCGGCGGCATCCACTGGAAGCCCGGCGACCGCATCATCACCCTCGCCAACGAGTTCCCCAACCAGATCTACTACGCCGCCCTCCTCCGCGAAAAAGGCGTCGATTTCGTCGAAGTCGAATGGCCCGCTTTCTTCGACGCCGTCACCCCCAACACCCGCGCCGTCCTCATGAGCCAGGTCAGCTACTCCACCGGCTTCCGCCCCCCTCTCGAACAAATCGGGCCTTTTCTCAAACAGCGCGGCATTCTCTTCTATATCGACGCCACCCAGGCCCTCGGCGCCCTCACCCTCAACGTCCAGCACGTCCAGCCCTCCCTCCTCGCCGTCCACGGCTATAAGTGGCTCCTCGCCCCCAACGGCGCCGCCTTCTTCTACGTCAGCCCCGAACTCCGCCAGACCCTCCCACCCAATGTCATCGGCTGGCGCAGCCATGAAGACTGGCGCAACGTCAACCGCCTCCACCACGGCGCTCCCGTTTTTCATCACGCCGCCGAAAAGTACGAGGGCGGCATGCCCGCCTTCCCCTGTCTCTACGCTCTCGATAACGCGGTCTCGGAGTTCCTCGCCATCGGCCCCGAGGCTATTGAACATCGCGTCCTCTCCCTCACTGGGCGCCTCCACGAACGCCTCCACGCCATCCGCGGCGCCGAAGTCCTCCACCGCCACTCCCCCATCACCGCCGTCCGCTTCCCCCATACCGACCCCGCCGATCTCGTTCGCCTCTTAAAGGAAAAACGCATCCTCGCCAGCGCCCGCCACGGCTGTCTCCGCCTCTCGGTGCACTTCTACAACGACGACTCCGACATCGACGCCCTCTTCGACGTGCTCCAGCCCGCCCTCGCCTAGTCGAGTTCCACCCACCGCACCCCACCCGCCCCGCCGTCCAGTATCTGCTGCAGATGATGCTGCATGTGCGCCACATAATCGTGCACCAGAAACTCCAGCGTCACCGGCTCCCCGTCACCAATCCGGCACATCGCACCCAATCGCTCCTCCGGAATCAACCCCGCTAACCGCGCCAGTTCCAGGTTCTGCGCCTCCCACACCGATACCAGAAAGCCCGGCGACGCCAGCCCGTACCGGTGCACCCGCACCATCGCGTCCTGATCATAGTACGGCCACTCCAACTCGCCTTGCACCACCGCCCGCGCCATCCGTTCATGGTTGTTTCGCGCCGAATCGATCAGATGCCCCAGGATCTCCAACCGCGTCCACGTCCCCTCCCCGCGGCTCAACGTCCATTCAATCCCGCTCATCCCACGGAACTCCCCGCAAGCCTCTGCCACCACCCGCGTTAACTCCGCCGACAGCTGTTCCATTCGCATGCCGCAGTCTTGCACAAAACGCCGTTGGGCCGCCAGAGATGGCGGCCCAACGGCGTCGTCACTTCCCGCTCGCCCTAGAAGCTGTAGCGCAGCGCAATCTGGATCTGCCGCGAATCGATTCGCGTGCCGGTGATGACCCCATAGTTCGGAGTCCGCAAACTCGTTCCCGGCTGCCCGAAGTTCGCCCGGTTCGGCAGATTGAAAAACTCGCCGCGCAGCTCCACGGCGTGCTTCTCCTCAAAGAACCGGAAGAACTTGTTCACGCTCGCATCCAGGCTGATAATGCCCGGCCCGATGATCGTGTTCCGCCCCGCCGTGCCGTACCGGAATACCGGCTGCACCGCGCCCGGCGCCACACCCAGCCGGTCCACAAACGCGTTCGTATTAAAGAACCGCTGCACACTCTGCTCGCCGTCCGGCAGCGCCGTGTTCTGCCCCACAATCGCGTCCGGCTTGCAATACCCGCCGCCGTTCTGTACGTTCCCCGGTCCGCAGAACGCCGTCGCCGGGAACCCGTCCTGCAGCGTCAGAATGCCGCCCACCTGCCACCCGCCCAGCAGCGCATTCGTTACCCCGGTCAGCCCCATTCGCCGCCCCTTCCCGATCGGGATCTCATAAAGGAAGCTCGTCGTCAGCCGCTGCCGGAAGTCGAACGCCGATAGGCCCCGCTCCGCCCGCAGATTGTAGTTGTCCGACGGCGTCAGCGGATCCCCATCCGTCGTCCGCACCCCGGACCCGTTGTCAATCGACTTCGCGTATGCATACGAACCCATCAACGTGATCCCGTTCGCAAACCGCTGCTGCAACCGCGCCTGGAACGAGTGGTAGCTCGAATGGCTCGGCGCGTTCATGTTCTGGAAGCTCCCGTTGAACTTCGGGAACGGCCGGTTTAGGTTCGGATTCCCCGGCCGCGGCTCCGGATTGTTGTACGACGTCAGCCGCCGCAGCTTGATCCCCGCCGAACCCATGTAGGTCAACTCCAGCGACATGTCCTTCGTTAGCTCCCGCTGGATTGACGCCTGCCACTGCGTCACATACGATGTCCGCTCTCCGAATTCGTTAATCAATAGGAAGCTCGGCGCCCCCGCCGACGTGAACAACCGGTTCCAGTTCAGGTTCGGCGCCACCGTGTTCGCCGTCTCCGCCTGCCGGATCGTGAACGGAATGTTTCGCACAATGTCGAACACCGCGTTGCCGATATCCCGCACGTAGTACACACCGCCGCCCGTCCGCAGCACCGTCTTCGAGTTCAGCTGATAGGCAATGCCCATGCGCGGACCGAAGTCGTTCCGGTCCGGCTTCGCCGCACCCCGGCCAAACCGCCCGTCCCGGACCAACTGCCACCCCGCCGGTGCTGGAAACCTCGGATTCCCCTCGTTGATGTCCCCCGTACCCGCCCGCACAAATACCGGCTCCATCGAGTTGTCCCACCGGAAATCCACGTTCACAATCGCATCATTCTTATCCGCGAACGGCGACTCGTACTCCCACCGCAGCCCCCAGTTCAGCGTCAGCTTCCGGCTGATCTTCCACGTGTCCTGCAGGTACAGGCCAATGTAGTTCTGCCGGAAGCTCGCAATCGGCGCCCCCACCTGCCCCTCCGTGCTCGACATATCGCCCAGCAGCATGTCCGCCATCGGTTCCGACGTGTACTGCCCGTTCCATGTGAACCGGCCCCGAGGCACCACCGCCCCAATCTGGTTGTACCGCAGCCGGCGGTACTCGCCGCCGAACTTGAAGGAGTGCTTCCCCACCGTCCAGGAGAAGTTGTCCGCCACCTGGAACGTCGTGTTCCAGTTCACAAACGGACAGTCGTTGCATTCGCCCACGTTCGTGAAACCGGAGATCTGAAACACCGGTATCCCCCAGAACAGCGGATCCTGTGACAGTCCCTGCAAGCCCAGTTCGCCCACCACGTTGCGCTGAAACGCCCGTTGCTGGATGTTCGACGAGTTGAAGTAATTCATTCCGAACTTGAAGTCGTTCACTTTGTTCGCACCGATCACCGACGTGTGCCCGATCACCCCCTGCTGCGCCCGGATGCCCACCACGTTGCCCGTGTTCTGAATCGCGAACGGAATATACTGCGGCTCCTCGGACTGCGAAAACCGGAAGAAGAACGACTGGTTGGCCGTCGGGTTGAAGTCGCTCCGGACCGTGAACTGGTCCCCGTCCGTCCGCCGCGATTCGTCATTCAAATAGTTCCCCGCAATTCCCAGCGCCCCCGTCCCAGGCTGGTTCGGCAGCGGATAGAACTCATCGAGTACCTTCCGCGACGTCGGATGGATCCGGCTCGCCGGAATGATCGCCCCAGGGAAAACCTGCCCCGGACTCCGCGGGTCGCGGATCCCCTTGTTCAGAAACCCGAAATCCCCGGTCCGGTACCGCGCATCCGGCAGCGTCCCCGTCTGCGTCAGCGCCCGCCGCTCCCGCAGCCCCTCGTAGTTGAACATGAAAAACAGCTTGTTCCGCCCGTCCACCAGTTTCGGAATCCGAACAGGTCCCGACAGCGTGCCCCCGAACTGATTCCGCTTGAACGGCGGATTCACCCGCGCGAAATAGTTGCGCGCGTCAAAATACGAGTTCCGCACATACGAGAAGCCCACCCCGTGAAAATCGTTCGTCCCCGACTTCGTCGAGACGTTCACCTGCGCAATGGCCCGTCCATACTCGGCCTGAAACACGCCCGACTCCACCTTGAACTCCTGCAGCGCATCGAGCGACGGCAGAAACAGATAGGTGTTGAAGTTCGGATCCGTATTCTCCATGCCGTCCAGCGAGTAGTGGTTGAAGTGCACGCGCTGCCCCGCCACATTCAGCGCAAACTGATTCCGCGCCCCGCCCATTCGCTGCTGCCCCTGGCTCGACGCCGGCCCGTTCGTCGTCGCCCCCGGAATCAACGACGCCAACTGCAGATAGTTCCGCCCATTCAGCGGCAGTTCCACAATTCGTTTGTTCTCGATCACCGTGCCCACCGAAGTTGATTCGGTCTCCAGCACCGGCGCCCCGCCCGTCACCTCGATCACCTCTGTCACGTTGCCCACCGCCAGCGAAAAGTTCAGCGTCGGCGACTGGCCCACCTGCAGTTCCACCCCCGCTCGCGACTGCCCCTGAAATCCCGTCTTTTCGACCTTGATTGTGTACGAGCCCGGATTCAATGCCGGAGCCGAATAAATGCCGCCCTCATTTGTCTGGATCACTCGGCTGAAACCAGTGGCCGGGTTCGTGATGCTGACCGTCGCCCCGCCCACGGCCGCACCGGTCGTGTCCGTCACCGTACCGCTGATTTCGCCCGTCCCGGACTGGCTGAACACCAGCCCCGCCGCGGCAAGGAATAGAAGAAGAATGCGCATGGTAGGACAAATTCTATAACAGCGGCCTAATCGTTTTGGGGTAGTTTTTCCCGGAAGGGATAGGTGTCACAAATTATAAATTTTCAATGCACGAGATGCGGAGTTTTTCTTGCTCTGCGCGGCGCCACTGGCAATTTGTCAACATATCAGTGCCCGGCCAGCAGCTAAGGCCCTCCGATGGTCCGGCTACCCTTCTGGCGGGGTTCCCGGCAGCGCCACGGATTCGACTTCGGCGACACAACTACCGATGGCGCCCAGTCCTTGGGAAATTAGTTCCTCTCCGTGCGCTCGAAGTGCAGTGCCTTCTTGAGGGGCTC
>CAZWDD010000327.1:3226-6292 GCA_964632345.1 uncultured Solibacteraceae bacterium | reverse complement strand
CCGGGCAGAATCATGATGTAGACCGCCGGATGGGAGTAGAACCAGAAGAAGTGCTGGAAGAGCACCGGGTCGCCGCCGAGTTTCGGATCGAAAACGCCCACGCCGAAGGTGCGCTCGGCAATCAGCAATAGCAGCGTGATGGCGAGAACCGGCGTGGCGAGCACCTGGATGATGGCCGTGGCGTACATGCCCCAGATGAACAGAGGCATTTTAAACCAGCTCATGCCAGGGGCGCGCAGTTTGTGCACGGTGGCGATGAAGTTGACACCGGTGAGAATCGACGAGAAGCCGAGGACGAAGGCGGCGAAGGTCATCAGCGCAACCGAGCCGTCGGTGGTGGTGGAGTAGGGGGTGTAGAACGTCCAACCGGTGTCGACGCCGCCGGTGATCATGGCCGTAACCGCGATCAGCGCGCCCGTGACGTAGATCCAGAAACTGGCGAGATTCAGCCTGGGGAAGGCCACGTCCTTGGCGCCGAGCATGATGGGCAGCGCGAAGTTGCCGAGGGCGGCCGGGATGGACGGGATGATGAACAGGAACACCATGATGGCGCCATGCAGAGTGAAGACCTTGTTGTAGGTCTCGGCATCCATGATGGTCTGGCCGGGTGCGAAGAGTTCGAGCCGGACCAAGAGGGCGAAGACGCCTCCGAGGAAGAACATGAACAGGACGGACCAGAGATACATCACGCCCAACTTCTTGTGGTCGACCGTGGTGAGCCATGACAGCAGAGAGCCGTCATGGAGGTAGTCGACGTCGTGATGATCGGTGTGGCCGTGCGCTTTGGGTGTTGCTACGATATCAGCCATTTGTCCTCCTGCTTTACTTCAATTCCTTGATGTAGGCAATGATGCCCTTGATTTCGATTTCGCGGAGCAGGCCTTGGAAGGTCGGCATGACCGGTTCGTAACCGGCGACTACTTTAGCGCCCGGGTTCAGAATCGATTCGCGGATGTAGTTCTCGTCCACGACGGCGGAACTGCCGTCGGTGAACTTTTCCGTCCGGCCGTAGAGGCCTTTGAAGCTGGGGCCTTCGCCCTTGGAGCCGTCAATGGTGTGGCAGGAGTTGCAGCCCTTCATCTCCCAAACCATCTTGCCGAGGTCGGCTGGTTTCATCTTGTAAAGCTCTTCGTCGCCCTTTTCGAGCCATTCGGCGTATTTCTCGGGAGAGTCCACATAGAGGTCGCCCAACATGCCCGAGTGGTCTCGTCCGCAATATTCGGCACAGAAGACGACGTACTTACCGGGCGTGGTGGGAGTGAAATTGAGGTCAACGTAGCGGCCCGGGATGACGTCCTGTTTGAGGCGCATCGACGGAATGTAGAACGAGTGGAGAACGTCCTCGCTCGTCATGATGAGGCGGACCGGTTTATTGACCGGAACATGGAGCGAGCGGATGGAGCGAGTGCCGTCGGGATACTCGAAGGTCCAGTTCCATTTCTTGCCGGTGACATGGATCTCGAGCGCGTCGTTGGGAGTGACGTTGGCGGCAGCGTAGTCGTTGAAGCTCCAGAAAAAGATGCCGATAACGATCAGGAGGGGAACAATACTCCATACCAGCTCGAGGGCCAGGTTGTGTTGGAGGTCGATCGTGAGGACCCCTTCCCTCTTCCGGCGGTATTTCAGCGTGAACGCCACGGTGAGATACACGATCAGAATGAAGAACGCCGTCGTGAGACCAACAAGAAAGATGTAGAGATTATCGACCTTGGCCGCGTGCTCGCTGGCCTGAATCGGCATCATCCAATCCCGTAACCAATTCATAATGCCTTCCTTATGAAAACTGCACCCGATCCCGCCGCCACAGGCGCATCAGCGTGAGGCCAAGGATCAAAACTGTCATCGCACCACCGGCCCGCATTACATTCCGGGCCGTCATCACATAACTGCGGGCATTGGGATCGTACTGGAAGCAGTACAACATCATCTGCTCCATCTTCGTGCCCTGCATCCGGCCCTCGGCAGCCTCGGTGAGGCCGAGCCGGAGGTCGAACGGCTTGTACTTGATTCCGTAGAGGTAACGGGCCACCTTGCCATCGGGAGTGAGCATGATCAGAGCCGCGGTGTGCGCGTACTGATTACGGCTCTTGTCCCATCGATAGTTGTAGCCGACCTGCTGAGCGAGCTTTTTCGCGTTGTCGTTGTAGTCCGACAGGAAGTGCCAGCCGGGGGCCGGACGGTCAAAACTGGCGAGGGTAGCCTGCTTCTTAGCCGAGGCCAACTGGTGAGTTTCCTTCGGGTCAAAACTGATGGTGACTACCTCATACTCTTTGCCCGGCGTCCACGGAATGTCCCGCAGGCTCGAAGTGACGCCATTCAGGACCATGGAACAGAGCATCGGGCAGGAGTAGTAGACGAAATTCAGAATGACCGGGCGGCCCTGATTGAGGTACTGCTGGATCCGCACCGGGCGTCCGCTTTCGGCAACAAACTCCAGATTGCCGTCGACGACCGTGCCGAGCTTCTCCGTGACACCGACGTCTTCAAGTTCGCGCAGCTTCTGGTTGATCTGCGCGGGAGCAGTCATTCCGGCGGCCAGCAGCAAACTGAGGAGTCGTGTCTTCATGGGTCGTTACGGGATCAGTTGGCGGGCGCAGCAACCGTGGCGGGCGCGGCGGCATCCTCCACCTTCTTCACAGCATACGGGGCCACCGGGTACTTCGGGGCGCCGGCCTTGGATTCAGAGATCACAAGCTCCATGGCACGCGAAACGGGCAGGCGCACGGTGCCAGCGGTTTTGTCGGTGACCGCATAGCTGCCGAGCGCCTGATCTTCCTTGGCGCGCAGGTCCAACAGGTCCTGCGAAACCGGAGCAAGCTGGCGCTCTTCTACAAGTTGATCGACGTAGTTCGTGAAGTAGAAGTTGACGAAGACGATGACGACAACCAGGAACACCAGAATACCGATGATGTTGGCAACGATCGGTCCGGTCATCGGCTCGGAGCGGTCGTAGCCGAGATCGGGCGTAATGGCCTGTTTCGGGGCTTCGTGCTTAGACATTCTGGAACTCCAATCCCTTCTTGAAGCGCGGATCGCCAACCGGAGCGATGACCGCCTTGCGGAGGC
>CAZWDD010000327.1:0-3216 GCA_964632345.1 uncultured Solibacteraceae bacterium | reverse complement strand
CAGAAGGCGAGAGCCAGGGTGCTCATGACGGCGACAAGCGCGGCCAAGTCCACCCAGCTTGGCGCGACGCCAGCCTTCTGGAAGTTCGGCATCACCAGCCAGTAGATGTCGACATAGTGCATGCAGAGAATCCACACGGTCGAGAATTTCAGGACGTTGAGGGTACGCTTGCTGTTGCGGGCGAGCAGCACCAAGAAAGTGATCATGAAGTGCCCGAACAACAGGATGCCGCTGACCGACTCCCAGGTCCCCGCTCTCCTTACCTTAAAGAAGATGGTCTCTTCCGGCAGATTGGCGTACCAAATCAGCATGTATTGTGAAAAGGCGATGTAGGCCCAGAAGACGGTGAGCGCGAACATCCACTTGCCGAGGTCATGGTAGTGTTCGGTCGTCACCGAGTTGGCCATGATTCCATTGGCGCGGAAGCGGAGGAAGATGAAGGTGAGCAGGGCGAAGAAGCCCCAGGCTCCGCCGGCCATGCAGTAGACGCCGAACATCGTGGAGTACCAGTGGGGGTTGAGGGACATTACCCAATCGACACTGGCGAGCGAGGACGTCAGGAAGAAGACCAACATGCCGGGCGCGCTCCACCGCTCGTTGGAGAAGGTCGGCGCAAGCGCACTGGTCGTGTCCTGGGCCTTCGAGTTTGAGTACAGCCGCCAGGCCCAGAAACTCCAGATGGCGAAGAAGACGACGGCGCGAATGTAGAAGAACTTTTCGTTGAGATAGTTGGCGTAGACGCTCTTCTTGAGCGGCAGCAGTTCCTTGGCGACGAAGTCGGCGTGGGACCACTCAAACAGCGAGTGCACGCCAAGCGCCACGGGAATGAACAGGAGCGCCAGCACCGGGAACGACATCATGATGTTCTCCATGATGCGGCGCACCGGCACGCTCCAGGCCGACCCGGTAAGGTGCTGAATCATCGTAAACAGCGCCGCGCCGATGGTGATGGAGAAGCCGAAAAAGAAGGCCACGAGATAGGACTGGAAGAACTGGTCGTGGTTGCTGGCATACCCGGCCAGCGCCGCGCCCCAGCCCAGCAGGAACAGCGCGCCGATGACATTCCGGCCGCGGTCCCAAATGGCGTCAGGGATATAGTAGCTGTCCGTGTGCGCGTTGTGGTGATGAGAATGGCTCATTGTGTTTATCGCACCTCCGCCCGCAGGTTCTCCGGCACATCATCGATCTTGCCGCCGTTGGCGCGCTGCAGTGCCCGGAGGTAGGCGACGACAGCCCAACGGTCGTAATCGGAAATCTGGTTGCGATAGCCCATCATGGTGCGGCGGCCATCGCTGACAATCGAGAACAACTCACCGTCATTCTTGTCACGCGTCTCCTGCTTATGGAGATTGGCGGGCTGGAAGACGGCTCCGGCGCGCTTGCCGACGATGCCGCCGCCGGAGGCGGTGCGGTCATGGCAGGGAGCGCAGTAGACGTTGTATTTCTTCTGTCCGTGGAGGAGGACCTTCTCGTTCAGTTCCACCGGGTTGCGTCCAACGTACTGGCCGTTGACGATGCCGAAGTGGTAGCCTTCATCCTCGAAGAAGCCCTCGCGCGAGACGGTGCCTTCGACAGGTTTGCGGCTGGCCGAGTTGTCCTTGAAGAGCGGGCTCTCCTGCTGGGGCTTGTACTTATCCTGGATCTTCATGTCGGGGATGATCCAGAGGGGCGGCGTGTCCTTGCCGGCGCCCGGACCGCATCCGGCCAAGCCGGCGGCGGCCGCAACGATAAGTAGTGTGGGTACCAGTCGCATTCGTTACGCCTCGATCAGTTCCAGTTTGTCGGCGCCCTGGGCGGCGAGAAAGTCCCGCGTGGCCGTGGCGTCAAACTCGCGGTCGGTGGCTTCAATGACCAGCACGAAACGGTCATCGGTAATGCCCCGGTAGCCGGAGTAGTTGAAGATCGCGTGATAGAGCTTCGGCAAACCGTTCAGGCCGATCATGCCGAAGACGGCGACAAACGCCGAGAGCAGTACGGTCAACTCGAACATGATGGGGACCGACGGCTCCAACGCGAAAAACGGCTTGCCGGCGATGACCAGCGGATAGTCCACCGCACCAGTCCACCACTGCAGAAGCACGGCGATGGTCAGGCCCACGGCAGAACCGCAGAGAACGAGGTAGCCGAGGATGGAAGGCTTGGCGCCCATGGCATCGTCAATGCCGTGGATCGGAAACGGCGTGTAGGCCTCCATCTTCGTGTAGCCGGCCTTGCGGGCCGCCCGGATGGCGTCCATCAGTTTGTCGGGCGAGTCGAAATCCGCCACTAATCCGTGAATGGAAGTTTTGTCAGCCATTAGTGCGCCGCTCCCACAGGTTGTTTACCTTCCGAAGCCGCGACGGCTTCCTCCAGGTAATGTTCTTCGTGATGTGTCTGCGCCATCATGCCCTTCACTTCGCTAATGGCGATAATCGGCAGGAACCGGGTGAAGAAGACGAACAGCGTCAGGAACAACCCGAAGGTGCCGAAGAAGGTGAGAATGTCAACCGCCGTAGGCCGAAAGTAGCCCCAGGAGCTCGGCAGAAAGTCGCGATGCAAGCTGGTCGCGATGATGACAAACCGCTCGAACCACATACCGATGTTGACGATGATGGAGATGACGAACATGAACGGGATATTGGTCCGAAGCTTCTTGAACCAGAAGAACTGCGGAGAGATCACGTTGCAGGTGACCATCGACCAGTAGGCCCACCAGTATGGCCCGGTGGCGCGACTGACGAAGAAGACGTAGCTTTCATACGGGTTGCCGCTATACCAGGCGATGAAGAACTCGGTGGCATAGGCGTAACCGACGATGGTGCCGGTGGCCAGGATGACCTTGTTCATGTTCTCCAGGTGGGTCATGGTGACAAGGTGCTCAACCTTATAGATCCAGCGGGCAATCACCATCAGAGTGACCACCATGGCGAAACCGGAGAAGATGGCGCCGGCAACGAAGTAGGGCGGGAAGATCGTCGTGTGCCAGCCGGGCAGCAGAGAGACCGCGAAGTCGAACGAAACGATGGTGTGCACGGACAGCACGAGGGGAGTGGAAAGCCCGGCCAGAATCATGTAGGCCTTCTCGTAGTTCTTCCAGTGCGTGGCCGAACCTCGCCACCCAAGACTTGCGATGGCGTAGGCAATCTGCCGTCCCTTCGTCTTGGCGCGGTCGCGGAAGGTGGCCAGATCAGGAATCAGGCCGACATACCAGAACAACGCCGAAACGGTGGCGTAGGT
>CAZWDD010000326.1:0-6319 GCA_964632345.1 uncultured Solibacteraceae bacterium | reverse complement strand
GGGCCGGAGAGGGACGAATAGGTGTTCCAGGGGCGGAAGTTGGCGCCAGCGGAGGGAGGGGGGATGGGGGCGAGTGAGATGGAGGGCGGGTGGGAGCCGGGGGGAATCCCCGTGAGGCGCCCGGAGACCCGGACGACGGGTGTCCGCTGGAGGCGGATCTCGACGCCGGTGCGTTCGTCCCCGCTAGCGACGGGGATTTCCGAGGCGGAACCGATGTCGATGGTGGAGGGGAAGTAGGTGGGAGCTTCGAGGAGTACCGGTTCGCCGGGGGCGGTGACAATAGCGAGGTGGTGACGGGGGCTTTGGAGGGTTGCCAGGAGTTTGTAGCGGCCGGGGGGGAGGCGGTGGATGCGGAAGTGGCCGCGGTCGTCGGTGTTGGCCATGGGGGCGGTGACGGGTGCGGCGGCCTGAGTGGAGCGGGCGGGGATGGCCTGGACGAGGACGCGTTCGAGAGGGTCGCCGTCGGCGTCGGTGACGAGGCCGGAGATGGCGGCCTGGCGGAGGAGCTTGAGTTGGGCGCGGGCGGGGTCCGGGGATGGGGTGACGGTGACGCGGGCGGTGGGTTCGGCGCTGGCGGTGAGGAAACCGGACTTTTCGGCGCGCAGGATGTATTGGCCGGGAGGCAGTCCGGCGAGGGAGAAGGCGCCGGCGTCGTCCGTAGTGGCCGCATATTCGACCTGGGGCCGGATGCCGGGCGAGGTGGAGACCGGCCGTTCGCCGAGTGTGACGTAGACGGCCGCCTTGCGCACCCCCTCACCGGTGGTGGCATCCTGGACGACCCCGGCGATGCGTCCCCCTTCCGGGCGCTCCTGCGCGCGCACCTGAGGGCAGATCAGGGCGACGAATAGGAGAAAATACGCGGTCATCTTGCTAGAATAGTAGGTTCCGATCCTCGCGAGGAGTAACAATTGGCCGACGAACAGAATCCGAATCAACCGCCTGCCCCTCCGCCCGGCGGCGGGCAGATGCCCCTGAACGACTCGAACCGGAACCACATTCCCGTCAACATCGAAGACGAGATGAAGAAGTCTTATCTCGACTATGCGATGTCTGTGATTATCGGCCGGGCGCTGCCCGATGTGCGTGACGGACTAAAGCCTGTCCACCGGCGCATTCTGTTTGGAATGAGTGAGTTGGGCCTGAACTACAACAGGCCTACGCGAAAGTCGGCGAAGATTGTCGGCGAGGTGATGGGTAAGTTCCACCCGCACGGCGACTCGGCGATTTACGATGCGTTGGTGCGCATGGCGCAGCCGTTCTCGATGCGGTATCCGCTGGTGGACGGGCAGGGGAACTTCGGATCGGTGGACGGGGATCCGCCGGCGGCGATGCGGTACACGGAAGCGCGGTTGACGAAGATCGCGGCGTCGCTGCTTGAGGACATCGACAAGGAAACGGTTGATTTCCGGGCGAACTACGACGACTCCGAGCACGAGCCGGAGGTGTTGCCGGCTCGGGTTCCGAACCTGCTGATCAATGGATCGAGCGGGATTGCAGTGGGCATGGCGACGAACATTCCGCCGCACAACATCCGGGAGATCATCGAGGCGACGATTCTGCTGGTGAATAACCCGAACGCGACGCTGGCCGAGGTGATGAATATCGTTCCCGGGCCGGACTTTCCGACGGGCGGGTTTATTCTGGGGCGACAGGGGATCTACGACGCCTATTCGCGCGGGCGCGGGTCGATCAAGCTGCAGGCCAAGACGACGACCGAAAAGATCAGTCGCGACCGTGAGGCGATCATTGTCACCGAGATCCCGTATCAGGTGAACAAGGCGCGGCTGATTGAACACGTTGCGGCGCTGGTCAACGAGAAGAAGATTGAAGGGATCTCGGAGATCCGAGACGAGTCCGACCGCGACGGCATGCGGATCGTCTTCGAGTTGAAGCGCGGCGAACAGGCCGACATCGTTCTGAACAATCTTTACAAGCAGACGCAACTGCGGACGAGCTTCGGCGTGATCATGCTGTCGATCGTCAACGGGCAGCCGCGTGAGCTGGGGATCATCGACTGCATCAAGCGGTTTATCGATCACCGCGTGGAAGTGGTTCGCAGGCGTACGGATTACCTGTTGCGGAAGGCGCGGGACCGGGAGCATATCCTGCTCGGGTTCAAGAAGGCGCTGGAGAATCTGGACGAAGTGATCGCGATGATCCGGGCGTCGCGGACGCCGCGCGAAGCGAAGGATCGATTGATCGCGGCGTTCGAGTTCACCGAACGTCAGTCCCAGGCAATTATTGAACTGCAGCTCCAGCGTTTGACGAACATGGAGCAGCAGAAGATTCTCGACGAACTGGCCGAGATCCAGCGCATGATCGCCGAATACCTGGAGATTCTGGGGTCGGAGAAGGTGCTGCGCGCGCTGATTGTGAAAGAGTTGCGCGAGATGCTGAAGGACTTCGGGGACGAGCGGCGGACGCAGATCCTGGAGGATACCGGCGACATCGACCTGGAGGACCTGATCCAGGAAGAGGACGTCGCGATAACGGTGACTCGCAGCGGGTATCTGAAGCGGACGGCCGTGGATACTTACCGCCGGCAGACGCGAGGCGGGAAGGGCCGGATCGGGATGACGACGCGCACGGAGGATGTGGTCGATCACCTGATTGTGGCGAGCACGCACGCATCGCTGCTGATCTTCACGACGAAGGGGCGGGTGTACAGCCTTAAGAATTACGTGATTCCGGATGCTGGAACTGCAAGCAAAGGAAAGCACATAGCTGGCCTGATCAACCTGCAGAGCGACGAAGGTCCGCAGGCATTTCTCCCGGTGCGGAGCCTGAAGCCGGAGGACACGGAAGGCAAGTATATTGTGATGATTACGCGTCATGGCGTGATCAAACGCTGTGCATTGGCGGAGTTTGACAATGTGCGGTCGAACGGAATTATCGCGTTGTCGCTCGATGAGGGCGACGAGCTGATTGAAGCGCTGCTTTCCGACGGCGCCGGGTATGTGTTCCTGGCGACGAAGGAAGGGATGGCGATCAAGTTCGAAGAGGGCGAAGTGCGTGCGATGGGGCGTCCTGCGCGCGGCGTGAAGGCGATGGATCTGGCGAAGAATGACGTGATCATCAGTGCCGAGATCGCCAAGGAAGAGGACGTAATGTTGTCCATTTCCGAGAACGGCTACGGCAAGCGGACACCAATCGATGTTTACCGGTTGACGCACCGCGGCGGGAAGGGCGTTATCAACATGAACACCTCGAAGAAGGTGGGCAATGTGGTGGCGGTGATGCGTGTGAAGGACGACACGGACATCATGATCATTTCGGCCGAGGGGAAGATCATCCGGATTGAAGCAGGGAAGATCCGCCAGGTGGGCCGGAATTCGCAGGGAGTGACGCTGGTGAAGATGGAGGAAGGGGATCACGTGGCTGCGGCGAGCGTGGTGCCGGAATCCGACGAAGAACCGACTGGCGAGGAAGGGAGCGAGACACCGGTCCAGT
The DNA here is from genome assembly GCA_964632345.1 of uncultured Solibacteraceae bacterium. Lineage (GTDB taxonomy): Bacteria > Acidobacteriota > Terriglobia > Bryobacterales > Bryobacteraceae. The sequence goes on along the minus strand of CAZWDD010000326.1, from coordinate 2,869 downwards.
AGGGCCGGTGTCCGCCCGAACGCCGTACCGCGGCGCTAATGCCGGGGCGGGTGTGCGCCGATAGAACGGGTGGATGCGAATCGCGCTGTTGGCGCTGGCTCTGGGCGTTAGCCTGGGGCTGCTGAATCATGTAGCAGTGATTTCCGGGATGGTTGCCCCGCCGGAGGGCTATGAGCCGGCGTATGTGATCCGGAATCTGGATGTGCCGCAGTACCTGACGTGGGCGGCGCTGGCGAAGGACCACTGGCTGCTGCCGAACTACCATGCGCCGTGGGCGACGGAACCGGCGCTGTTTCAGCCGCTGCTGCAGGTGGTGGGCAAGAGCGGGTTGCCGCGGCTGGTGGCGTACTATCTGCTGCAGGTATTGCTTTACTGGTTGGCGGCTTATGCATTGATTCAAGGGGCTTTGGCGTTCTGCCGGACGCGCCGGGAGATGGTGTACGCGGCGATTGTGATGGTTGGAGCGTTGCCGTTGAAACTGGTGGGGTGGGCGGTGGCGAAGTGGATAGGGGCGAGCCAGGTGGTGCAGTTGACGCTGGTGTACGGGTTGATTGAATACACCTACGAGACGGCGGACGGACTGCTGCGGGGCGGAATGTCGAACTCCTTCACGCTGACGTTCGGCACGGCGGTGACGGTGGGCGGCTTCACACTGCTGGCGCGGTACCTGCGTTCCGGGGACCGGCGGTACTTCCATGGGTTGGTGGGGACGGCGCTGGTGGGGGCATTGTTCCACCCGTTCGAGGTGTTTCTTTTGGTGGGAGGATCCGTGTGGCCGTTGTGGCGGGCGGGGAAGTGGCGAGAGGTGTTTCCGGTTGGAGTGGCGGGGGCGGCGGGACTGCTGCCGTACCTGGTGCAGAGTGTCCGGAGCGCGTGGGTGCGGGATGCGTCGGACTTCGCGCAGTGGCATATGTCGACGCCGGTGTGGGTGCTGCTGGCGTATGGGCTGCCGGCGATCCTGATCTGCTGGCTGCTGGCGATGCGGACGCCCGGGGAGGGGGCGGAAGACGACGTGCTGCGCAGCTGGTTCGCGGCGACGTGTCTGTTGCCGCTGGTGCCGGCGATCCCGGTGGCGATTCATCTGTTTGACGGGTTTGCTTATTGCGTTGGTTTTCTGCTGGTGCGGCTGGCGAGGCGGGACAAGTTGTTTGGGCGATACCGGGCGCCGGCGCGGCGGGCGGCGTGGGTGTGGGCGGCGAGTTCGGCGGCGGTGCTGGGGACGGTTTATGTGCAGCTCTGGCAGGACGGCCGGCAGCCGGATCCGCTGATCGGGCGTTCGGCGGTGGTCGCGCGGGAGGAGCGGGCGATGCTGGAGTGGATGGGGGCGAATCTGCCGCGGGAGCGGGTGGTGCTGGCGCCGGAGGAGATGGCGCCGTGGGTGGCGGCGATTCCGATGATGGCGATGGGGAGCCACGACGTTTTCAGCATTTCGTTCGACGCGCAGCGGGAGGCGGCGAAGCGGTTTTATGCCGGTGACCGGTCCGTGGCGGAGGAGTATGGGGTGAATTACGTCATCAGCGAGCACCCATTGGAGGTGGGGGAGCTTCGACACCAGGCGGGAAAGTTGCGATTATATGAATTGATGGAGCAGCCACCGCGGGCCTATGCGAGTGCCACGACACGGGGCAACGGATTCCGGCGGTGGGTATTCGCGATGTTGGGAGCAAACTGATGAGACCGAATGGGCGAGCCAACGGCCGGAATGCGAAGTCCGGTGACATCGTTCCGGCGCGAACGGCGCAGGGAATTGAGCGATTTGAGGCGGAGCAGTCGGGGGCCGGAGCGCTGGAGGCGCGGGTGGTGGCGATTCAGGAGGTGCTCGACGGGACGGCGGCCGAGGTGCGCAATGCGCAGTTGATGGAGCAGTTGGAGGCGATGCTGCGCGGGACTTCGCCTGACGACGTGACGGCGATCCGGAAGCGGTTGAAGGAGTATCACCGGCTGACGGAGCCGGGCGGAGCGACGAATCAGGATCTGGAACTGGCGCCGACATGGCGGGAGGGGGGCTATCCGTATCAGCACCTGATGCTGCGGAAGAACTACGAGCGGCAGAAGTACCGGCTGCAGGTGGAGCTGTTGAAACTGCAGGCCTGGGTAAAGAAGGAAGGGCAGAAGGTGATCCTCCTGTTCGAGGGGCGCGACGCGGCGGGGAAGGGGGGGACGATCAAGCGTTTTATGGAGCACCTGAATCCGCGCGGCGCGCGGGTGGTGGCGTTGGACAAACCGACGGAGGCCGAGCGGGGGCAGTGGTATTTCCAGCGGTATGTGGAGCATCTGCCGACGGCCGGGGAGATCGTGATGTTCGACCGGTCGTGGTACAACCGGGCGGGGGTGGAGCGGGTGATGGGATTCTGCACGCCGGATGAGTACAGCGAGTTCATGCGGCAGGCGCCGGAGTTTGAGCGGAACCTGGTGCGGAGCGGGATACAACTGATCAAGTTCTGGTTTTCGGTGAGCCGGGATGAGCAGCGCCGACGGTTCAAGGAGCGGAAGCTGCATCCGTTGAAGCAGTGGAAGCTGTCGCCGGTGGATCTGGCGTCGCTCGACAAGTGGGACGAGTACACGAAGGCGAAGGAATCGATGTTTTTCTACACCGATACGGCGGATGCGCCGTGGACGGTGATCAAGTCCGACTGCAAGAAGCGGGCGCGGCTGAACGCGATGCGCTACGTGCTGCACAAGATGCCGTACGCGAACAAGAATCTGGAGTACGTGGGGCCGCTGGACCCGTTGCTGGTGGGGCGGGCGCATGTGGTTTACGAACGGGGCGAACGGGTGCATCCGCTGCTGTAGATCGGCTATAGTGGCAGTTCGTCATGTGGAACCGCCGCCAGTTTCTTGCCACGTCCGCGCTTGCCGCTACAGCGGC
>CAZWDD010000325.1:0-6332 GCA_964632345.1 uncultured Solibacteraceae bacterium | reverse complement strand
CGTCAACGCAGCCAGCCGCTCCGCCGCCGCCGCCAGCGCCTGCTTCACCTGCTCCGGCGCCGTCCCGCCCGGCACCTGCCGGCTCTTCATCCCTTCTTTCGGATCCATCAGCGCGGCCATATCCGGCCGGAACTCCGGCGAGAACGCCGCCAGCGCCTCCGGCGTCCAGTCGGCCGGCAGCTTCCCGGTCTGCAGGCTGTGCAGCACCAGTTTCCCAGCCAGTTTATGCGCCTGATGGAACGGCGTCCCTGCCCGCGCCAGCGCCTCCGCCACGTCCGTTGCCACCGCCCAGGAAACCTCCGCCGCCTCCGCCGGAGCCTCCGGCTTCAGCACCGCCGTCCGCGCCACCTCCGCGATCATCGCCAGCGATCCGTTCACCTGGTCGGCCGCAATGAACAGCGGCTCTTTGTCTTCCTGCATGTCCCGGTTGTACGTCATCGGCGTACCCTTCACCGTCACGAACAGTGAGGTCAGGCTCCCGAACACCCGCCCCGATTTCCCACGGATCAGCTCCAGCGAATCCGGGTTCTTTTTCTGCGGCATCAGGCTCGATCCGCTCGTCACGCCGTCGCCGAGCTCCATCCACCCGAACTCGTCCGACGAATACAGAATCCAGTCCTCCGCCAGGCGGCTCAGATGCAGCATCAGCGTCGAAGTCGCGTACAGGTAATCCAGCGCCCAGTCCCGGTCCCCGCTCACGTCCATACTGTTCCGCGTGATCCCGTCAAAGCCCAGGTCCCGCGCAATCGCCTCCCGGTCAAACGGAAAGCCCGATCCCGCCAGCGCTCCGCTGCCCAGCGGGCATAGGTTCACCCGCGCCCGCGCCTGCGCCAGCCGCTCATCGTCCCGCAGAAACATCTCGAAATACGCCAGGCAATAATGGGCCCACAGCACCGGCTGCGCCCGCCGCAGATGCGTGTAGCCGCTGATCACCGCGTCCGCATGACGGTTCGCCAGCGCCAGCAGTTCCCCCAGAAACTCCCGCAGCAGCGCCCGCGTCTCGTCGATCGTCTCCCGCAGCCACAGCCGCGTGTCGAGCGATACCTGCTCATTCCGGCTCCGCCCCGTGTGGATCTTGTCCGCCAGTCCGCCCACGCGTTCCTTCAGCTTCCGGATCACTAGCGTGTGAACATCCTCGTCCGTAGCTCCGGCAAAGAACGCCTCGTCCCGCGCCTCCACCCGCATCGCCTCAAACGTGCTGACCAGCGTCTCCCGCTCTTCGGCCGTCAGAATCCCCACCCGCTCCAGTGCCCGCGCGAACGCCTGCGAGCCGCGGATATCGCAATCGATCAGTCGCCTGTCGAAATGCAAGGACCCCGAAAACGCTTCAAAGGTCGCCGAGGGGCCGGTCTGAAAGCGGCCTCCCCAAAGTTGTAGTTTCTCGCTAGATGACATGTGGTTATCGGATAAGCATCAGCAGCAGCGCCTTCTGCGCGTGCAGCCGGTTCTCGGCTTGGTCAAACACCGCGGATTGGGCCGATTCCATCACCGCGTCCGTCACTTCCTGCCCTCGCTTCGCCGGCAGGCAGTGCAGGAAGATCGCGTCCCCCGCCGCCCGCGCCAGCAGGCCTTCGTTCACCTGGTACGGCGCAAAAATTCGCTGCCGCTCTTCCGCCTCGTCTTCCTGCCCCATGCTCGCCCACACGTCCGTGTACACCGCATGTGCCCCGTCCACTGCTTCCGCCGGATCGTTCGTCAACGTCACCGCCGCACCCGCCGCCCGCGCCTGCGCCACAATCGCCGCATTCGCCTCATACCCGTCCGGAGAGGCTACAAACACTTCCACCCCCATCCGCCCCGCTGTCAGCATCAGCGAATGCGCCACGTTATTTCCATCCCCCACGTACGCCAGCTTCCGCCCACGCAGTTCCCCGAAACGTTCCTGCATCGTCTGCACATCCGCCAGAGCCTGGCACGGATGGTACATGTCGCTCAATGCGTTGATCACCGGAACACGGCTCCACTCCGCCAGTCCCTCAATCGTCTCCTGCGAATACACCCGCGCCACTATCCCGCTTGTCCACCGGTCCAGGTTTCGCGCCACATCCTTCAGCGGATCCCGTTCCCCTATCATCCCCATCGCCGTCACCGCGTGCCCGCCCAACTGCTGAATCGCCAGCTCAAACGTGAATCGCGTCCGCAGCGATGGCTTCTCAAACAGCAGACTCAGCGCCCGCCCCTCCAGCGCCCTCGCATACCGCCCGGGCGACGCCTTCACCTCCCCAGCCAGCCGCACCAGCCCACGCAACTCCTCACTGCTCAGGTCCAGATCGCTGCGCAGGTCCGGCGCTGCCATCGACGGCATCTCCAGAATTGAATCTTTATTCACTGCTATGAATAATTACACATTCGTCCGAAACCGTCAAACCCCATGAATCCTTTCCTCCGTACCCCACTCTATACGCCCGAAAGGTCTCCCCAATGAACAAACTTCTCCCTGTCAATGAACACCCCGCCGAACGCGCTGCCCGCGTCGTCCTCGGGCTCGGCCTCATCGCCGCTTCCGCCATGGCCATCCTCCCGGCCTGGGGCTACATCGGCGTCGTCCCCCTGCTCACCGGCCTCATCGGCTCCTGCCCGCTCTATACCGTGCTAGGATTCTCCACTTGTCCTCTGCGCCAGAAACAGTCCTGACGGACACCGTTCTCCTCCGGTGCGCGGCCGCCGGTGACGCGGACGCCTTCCGCCTCTTCGTCACCCGCCACCGCGCGCCTGTCTTCCGCTATCTCGTCGCGCTCACCCATTCCTCCGCCGACGCCGAAGACCTGCTGCAGGAAACGTTCCTCTCCGCCTGGCGCGGCGCCCCCTCCTTTCGCGCCGACGCCAGCCCGAAGAACTGGCTCTTCACCATTGCCCGCAACGCCGCCTGGCATCACAACGAAAAGCAGGCCCGCATGCCCCCCGCCGCGCAGCCCATTGAAGAACTCGGCCTCGCCGCCGGTTGGGGCGCCTCTCCGGAGCAGGCAGTTCTGCGCGCCGAACGCGCCGGTCTTCTCGCCGCCGCCCTTTCGTCCCTCTCCCCGGCGGACCGCGATCTCCTCCTGCTCCGCGATGTCGAAGGACTCTCCGGTGACGCCGTGGCCACAATGCTGCAACTCACGCTCCCCGCCATGAAGACCCGCCTCCATCGCGCACGCCTCCGCCTCATGGCCGCCCTTGCCAAGGAGAACCTCTAAATGTCCCACCCTCTCGATCATCTCGTCGCCGGTCTCCGCTGCCGCGAAGTCCTCGAGTTGCTCGACGCCTATCTCGACGCCGAACTCTCCGCCGCTACCCACGCCGCCGTCGAGGCCCACGTCTCCTCCTGCTCCCGCTGCGCCGCTTTCGGCGATGCCTACGCCCGCGTCGTCGCCCTTATCAAACAGCAAGGCCACGGACAGGAGATCGATCCCGCCGTGGCCTCGCGATTGGACGATCGCTTGCGGTCGCTCGAACGTTAGGGCAGCACCACCGTGTCGATCACGTGAATCACGCCATTGGTCGCCGGGATGTCCGCCTTCACCACTTTGGCCCCGTCCACCATCAGGCTCCCGCCCATCACCTTCAGCGTCAGCTCCTTCCCGTTCACCGTCTTCGCCGAATTCAGCTTCACTGCCTGCTTGGCCATCACGTTGCCCGCCACCACATGATACGTGAGCACGGCCACCAGCTTTTCCTTGTTCTCAGGCTTCAGCAGGCTCTCCACCGTGCCCGCCGGCAGCTTCGCAAACGCATCGTCGGTCGGCGCGAACACCGTGAACGGACCCGCTCCCTTCAACGTCTCCACCAGTCCAGCCGCCTGCAGCGCCGCTGCCAGCGTCTTGAAGGATCCAGCCGCCACTGCCGTGTCGACGATGTCCTGCTTTTCGCCCTTCGCGGGCTCGGCGGCGAAGGTGGAGGTTGCCACCATCAGGCTCGCCATCAATGTCAGAAAGGTTTTCCGGTTCACTTACTATCTCCTCTGTTTCGAGTCCTCCGGTTGCCGCGCCGCTGTTACAGCGCATCTCTTCCGGTTCCCCCATCTGGATGCAACCCCTATGTGCCGGGTGCTTTTATTTGTGTATTCTGAGAGAGCCCGATACCTTTCTAGTCCTTTGTGCGTGGGCCGGCCTTTGCATTTCAAGCCGTCATGTTTGTTTCAATTAGTTCTGTTGTGCCTGATGCCACTGCCGCTGGCCGGGCAGCCTCCGGAGCGGGTTCGCGTCGGTCTCGGCTACAGCGTCCCCTGGGCCTTTCTCAGTCCTGATGGCACTCCCGCGGGCTTCTACGTCGAGGCCTTTAGGGAGGCAGCCCGCCGCGAAGGCGTCGACGTCGAAATCGTCTTCCGCCGCGATGGCCCGGAAGCCTCTCTCTCCGCCAACGCCATCGACCTCTGGGCCGCCGCCGTCCCCACACCCGAGCGCCGCCGCCTCCTCCACTTCACCAATCCCTGGTGGTCGCAGGATCACTACCTCGGCGTTCTCGCCTCCAGCCCCATCCAATCCCTTGCCGATACCGCCGGCCGTACCGTCGTCTACTCCTCCTCTCCTCCCTTTAACGCCCCCCTCCAGCAGGTCCTCCCCGGCGCCACCCTCGTGCCAATGAACGATCTCCGTCAGCGTTTCGCCGCCGTCTGCGATGGCCGCGCTGACGCCGTGCTCTTCTATCACGAGACATCACTCTTCGCCCTCACCGGCTCCAATGAAATGGCCGACTGCCGCGAACGCGGCCTCCGCCTCATCCCCCTCGGCCGCCCCGTCATGGAAGTCGCCATCGCCTCTCTCCCCGCCGCCGCCGCCCTCGCCGAACGCTTCCGCGCCCGCCTCGCCGAAATGGCCGCGGACCAGACTCTTGCCCATCTCGCCGCCTCTCCCCTCACCGGCGATCAATCCGTCCTCCACCTCCTCCAGGCCACCAGAAAGGCCTACAGCCAGCGCGTTCTCGAAATTTCCGTCGCCTTTCTACTCGCCATCCTCCTCCTCGGCGCCGTTGCCTACGTTCGCCTCCGCCGCGCCACCATAAGCGCCCGCCGCGCCCTTGCCATCGCCAACGACGCTCTTCGCATCAAGTCCGAATTCCTCGCCACCATCTCCCACGAAATCCGCACTCCCATGACCGCCGTCGTCGGCTACATGGACATGCTTCTCGCCACCCCTCTCCGCCACGACCAGCGACGCTTCGCATCCGAGGTCCTCCACGCCACCGAGTCCCTTCTCACCCTGATCAACTCCATCCTTTCCTTCTCCCGTCCCACCACCCACCCCCTCCCCAATACCCCCTTCGCTCCCGCCGATGTCATCGACGATTGCGTCGCCGCCGTTCTTCTTTCCGCCGACGAAAAACGCCTCGACGTCTTCCTCGAAGTCGATCCCGCCATGCCCGCCCGCCTCCTCGGCGATCCCGTTCCCCTCCGCCAGTCCCTTCTGAATCTCCTCAACAACGCCGTTAAATTCACCTCCGCAGGCTCCGTCCGCCTCCACGCCCTCTACCTCGATGGCGTCCTCGAATGTGTTGTCTCCGATACCGGCATCGGCATCCCCGTCGAACACCGGGCTCGCATCTTTGAACCCTTCACCCAAATCGAGTCCAGCGACTCCCGGCGCTTCGGTGGCATCGGCCTCGGGCTCGCCATCGTCGCCGACCTCTGCCGCCGCAACGGCGGCTCCATCTCCGTCGCCCCTGGCTCCTCCTCCGGTTCCAGTTTCACCCTCCGCCTCCCCTTCGCCACCCCTCCGGACGCGCCCTCCTGGCTCGCCTCATTCTCCCCTCCTTCTCCCTCCGTTGCCGTCATCGCCGCTCCCCCTTCCCCCCACATCGCCACCCTCGAACTCTACCTGCTCGCCGCTGGTTGGCGCGTCGACATCCTCCCCTCTCTCCATGCCCTCGAATCCTGGAATCCCCCGCTCGACTCCCACGTCGTCTGCATGGTCGATGGCGCCTCCTTCGGCCCCACTCCCCCCGCCTGGGCAGCCTCCGGCCTTACCCCCACTGTCCTGCTCGGCTCCATTCGTTACTTCAGCCGCCTCCACGAGGCTGAGAAACTCCGCTTCAACGCCGTTCTCTCTCTCCCCGTCACCGCCCGCGCCCTCGATGAGTCCCTCGGCGTCGCCGCCGCTCTCTCCCGTCCCACCGCCACCCTGCCTCCCCTCAACGTCCTCGTTGTCGATGACAACGCCGTCAACCGCCGCGTCCTCTCCGCACTCCTTCGCAATCTCGGCTGCCAAACCGATACCGCCGCCGGCGGCCGGGAGGCCCTCGCCGCCCTCCTCCTTCAGTTCTACGATGTCATCTTCATGGACTGTCAGATGCCCGAGATGAACGGCTATGAAACCGTCGCCGAAATCCGCCGCCGCCCAGGCCCCTCATCCACCGTC
>CAZWDD010000324.1:4992-6417 GCA_964632345.1 uncultured Solibacteraceae bacterium | reverse complement strand
CGTCATGGTCTTGCCCAATGACCATACCTGGGGCACCTCCCCCGGCAAACTGACACCCAACGCCTCCATGGCCGACAACGACTTCGCACTCGGCCGCATCGTCGAGGCGATCTCGAAGTCCCCCGTTTGGCCCCACACAGCCATCTTCGTCCTCGAAGACGACGCACAGAACGGCCCCGACCACATTGACTCCCACCGCTCCCCCGCCTACATCATTAGCCCCTACACCCGCCGCGCCGCTGTTGACCATTCCTTCTACAACACCACCTCCATGCTCCGCACGATGGAGTTACTTCTGAAACTCCCCCCGCTCACCCACTACGACGCCACCGCAAAGCCCATGTTTCCAGCCTTTGCCGCACCCCCGGATCTTCGACCCTATACCGCCGAACTTCCGCGGGTTCCCTTGGACACCAGGAACCCGCCCCGGCCCAACGCAACCGCTTCCAATTTCGACTTCTCTGCCCCCGACCGCATCGATGACGACGCCCTAACTGCGGTCCTCTGGCAAGCTCTGCGCGGCGTTCAACCGCCTCCCCCAACCCGCGCAGCTTTCCTTTCCCGCAAATGATCGCAGCTTCCCTCAAGCGGTTCCGTTCCCTCGCCCAGCCGACCGCCAGGCTTAAACCGAAGGCGCCGCCGCAATCACCGCCGCTTCAAACGCATCCAGCGCGTCCACGAAAAAGTGGTCCCGCGACTCGATAAAAACCAGCTCCGGCGGCCCGTCCAGTTCCGCCACCACCGCCTCCAGCTCATCCTTCGGCCCGAACTCATCGTTCGTCGAATGGATAAACGTCCGCGGCACCGTACACGGGTCCAGGTACGACCGATCTTTGTACACCGTCGGAAATCCCGCCGCAATCACCTTCCGCAAATCCGGCCGCTGCGCCCCAATCCGCAACGCAATTCGCGAACCGAACGAAAACCCCGCAATCATCGCCGGCAGATGCGCATACCGCGACCGCAGCCACTCCAGGCACACCCGCGCATCTTCCGTCTCCCCCACCCCATGGTCGTAGACGCCCTCGCTCAGGTTCACCCCACGATAATTGAACCGCAGCACCACGCCCCCGGCCTTCCGCAATCCCCGCGCCAGCCGGTAGACAACCTTGTTGTGCATCGTCCCGCCATGCTGCGGGTGCGGATGGCACACCAGCGCCGCAAAGCGCGCCTCCCCATCCTCCGGCTCTTCCAGCAATGCCTCCAGCCGCCCCACCGGCCCGGCCAGCATCAGGGACTCTATTCGTCTCGCCACGGCTAATTCGACCGGTAGTTCGTGAACTGCATATCGATCCCGAAATCCTGCCCCCGCAGCAGCGCGATCACCTCCTGCAGCACGTCCCGGTCCTTCGCCGACACCCGCACCAGGTCCCCCTGTATCGCCGCCTGCGCCTTCTTCTTGCTGTCCTTGATCACCCGTACAAT
>CAZWDD010000324.1:1355-4982 GCA_964632345.1 uncultured Solibacteraceae bacterium | reverse complement strand
CCCCCGACCCCTGCACCAGCGGCCCATACTCCAGCCCCTTGATCGGCACATTCCGCTTGATCAACTTCGACTGCAAAATGTCGATCACCGCCTTCAACTTGAAGTCGTCCGCCGACCCCAGCAGGATCTTCCCGTCTTTTTCCTTCAACTCAATGGACGACTTCGAGTCCTTCAAGTCGTACCGCGTCGTTATCTCCTTCAACGCCTGCTGGATGGCGTTGTTCACTTCGGGCATCTCTATCTTGGAAACGATGTCGAAACTGTTATCGGGCATATGTCCTATCTACTATGCAACGCGCGCAGTACCTGCTGTGTCAACTCTTCCACCATCCGCGGCATCGCCGCGTCCAACGCCAACGTCACCGCCGCCCGCACCCGCTCTTCTTCCGATACCGCCACCGCATCCAGTACAGGCGCCGGCGCCGGTTCGATCTCCGTCACCAGCTTCACCCCCAATGGTGCCAGTTGCGGCGCGGCCACCGCCGCCACGGCCGCCGGCGCTACCACCGCATCCCCCTCCGGGTCCACCGCAAACTCCGGCTCCGGCTCCGCCTCCACCGCCCCCTTCACAAACTCCGGCTCCTCCCCCGGCGGCGGTGGCGGCGGCCCCGCCGGCCGCAACTCCCGCAGCTCCGCTGCCTTCGCCGCCAAAGGCCCCACCAGCCCCAGCAGCGTCTTCCCTTCAAACGGCTTGTGGATCATCCCGTCCGCCCCGGCATCCATCGCCTGCTTTTCATCGACAGGCTCGGCCAGGCTTCCCGTCAGCAGCACCCCCGCATGACGGTAAAATGACGACCCCTTCACGAACCGCGCAATCTCATACCCGCTCCGCAACGGCAGATTCGCATCCAGTATCAGCAGGTCCGGATCCACATCCGGCAGCCGCACGAATACCGTGTCCCCATCCGTGATGGTCACCACCTCGTGCCCCTCATCCCGCAGCAGACGCTCCCCCATCCGCTGCGCGTGCGGACTGTCATCAGCCAGTAGAATCCGGCTCATTTCTTGTTCTTGGCCGGCTTCGGCTCTTTCGCCTTCTTCACCTTGCCGCCCTTCACCGGCTGCCGGTTCCCCGGCAACTGCTGCTGCTCGGCCGCCGTCTGGTTCAACGGCGAGGTCGGCGCCGGGGCCGCCGGAGCCGCTCCCGCCGCGCCCGCCGCCTGATTCTGCACGCTCTGCCGCGCGTCCGGCTTCGTGTCCAGGTCGCTCTGCCCCGTGATCACCGTGCCGCCAAGGTCGTTGATGCCACCCGGCACCCCCGCCGGCACCGGCACGCTCACCGGTATCGTCGGCCGCGCGCTCTGCATCGACGGCGTCCCGCTCTTGGCCGCCATCGTCATGTCCGGCGACTTCTTGAACACGCCCCAGAAGTTGTGCATCATCCCCGTCTTCGTCCGGTTCTCCAGCTCATACTTCATCCGCGCCACCGCCACAGGGTCCGCCTCCGGCACCTCCGCTTCCATCTCCTGCAGCCGCTTCTTCGCCTGCTCCACATAGTCCGACAGCGGATAATCCTTCACCAGCCGCTGATAGCTCCGCACCGTCTGCGGCTTGAACCGCGGACCCATCTTTTCGTATGCCGCGCCCAGCGTCCACAACGCCTCGTCCGCCGCCGAATACAACGGGAACGCGTCCGCCACTCCCTGCAGCCGGTTCGCCGCCGCCGGGTTCGATCCCTTCGCAAAGTAGAAACGCCCCGTCCGCATCTCCCCTTCCGCCTGCACTTCCTGAATGTTCCGCAGCATCTGCTGCACGCGCGGTGCAAACTTCGAGTTCGGGAACTGCACCAGCAGCTGCCGGCACTCCTCCTCCGCCCGGAACGCATGGCGGTTATCCCGGTCCGGCTTCTCCATCTGCCGCAGGTGAATCGTACAGATCTTCTCCTGCGCCTCGGCCGCCTCCTCCATCGTCGGGTAGAACAGAATGAAGTCTTTATACTCCGCCTCGGCCTGTGCCAGCCCGTGGCTCCCAGACTCTCGCATCCAGCTGTCGGCAATCGCCAGCTTCGCCTTCGCCAGATACTCGCTCGTGTCGTACGTGTTGATCAGCGTGTTCAACGTCAACCGCGCCACCTCGTACCGGCCCCGCTCAATATCGGCCACTGCCTTATCGAACAGTACCTTGTCCGGCTGCTGTGTGTCCTTGCCGATCGGGTTCTCATACCTCTTCTTCCGGCACCCGCTCAGGGCCATCACGCCCACCACCAGCGCCAGCATCCCAACACACATTTTCCGATTCACGATCATGTAGCCAACTGCTCCCTTACGCAAGTTGTTCCAGGCCCGTTCGCGCCGTTTCGCGCAGAGCCACCAGCGCCGCCCCTGGGTCGGCCGCGCCAAATACACTGTTCCCGGCCACCAGCCACTCGGCCCCGGCCTTTACCACATCGGCCGCGTTCCCCGCCCCGATGCCTCCATCAATCTCTATCTTGAATCCCAACCCGCGCCGCACCCGCCGCTCCGCCAGTTCCCGCACTTTCTTCAAGGAATTCGGCAGAAACGCCTGCCCCCCGAAGCCAGGATTCACCGACATCACCAGCACGAAATCCACCACGTCCAGCACTTCGTCCAACGTCCCCACCGGCGTCGACGGGTTCAACACCACCCCCGCCTGCGCCCCCTCGCTCTGAATCAGCCGCAGCGTCCGGTCCAGATGCGCGCACACTTCCTGATGCACCGAAATACTGTCCGCCCCCGCCTCCACAAACGTCCCGATAAACTCGTCCGGATTCGTCATCATCAGGTGCACATCCAAATGCGCCCGCGTAATCTTCCGCACCGACCGCAATACCGGCGGCCCCATCGTCAAATTCGGCACAAAATGCCCGTCCATCACGTCAAAATGCAGCATCGTGGCCCCCGCCGCTTCCACTTCCGCAATTTGGCTGCCCAGTCTCGCAAAGTCCGCCGACAGCAAAGATGGCACGATTTCAATCATTTGGCGCTATTTGTCATGCTAACACGGCATGGAAAAACCCGTCCCCCGGCTCCCGCCCCGGCATCCGGTATCCCATCTCCCGCACCCGCTCCCCGAACAGCTCCACAACTCCTTCATTTTCTTCCCGTTCCAGCGAACATGTCGAATACACCAGCCGCCCTCCAGGCTTGAGCACCGCCAGCGCCGCCCGCAGAATTTGCAACTGTCGCTCCGCCTGCCGCGCTATCTCCTCTGGCGTGACGCGCCACTTGATCTCCGGGTTTCGCCCCATCGTCCCCGTTCCCGAACACGGCGCGTCCACCAGCACCCGGTCAAACACCGCCCCGAACGGCAACGCCTGCGTCGCATCCAACTGCACCCGCTGCCGCACCGGCACCCCCAATAGCCGCTTCTTCGACCGGTCACACGCCACCGGCTCCACCCCGCTCTCGGCCGCCTGCAGCGTCTTGTTCCCCGGCGCCGCGCACACATCCAGAAACCGCTGCCCAGCCTCCAGCCCCAACAACGGCACAATCGACTGTGCCCCGATATCCATCTGCCGCTCCCCCCGCTTATCCCCCCGCGGCTTCTCCAGAAAGTACCCCGCCGCCGCCCGTGCCGCCGTCTTCCCCGCCGGGCCCCCCCCCCGGTCCCACAACCACACCCGCCACCCCACCGACCCCCCCACCCCCCCCCCCCCCCCCCCCCCCC
>CAZWDD010000324.1:0-1345 GCA_964632345.1 uncultured Solibacteraceae bacterium | reverse complement strand
TCCGCAACACCGCATTCACAAACCCCACCGCCGATAGCTTCCGCGCCCGCTTCACCATCTCCACGCTCGTCGATACCGCCGCATGCGCCGGTATCCGGTCCAGATACCGCAGCTGGTAAATCCCCAGCCGCATCGCGTTCCGCACCTCCCGGTCCAGCTTCCCCGTCCGCCCCGAGTAGTGCCCGATCAGATAATCCAACTGCCCCCGGTACCGCAGCACCCCGAACACCAGCTCATTCGCCAGGTTCGCCTCCTGCGCCTCCAGCCGCCTCGCCCGCAGCAGCTCATCCGCAAAGCCCCCATGCTCCACCGCTTCCAACACCTCAAACGCCAGCGTCCGCCCGTTCAATCCCATCTCGTTCCTCCCCCTACCCTAACCCAACCCGCGCCTCCTCCGCCCGGCGTACAATAACGGTTTGCAGCCGCCCCGGGTCACCGTCGCCATCCCTACCCTCTCGGCCGGCCAGCCCCTCCGGGACTGCCTCCACGCCCTCGAAAGCCAATCCTGCCCCGACTTCCACATCGTGATCATCGATAACTCCGGCTCCCGCCTCGTCGAATCCTCCCTCCCGCCCTCCCTCATTTCCCCCCGCCTCTCCATCCTTCACCCCGCCTCCAACCTCGGCTTCGGCGCCGCCGCCAACCTCGCCGCCCGCCACTCCCCCACCCCCTTCCTCGCCGTCCTCAACGACGACGCCCTCCCCGAACCCACCTGGCTCGCCGCCCTCCTCGACGCCCTCGACCGCCACCCCCACGCCGGCTCCGCCGCCTCCCAGGTCCTCCTCCACGAAGACCCCTCCCTCCTCGACTCCGCCGGCATGTCCATCGCCCTCGACGGCACCAGCAAACAACGCGGCCACCGCCAACCCGCCTCCCGCTTCCCAGCCGAGGACGAGGTCCTCCTCCCCTCCGGCTCCGCCGCCCTCTTCCGCGCCCGCATGCTCGCCGACACCGGCGGCTTCGACCCCTCTTTCTTCCTCTATTGCGAAGATACCGACCTCGGCCTCCGCGCCCGCTGGGCCGGCTGGACATCCCTCTACGTCCCCTCCGCCCGCGTCCTCCACCACTACTCCCTCTCCGCCGGCCGCGCCTCCCGCCTCAAGGTCTTCTACGTCGAACGCAACCGCCTCCTCACCCTCGTCAAAAACTACCCCCTCCCCGACCTCCTCCTCGCCCTCCTCGCCACCCCCCTCCGCTACCTTCACCATCTCCTTGCCATCCGCCGCGGCCACGGCGCCGCCGCTCACTTCCACCAGTCCGGCGGCTCCCCCTGGACCCTCGTCTCCTGTGTCCTCCGCGCCCACCTCGCCGCCCTCGCCGCCCTCCCACGCGCCTGGCGCCTCCG
>CAZWDD010000323.1:0-6433 GCA_964632345.1 uncultured Solibacteraceae bacterium | reverse complement strand
GCGACCGCGGCGGCCGCCCCCCCGGCCCCGGGATCCCCCCACTCACCGGCGCGTTCGGGTTGTTCCCTGCCATGATGCCCCCGCCCCCGCGCGTCTGCTTCACCACACTCGCCCCCGGTCCCGCCAACTGGCTCGGGTGGAACGCGGGCGCCTTCTGCGCGTCTTTGTCGGAGAACAGTGTCCAGTCCTCCCGCTCAATGTCCAACGCCTCTCCCCCGCGCGGCGTCACCTTCAACTCAACCACCGCCACCGTCCCGTCAAAGTCATGCCCGATCAGCTTCTTCACCGCCTCCCGGTCAAAGTGGATCACCGATTCCACCGCCACCCGGTCGTTTTAAAACACACCCGGCGGCCGTTTAACCTGTCCCGGCAACACCAGTAACCCGCCCGCCAACAATCCCAGCAGCATGCGCGACATGCTCAGATTATACGTCTCATACATCCGCCCCGCCCGCCGAAGAGCTTTACATGGATCGGTTCCTCGACAACGCGGCGCGGATACTTGCCGGGGGCCAGTCCGCGGTCCAGGCCGGATGCGAACCTTCGGCCTGGACCGTCCTCTTCCCTCGCGAAGGCGGAATTCGCATGGTCGCCGATTCCGATTGGCCTCTCCATTCCCTCGCCCTCGAATCCGGCGCCGAAATGGCCTACCGTGTCTCGGTCAACGGCGAATCCGTCCACGTCGATGGCATCTCCAATGGCCGCCGCTGCGCCCTTCAATCCGAGCCGCCCGCCGCCGCTTTCCGCCGCCTCCTCCCGGACCGCCGCCAGTACCTGCTCGCCTAAACCTCGCCCCCCTAGGGCAAGTTCCGTTCCAGCCACTCCAGCATCGCCCGCTGCGCCTCGGCCCGCCCCAGTGCCGCTTCAATATTCACGTACCGCACGCCCCGCCGCGCCATCAGCCGCGACAGCGATCCGTCTTCTTCCCCCTTCGCCTCGCTCTGCAGCACCACATTGAACGGCCCCCCGCGCAGGATCGCGAAGTCCCCGGGGTCCGTGCACAGCAGGAAGTCGTTCGGTTCCCCCGGTGCCGGCATCGATACCGCATTGCTGATCGGCGCCTCATCGTGGATCGAGTAGCCCCGGCTGTTGTTGTGCAGCACCGTCAATAGCCCCCGTCCTGGCGGCGTCAACGTCCGCAGCAGCCGCTCCCGGTCCCGCCCGACCAATGCATGAATCCGCCGCCGCGCCGCCGCGTCCGCCCCCGGGTTCAGCCGCACCAGGTTCCGCTCCAGCCCCTCCTCGGTGAACATTCGGTTCGGGTCGAACGTCATCTCTCCCACGCGGATCACCCGCGTCGGATTATCCACCAGTAGCGCCCGCCCTCGATGCCGCTCCATATGCCCCTGCAACACGTCCCGCGCCGTCGTCTCGTCCCCGTGAATCCACAGGTACCGCCGCGTCGATCGGCCCTTCCCCAGCGCCCGGAACCCGATCCCGCAATACCGCTTCGTCCCCGCCGCCAGTGTCGCGGTCGACGCCATCGCCAGAAACAGTCGTCTCGTCTGCACCAACCTATCAGTGTATCGGAAACGCCCACTCTTTCCCCTTTCATGTCTCTCGAACGCCCGGTGTCATAATGAAGGCGGAGGACGGATGAGTAACCATTCGAACGACGAATTTAACCCGTGGCGCAACGCCGCGATCCGGTTTGAGAACGCGGCCGAAAAGTTGAACCTTGATGACGGCATGCGCAAGGTCCTCAAAACCCCCGCCAAGGAACTCACCGTCGCCATCCCCGTCGTCCTCGACGATGGCCGTATTGAAGTCTTCACCGGTTACCGCGTCCAGCATTCCATCGCCCGCGGCCCCGCCAAGGGCGGCATCCGCTACGCCCCGGACGTCTCCCTCGATGAGGTCCGCGCCCTCGCCTCCTGGATGACCTGGAAATGCGCCGTCGTCAATCTTCCCTACGGCGGCGGCAAGGGCGGCGTCATCTGCGATCCCTCCATCCTCTCCGGTATCGAACTCGAACGCATCACCCGCCGCTATACCGCCGAAATCCTCGATATCATCGGCCCGGAAAAAGATATCCCCGCGCCCGACATGAACACCAACGAGCAGACCATGGCCTGGATCATGGATACCTACTCGATGCACAAGCGCGAAACCACCACCGGCGTCGTCACCGGCAAGCCCCTCGACCTCGGCGGCTCCCGCGGCCGTTCCGAAGCCACCGGCCGCGGTTGTCTGTTCGTCTCCCGCGAGGCGCTGAAGAAATTCGAAATTCCACCCACCCGCGCCAAGGTCGTCATTCAGGGCTTTGGCAACGTCGGCGGCATGGCCGCCCGCCTCATGGCCCGCGAGGGCTATCACATCATCGCCATCATTGAAGTCGATGGCGCCGTCCACAACGAGAACGGCCTCGATATCGAAGCCCTCATCAAGCACAAGCGCGAAACCGGCTCCGTCCTCGACTTCCCCGAAGCCCAGAACCTCACCGCCGACGTAGCCTTCCGCCTCCCCTGCGACGTCCTTCTCCCGGCCGCCAAGGAAAACGTCATCACCTCCGCCAACGCCGCCTCCCTCAACTGTAAGATCATCTGCGAAGGCGCTAACGGTCCCACCACCGCCGCCGCCGACAAGATCCTCGCCGATCGCGGCATCTTCGTCGTCCCCGACATCCTCGCCAACGCCGGCGGCGTCACCGTCTCTTACTTTGAATGGGTCCAGGACCGCCAGGGTTACTTCTGGAACGAAAAGCTCGTCAACTCCCGCCTCGAGGAGATCATGGTCGATAGCTTCTACGACGTCCTCCGCTACGCCCGCCAGCATGGGGTCGAAAACCGCACCGCCGCTTACATGCTGGCCCTCGACCGGGTCTCGTTCGCCATCAAACTCCGCGGACTCTACGCATAACGAATGGCTGCCGAGCAGACGCCGCTCATGCGGCAGTATCACGCCATCAAACAGCAGGTCCCCGGCGCCCTGCTCTTCTTCCGTCTGGGCGATTTCTACGAACTGTTTTTCGACGACGCCGTCACCGCGGCCCGCGAACTCGAAATCACCCTCACCTCCCGCAATAAGGACGCCGAGCAGCCCGTCCCCATGTGCGGCGTCCCCTATCACTCTGCCGATGGCTACCTCGCCCGCCTCATCGCCAAGGGCCACCGTGTCGCCATCTGCGAACAGATGGAACAACCCGGTCCAGGCAAGAAACTCGTCCGCCGCGAAGTAACTCGCATCGTAACTCCCGGCACCGCCACCGATGCCAACATGTTGCGCACCCGCGAGAATAACTACCTCGCCGCCGTCGTCCCCCTGAAGGAGCGCGCCGGCGTTGCCTATGTCGACGTCTCCACCGGCGAGTTCCGCTGCACCGAACTCGACGCAGCCGAAGTCCTTCCCGCCCTCGAAAGCCAGAACGTCCGCGAAGTCCTCCTCCCCGATGGCGCCGCGCTCAACGGCCTTCGCACCGTCACTCCTCTCGACGCCTGGGTCTTCGATCACGACTACGCCGCCCGCCTCCTCAAGGAACACTTCACCCTCCTCAGCCTCGACGGCTGCGGCCTCGATGGACGCCCGCTTGCCACCGCCGCCGCCGGCGCTATCCTCCACTACCTCCGCGACACCCAGCGCGCCGCCCTCAACCACGTCGAGCGCCCGTCTTTCTTCGATCGCAGCCAATCCCTCGTCCTCGACGCCGTCACCGTCCGCAACCTCGAACTCGTCGATCCACTCTTTGCCGGCGAGTCCCGCGACTCCACCCTCGTCAGTGTCCTCGACGCCACCATGACCGGCATGGGCGCCCGCCTCCTCCGCCGCCGCCTCCTCCGCCCCTCGGTGAACGAAGCCGAAATCAATGCCCGCCTCGATGCCGTCGAGGCCCTTCGTAAGGACACCATCCTCCGCGCCGAACTCCGCAAGATCCTCGCCCAGATCCTCGATCTCGAGCGCCTCCTCGCCAAGATCACCCTCGGCTCGGCCACCCCCCGCGAACTCCTTGCCATGGGCCGCAGCCTCGCCCGCATCCCCGATCTCAACCGCCTCCTCAACGAAAACCGCTTCGACGAACTCGCCGACGTCCGTGACCGCATTCTCAACGGCATCGCCGACGAACCGCCCATCAACCTCGCCGACGGTGGTACCATCCGCGACGGCGTCCACCCCGAACTCGACGAACTCCGCGACATCTCCCGCAACAGCAAGCAGTATCTGGCCAACATCGAGGTCCGCGAACGCCAGCGCACCGGCATCACCTCCCTCAAGGTCCGCTTCAATAATGTCTTCGGATACTACATCGAGATATCCAAGGCCAATCTCGACCGCGTCCCCCCCGATTACGACCGCAAACAGACCCTCGTCGGCGCCGAACGCTTCATCACTCCCGAACTCAAGGAGCTCGAAAGCAAAATCCTCGCCGCCGAGGAGAAGATGCTCGAAATCGAGCGCACCCTCTTCACCGAAATTCGCTCCTTCGCCGCCTCCCACGCCGAGCGCATCCGCATCCTCGCCGGCGACGTCGCCGAACTCGACCTCAACGCCGGCCTCGCCCAGGTCGCCGCCGAGAACCGCTACTCCCGCCCGAGCTTTACCCGGGGCGGGGAACTCCGCATCGCCGGCGGACGCCACCCCGTCATCGAGCAGTTGACCGCCCGCGACGCCCAGCGATTCATCCCCAATGATGTCTCCCTCGACGCGTCCGGCGAGTATCTGGCCATCATCACCGGCCCTAACATGGGCGGTAAGTCCACTTACCTCCGCCAGGCCGCCCTCATCTCCATCCTCGCCCAGATGGGTTCCTTCGTGCCCGCCGACGAAGCCGTCCTCCCGATCGTTGACCGCGTCTTCACCCGCATCGGCGCCGCCGATAATCTCGCCCGCGGACGCAGCACCTTCATGGTCGAGATGACGGAAACCGCCGTCATCCTCAACACCGCCACGAAGAACAGTCTCATCATCCTCGATGAAATCGGCCGCGGCACCGCTACCTACGACGGCCTCGCTCTCGCCTGGGCCGTCGTCGAGCACATCCACGAACGCATCGGCGCCCGCACCCTCTTCGCCACCCACTACCATGAGCTCACCGAGCTCGCCGACCGTCTCTCCGGCGTCCGCAACCTTCACGTTGCCGTTAAGGAGTCCGGCGAGCAGATCATCTTCCTCCGCAAAGTCCTCCCCGGTGCCGCCGATCGCAGCTACGGCATCGAGGTCGCCCGCCTTGCTGCCCTCCCCATGTCCGTCATCGAACGGGCCCGCGAGATACTCGCCCTCCATGAGGAGGCCGAACACACCGTCGTCGCCGAGTCCGCCCCCCATTCGCCCTCCCCCGCCGGCCCCATGCAGATCCGTCTGTTTGAACCGGTCAACGGAAACATTGCCGATCGCATCCGTAGCCTCAAACTCGACGAACTCCGTCCCATCGAGGCCCTGCAGTTACTCTCCGAACTACAGCAGGAGTTGAAGAGCCAATGATTGTCGCAGGCATCATGAGCGGCACCTCTCTCGACGGCATCACCGTTGCCGCCGTCGATCTCAAGGGCCGCAACTGGCAGTTACTTGAATTCTTCACCGTTCCCTATCCCAAGGCGCTCCGCGAACGTCTCCTCGCCGTCTCCAACGCCGAGGCGCATACCGGCGAGATCGCCCGTCTCAATTTTGAACTCGGCGAGCAGTACGCCCGCGCCGTCCGCCGTCTGAAGGCGACCCCTGCCCTCATCGGATGCCATGGCCAGACCGTCTTCCACGGCCGGGGCTGCACCCTCCAACTCGGCGAAGCCCAGGTCCTCGCTGAACGCACAGGCCTTCCCGTCGTCAGCAACTTCCGCCCCCGCGATATCGCCGCCGGCGGCCAGGGCGCCCCGCTCGTCCCCTTCGTTGACTATCTCCTGTTCCGTCATCCGCGCAAGTCCCGCGTCCTGCTCAACATCGGCGGCATCGCCAACGTTACCCTCCTTCCCGCCAATGCCCGCCCGGAAGAAGTCGTCGCCTTCGACACCGGCCCCGGCAACATGGTGCTCGATCAACTCGCCTGGATCCTCACAAAGGGCCGCCAGAGTTTCGACCGCGGCGGCCGCCTCGCCGCCAAGGGGCAGCCCGTTCCCCAACTCCTGCAAGCGCTCCTCCGCGATCGGTACTACCGCCGCCGCCCCCCCAAGTCCTGCGGCCGCGAACAGTACGGCCGTGAGTTCGTCGCCAACCTTCTCGCCACTCAGTTGGACCTGCACGACCTCATCTCCACCGCCACCCTCCTCACCGCCGTTACTATCTATGAGGCCGTCGCATCGTTCTCCCCCGATGAATTGATCGCCTCCGGCGGCGGAACAAAAAACCCGCAGATCATGAACCACCTCCGCGGTCTCCTGCCGCGGACTTTCATCCAGACCTCCGATGACTACGGACTTCCAGCCGAGTCCAAGGAAGCCGTCGCCTTCGCCATTCTTGCGCGCGAGACCTGGCTCCGCCGTCCCGGGAATCTCCCCTCCGCCACCGG
>CAZWDD010000322.1:0-6462 GCA_964632345.1 uncultured Solibacteraceae bacterium | reverse complement strand
ATGCAACCATGCTGGAGCAGGGATATTGCCTAGACATAGCCGAGGCGACACTGGGCGAAGCGGACCTCGCGTTCCTGGTTGTCCATGGAAGGGATTTCCCCGTTCCGTTCACGCTTTCTCCCATCGCCGCGCGCACGACGGCGAGCCGAGCCGGGATATATGCGCCGACCGGGAAGGGCGAAATGGCGCCGGTGTGGCAGCAGACGTCCGTCTCCTACAGCCTTTTGGGGCCGGTGCTGATGTCGAGAATCAAGATCCACGCCGGCATGAGCGGGACTTCGGTGGACTGGTGGCGCAATGATTTCAAAACGGGTCAGCCCACGTTCCGATCTCTGTCCGAGCTGATCCGGGCCACGGGGATCATCCTTCCGGCGGAAGTCCGGTAGGGCGATGGAGATTCCGGGACCGTCATCGGTCGCTGCAACGCTGGTCATTGCTTCGATTGCCGTTCTTTGGGGAATGTTCCTTGCGGGCCGTGTCAAAAGCAAGCTTGAAGCCGTGCTTGCGTCCGCGGTCATCATCGGCGCCGGTGTCTGGCTGCACCAAGCCGAGACCAAGGCGAACGCGGAGGCCGAAGCGCTGGTCGGAAAGCTTTTCGATCGTTCTTCCGATACGGTTCCGTTGGTTTTCCAGAAGCACAGCTCCAGAGGTACCCGGGTCGCGCGCATCGAAGCGATCTATGAACTTTCACCTGTCGAGTTTGCTTCTCAGGACTCGGCGCTCTCATTGGGGCAAGTTTCCTTCCGGTATCGAAAGAGCGAGTGGAGCGCCGTCACCGTCGACCGGTTCGAAATCGCGCCGGGAGCCGTCGACTGGCAGGAGCTTCCCAGAAGGTATTCGACGGCCAACTACTACCATGTGGAAAGGGGACATTATTCGCGGCAGCGAACGCCGAATGAGCGCGACATGTCCGGCAAGTATGTCTGCGCCTTCATCCCGATCGGCGTTGAGGCAGACCGGTCCGTAACAGCGTACGAGGTGCTTCCCTGCCGCTCGGCGGGACGGCGCAGGCCCGGCGGAATCACAATTCTCGGGTTATTGAACCGGAACGATCGCACGCTGCATGTCCTGATCCAGTGAATATCCGCTGTTACGGGCCGCTGCCGTTGCCGCGTGGTGGGCGGCAACACATGCCAAATGGGCCGGCAAGCGGCCGCGAGGCGCGGAACTATGCGGGTCCGCGACCAAGTCCGCACCGACGCAAACCGCGTCCAGGGCACGCTCCAATTCTCAGGCGTTCAGGCCGTAACGCGACAAATGGGACGCCGCCTCGACCAACGTGTCGAGGTGCGGGTCGCAGCAGCGAGTAACGTAGTGAACTGGCGGAGAGGGAGGGATTCGAACCCTCGGTAGCGCTTTAAGGCACTACGACGGTTTAGCAAACCGCTGCTTTCGACCACTCAGCCACCTCTCCGCGAGGAAAAGAGTAGGTCTTCAAGCAGAATAGCACATCACTTCTTTTCAAAAACAGCCATGTACTGACTACCGGCAATAAAGGGCTTGGAGGAGACGAGGCGGAAGCCGTTGGCCTCGATTTCCCTGGCCACGGCCTCATCGTCGAGCCGGATATGGCTGATGGCGAAATCGGGGTTGGCGTTCGACATGGCGCCGCGGCGCTTGTAGTAGTCGACGATGGCGAGGCGGCCGCCGGGGCGGAGGGCAGCACGGATACCGGCGAGCATGGACTCGGGGTAATCGAAGTGGTGATAGGCGTCGAGGATGAGGGCAAGGTCGACGGAGTTGGGCGCGAGCTTGGGGGACTTCACGTCGCCGAGGATGAACTCGACGTGCTTGCAGCCAGCCTTGGCGGCGCGGTCGCGGGCGGCGGCAACGAAATCCGGAAAGATGTCCTCGGAGTAGACCATGCCGGAGGCGGTAACGGCGTCACAGAGAAACGGGACGAGGTAGCCGGGGCCGGAGCCGATGTCGGCAACGCGCATGCCGGGTCCGATGCCGAGGGCGGCGATCAACTCCTTCGGCTTCTGGCGGGCGTCCCGGTGCTCGCCGGTGAGGTTTTCGACCATGCGCTTGCGGCCGTCCTCGGACTGGTAGCTCTTGTTGGCCTCGACGGCGACCTGCGCGAACGCGGGCGTAAGGAGAAGGACGAAAATGGCGGGCTTCATAGTGGGGTCTCCATGGGCAGCGCGAGGGCAGGCTCTACCATGAAGTCGAGCCGGTTCATCTCGGCGACGGCATCCTGCACGGCCTTTTCGGTGGAGGGTTCCACGGTGATGACGAAGGGCAGCGCGCCTTTATTATCCCCCGGCAGTTGGAGGACGGCGTCGAGGCTGATGTGTTTGTCGGCGAGGATGCCGGCGAGAGCGGCGATGATACCGGGACGGTCATCGACTCGAAAACGGATATAGTAGGCGCGCTTCTGGACGAGGACGGAGACGGGCTGGAACTCGGCGAGTTGCTCATGGGCGAAGGGGGAGACGCGCTCGGGGGAGCCGGAACGGATTTCGCGGGCGACGCGCATGAGGTCACTGACGACGGCAACGCCGGTGGGCTCCGGACCGGCGCCACGGCCATAGTAGAACGTATCCTGGCCGTATTTGCCGCGAACCCAGATGGCGTTATAGGCGCCCTGGACGCCGGCCAGAATGGTGGACTGGGGGATGAGCGCGGGCCGGACGGAGAGGATGAGCCCTTCGGGCGTCTGACGGGCGGCGCAGATGAGGCGGATGGTGTGTTTGAGGGTGTGGGCGTATTGAAAATCGACCGGGGTGATGCGGCGGATGCCCTGTGTGAAGATGTCGGCGGCGTGGATCTTCTGGCCGAAGGCGAGGGCGGAGAGGATGGCGAGTTTGGAACGTGCGTCAAAGCCGTCGACATCGGCGGTGGGATCGGCTTCGGCGTAGCCGAGGCGCTGGGCTTCGGCGAGGACGTCGTCGAAGGCGGCGCCAGATTTTTCGATCTCAGTAAGAATGTAGTTACTGGTGCCGTTGAGGATGCCGAGGAGCGCCTGAATGCGGTCGCCGGAGATGCCCTCGCGCAGCACGGTGTGGATGGGAATGCCGCCGGCGACGGAGGCCTCCATGGCGAGGTTGACGCCGCGGCCGATCGCTTTCTCCCATAGTTCGGGGCCGCAGAGCGCCATCAGTTCCTTGTTGGCGGTGACGACGGACTTGCCGTTGTCGAGGGCTGTTTCGACGATCTGGCGGGCGACGGTGGTGCCGCCGACGAGTTCGGCGACGACGTCGACGTCGGGATGGTTGACGACTTCGCGCCAATCGGTGGTGCGCAGGGCGCCGCCGATGGCGGCCGGAATGGTTTTGTTGTCAAAACTCCGGGCGCACACAGCCGTGACGCGCAGAGGAAACCCGAGTTTTTCGGCGATCTGCGCGCCGTTTTCGGAAAGGATTGTCAGGGTGCCCGACCCCACGTTACCCAGGCCAATGATGCCTAGCCGCACTTCTGCCATAACCCGTTATGATAGCAGTCATGCCACGGCGAACCCTGTATTTCCTGGTTTTTGGCGCCATGCTCACCGCACAACTACCGCCGGGCACGCCTGAGATTCCCAACCCGAACGCACCGAACATTCTGCGGACGCCGGACGGGAGGAACCGGACGGAGATGATTCTGAAGGCGGACCATGAGGCGTCGTTGAAGGATCTTGAGGGAATCCGGAAGCTGACCGAGGAAGTGAAGGCGGAGATGGAAAAGCACGACCGGCATGTGCTTTCGGTGGGAAATTTGAAGAAGTTGGAAGAGATAGAGAAGCTCGCGAAGCGCGTTCGGGGAAGAATGAAGCGTTACTGAGGATGGGCTCCGGCGCGGCGCTATGCTACGCTGCGAAAAGTCTGGCAGACACGATGAGCACTACCCGAACCAAGTCCCAATTGATGACAGCGAGTGAGATTGACCGCACGCTGGTGCGCCTGGCGCACGAGATTCTGGAGAAATCGACGAACCATGATCGCCTGGCGTTCATCGGAATCCGGCGGCGCGGCGTACCGATGGCGAACCGGCTGGCGGCGAAGATCAAGGAACTGGAGGGCCGCGACATTCCGGTTGGGATTCTGGACATTAACCTCTACCGGGACGATCTTTCCACGGTCGGCGACCGGCCGCAAGTAAACGCAACCGAGATCCCGTTCGACGTAACGGGAAAGGACGTAATCCTGACCGACGATGTGCTCTATACAGGCAGGACGATCCGGGCGGCGCTGGACGCGCTGTTTGCACACGGGCGGCCAGCGCGTGTGCAACTCGCTGTGCTGATCGACCGTGGGTGGCGGGAACTTCCCATTGAGGCGCGGTATGTCGGTCGGAAAATACAGACGGCCGCAAACGAGATCATCGAGGTGAAATTCCAGGAGATCGACGAGAAGGAGAAAGTACTGCTCGTCGAAAAGGTTGAGGAGTAGATCGGCGATGGGCAAGGGCCTGCTGGGTATCGAGGGACTCGACCGCGCTGAAATCGAGAGCTTCCTGCTTCGCGCCAAAACGTTTCAGGCGCACGGTGCCGGGGACTTCAAGAAGCTTGATACTCTTCGCGGAAAGATGCTGGTGAACCTGTTTTTCGAGAATTCGACGCGAACGCGGACGAGTTTCGAGATCGCCGCAAAACGGCTCGGCGCGGACACGATTTCGATCTCGTCATCCGGTTCGAGCGTCGCCAAGGGCGAGTCGCTGGTGGACACGCTGAATACGCTGGCGGCAATGCGGCCGCATGCGATCGTGATGCGGCACGCCGCAAGCGGAGCGCCGCATTTTCTGGCGCGCTACCTAGACATGCCGATCATCAACGCTGGTGACGGGATGCATGAGCATCCAACCCAGGCGCTGCTGGACGCCCTAACCATTCTTGACCACCGGCCGGCACTGGAAGGGTTGCGCGTGGCGATCATTGGCGACATCATGCATAGCCGCGTGGCCAGGTCGAACATCTATTTACTATCGAAGTTCGGCGCGCAGGTCGTGTTGTGCGGACCGGCGCCGATGTTACCGGAATCGATGGGGAAACTCGCGCCGGGCGTAGCCATCACGCACGATATCCGCGAGGCAATCGACGGGACCGACGTGATTATGATGCTTCGCGTGCAACTGGAACGGCAGCACGAGACTCCGTTTCCACCGGGAGACTACTTCCGCTTCTACGGACTGCGGCCGGAGCACCTGGCGCTGACACGGCCGGACACGATCGTAATGCATCCGGGGCCGATCAACCGTGGCCGGGAAATCTCGAGCGAGGTGGCCGATTCGCAACGATCGGTAATTTTGAATCAGGTGGAGAACGGCGTGGCGGTACGCATGGCCGTGTTGGAGAAAGTGATGGGAGCCGAACAAGCGTGAGCCGCCTTTGCATCAAGAATGGACGGGTGATGGACCCGGCGACGGGACATGACGCGGTAGCCGACGTAGCCATTGTCGAAGGGCGGATCGCCGCCGTCGGACCGAATCTGGACGCGACCGGTGCGGAGGTGTTCGACGCCAGCGGAATGGTGGTCGCCCCCGGGTTCATCGACATGCACGTTCATCTGCGGGAGCCCGGATTCGAGCATGCCGAGACGATAGAAACAGGAGGCCGCGCGGCGGCGGCCGGCGGATTCACTAGCGTCTGCTGCATGCCGAATACGAACCCTGTGAACGATTCCGCTGTAGTGACGACCTACATCATCGAGCGTGCACGGCGCGTTTCGCCAGTCAACGTGTTTCCAATCGGTGCGATCACTAAGGGTTCGCAGGGTGAGGAGTTAGCGGCGATCGGAGCAATGAAGCAGGCGGGAATCGTGGCGATCTCCGATGACGGGCGGCCGGTAATGAACGCGCGTGTGATGCGCCGGGCCATGGAGACAGCCAAGGTACTGGGCATTCCGGTGATCAACCACTGCGAAGACTTAAATCTTTCGGCTGGCGGTGACATGCACGAGGGATTTGAGAGCGTGCGACTGGGTCTGCGCGGGATACCTGCGTGCAGTGAGGATGTGATGGTGGCGCGAGATATCCTGCTGGCCGAAGTGACCGGAGCAAGATACCACGTGGCCCACATCTCCGCGCGGCATTCGGTGGAGATGGTCCGGTTCGCCAAGACGCAGGGCCTAGCCGTGACAACGGAAGTGTGCCCGCACCACTTTACGCTGGCCGATAAAGACATCGCGCCGTTCGACAGTAACTACAAAATGAAGCCCCCCCTTCGATCCTGCTTCGACGTCGAAGCCGTCACGGAAGGGCTGGCGAACGGGGCAATCGAGGTGATCGCGACGGATCATGCGCCGCATCCGGGATCAGAGAAAATGCAGGAGTTCGAACGTTGTCCGTTCGGTATTACGGGATTGGAGACGGCGATCGGGCTTTCGTTGGAACAACTGGTACACCCTGGGCGTGTGCCGCTGATGCGGATGATCGAGATGTTCACCGTCAATCCGAGCCGGATTCTGCAGTTGAACAAGGGTCGCCTAGCGGTTGGCGCCGAGGCCGACGTGACGGTGTTCGACACCGACCGGCGGTGGACGT
>CAZWDD010000321.1:0-6473 GCA_964632345.1 uncultured Solibacteraceae bacterium | reverse complement strand
CGCTGGTCCTGCGCCAACGAGCGGAAGAAGAAATCGATGGGCAGGCGGATCCCGCGCGCCAGCGTCGGCTCCAACAGCCGCAGGCTACCCTTCACCAGTTCCATGTCGCGATTGGGAGGAATGATGTAGGCGCAGTTCGGTTTGACAACCATGCCGTCTTCCACCTCGAAGACCTGCATGGCCGTGCACCGGCGAATCAGCTCAGACAGGATGCTCTTGTGGTCTCTCGCCAGATGCTGTACCAGCACAAACGCGATGCCAGGATTGCCGTCCGCCGGCATCGTGGAGAAGAAGGACTCAAATGCCGCCAACCCTCCGGCCGACGCGCCGATTCCAATGATCGGGAAACGTCCCCCGGTTTCACCCGTCGCCGCTTCCGCCGGTGTTGGGCTTTCCTTCAGCGCCTTCGCGCCGTGTGTGGTGTCTTCCATAGCCTCCGCCCGCGGTTCTCCAGCAAATGCGTTGCCTCGCTGCTACGAATACCTCCACATCCGGTCTCCCGTGGAAGCGGTGAAGCAATCTTGATCATAGTGGATGGCGCCAAGCAGATGTGTTGACGGTATCGCAGTAGTACCGGGACCGCGGCAATGCCGAGAACATCTTCGACGAACTGAAGAACCACTGGGCGTGGACGGAGTTAACGACGCGCGATTTAAAGCGGAGCCATCTGATGGCGCGGATCATCGCGCTGGTCTTCAACTGAAGAAGTTTGTGGGTACGATTGGCGGTGCCGGGCCGCCATACCGGGGCGGTGACGAACCCGCCGGCGCTGGCCTATAGCGTTGCCAAACGGACCTCGCACGGCAGGCAGTCCAGCGTGACGATCACGAGTTGCCATGGCAAAGCGGAAGTGCTCGCGAAGTTATTGGAGAACGTCAACCAGTTCCTGCTACGGTTCGCCGCCGCTGCGGAGCAGTTGAGCAGGAAACAACGCTGGGCCGGGCTGGTTCGGATCATTCTGCGCGAGTGCTTCCCGAAACGGCCTCAGGAACCGGCTCAATTGCTCTGTTGATGGAGTCGGTCGACACATCCCACGCCTACAGGTCCCTTGCCAAACCCTC
This sequence comes from uncultured Solibacteraceae bacterium, assembly GCA_964632345.1. Classification (GTDB taxonomy): domain Bacteria; phylum Acidobacteriota; class Terriglobia; order Bryobacterales; family Bryobacteraceae. The sequence continues at coordinate 5,412 of CAZWDD010000321.1, read as the reverse complement.
GCCCGCGCGAACGGCCGCCCTTTGAAGAGCTCCAAGTGGCGCCACTCCAGCAGCTTGGCCCCTCTCCCCCCCCTCGCCGACCCGCGCTCCGCCCAATCCCGCTGCCCTATTGCGCCATCCTGCCGGAAAATGTCCGCCACGTTGGCGGTGCCGCTCCGGAGGCTAACCGTGACGGTATAGCCGGAACCGCATCGTCGGAGCGCACCTCGCAAAGCACAACGTCGACAGAGTGGATGGCGGTTCCCCCGCAGCAGGACGAACCAACTCGGCAACCGTAAACAGCAATACCACTATGTTCATCCCCACCCAGTCCGTTCAGGAACACGCCTGCGCACCGAACCCGCTCGTCCGGCGCCGGCCATTCGGCGAGCAGCCTCAGCCAATGCCGTTCGATGTTTCGTTGTACCGCACCCGGATAGCAACCGTCGCCTTAACCTCCCACTCAGCTCCGAAACCGCATTATCGCTGTAGCCAGCCCGCACTCGATACGGACAACGCCCCCTCCGCGAACTCGCGGCAATCCTCCCGTGGATCGATGCTCTTGTGCAACGCAACGGGCATATTCTCCAGACACCGCGCCATAACAGCCGCCCGGGCAACTTCCGGCTTCCTCAGCAGCGCGAAAGACTCCCGCTGGACTTGCACCGCATCGCGAACGCCCCGGTCGTCAATCTCTCCGCTTCGCTTCACGTGCTGCTTCAGGCAAGAGTGCGGTAAGCCGGTCAGATACAGCAGGCTCTTACACGTTCTGGCCTGTGTCTCTCGGTCCGGCCCCGCCAGTGCCTCCTCCAATACGCGAAGCGTCTTGGCGCGCCCGATCAATGGAACACCAACAAATTCCGCCACCCGGCCGATAGAGTGCGGATAGGGAGGCTGGATCTTGTCGGAAGAAGAAACCAGCAGAAGCCTGACGACTGTGAGGGAAACGGGCTCCGCGGGCCGGTTCCGGAACGTACCGGCTTCACTCGCCGTGGGAAAGGAATAGGAGTCACCATCACGAGCGGATCGCAACTGCGGCCCGTCCCATCGCAGGAAGAAAACCCTCCACTGGCCCTCCGCCGGAAGAATCGAATCCAGCACCTCCCGCGATTCACCGCTCCTCTCCGCGGGGACATAAACCGTGAACTCCGCCGCGCCTCTCAGGCTTCCCTGAATGGAGACTGCATCCAGCAGCGACACCCTCGCAATTCTATATTTGCGGCCGTCAGCCTCCTGCTCGTCATTAAGAACCACGCGCCCTGTCCTGGCTGCCACGATCGCGTCCGAAGCCAGTAACTCTGCCGCTGTCAAACGGCCCAGCCTGGGCTCCGGCGTCACCCCGCCGCAGCCACCCGCAATAACAGCGAGCAGGAAGGCTATCAGTATCTGCACTGCTCTCACTGTTCCGCCACCTCCCCGCGACCAGCCTATCCCACAACTCCGGTTCGCCCTCCGCCCGTCAGGGCGCAGAACGCAGTCGGGGCACTCCTTCCCCTGCTGGCAGCTTCGTACCCAAATCGCCAATCATTCGGCACGATCTTCGGCAACGGCCGTCAGCGTTGATCTTCTCCTGTCGGGGGAAGCAACACCTGCAGAACCCTGGGGACGGAGAGGGCACCCGCGCACGTCGACGCCGCCCCAAGGGCCATCAGAACCCAGGACCAAAACCCCGCCGAATAACCCTGGACCCAGCGGCCAATCGCGAGAGTGAAGAACGCAATCGCCCTGAAAGCCACAACTTTCCTTGCGATTGATGTAGACAATCGTAGCTCCGGCCGCGCCGAGAACCAGTGCGAGGTAAATGCCTTGCAGCGAGAGGGGGTCAGCAGGAGGCCGACCAAGGCAAGGCGGTGACGCCAACTGGTGCGCACAGGTTCAATGGGCGTGGGGAACGCCTGCCGAATCCGACCCGCGGTCAGCATTGGGTTTAGTTTCGCAGCCCCACCGGCCTAGCCGGGTGGGCTGCAGGATTCGCGCTGCTAACCGGTGTTGGCGAAGAAGCCACTCGGGCCAGGAAGCGAGGCGAAGAAGGTTCTGTTGGAGGCGCGTGACAGCAGCGAGGATTCGTGATGGCCTCGCCGCTGGGGGCGGAGAGGATCAGCTAGGGTGGGCCGCCCGGGCGACAGTTCTTGGATACGCCAGGACGACGACCGCCGAGCTTGCCTCCGTTGTTTTCTCGCCGGAATCGTCTTGCTGTCCTCGGCGGGTTGGGGGTAGGTTGCGGGCAATCGGCTCCTTAGACGGCTGCGCTGGCGTTCCCCGAAGTGCGGCGAGTTTCCCTTAAGGGGCCGCGTTCACCTGGACCGGTAGAGCGACTTCAAGCGGCACCCCGCTGCCGTCCAGCCATTCGATGCGTACAGTTAGCTCCGCACCCCCGATGCGGGTCGCCTGGGCTTTGATCTGGAAGGAGATCACGCGGCGGTGATACTCCTTCGCCGCTTTATTTGCCGCTGGGCCCGGTGGCAATGTGCGCGGGTCAATCCGGGCCGGGATCTCCAACTCCGGCAAGTCTACGAAGTATGCGGACTCCTGCCGGCTCAACGAGTGGATCTTCCGGTGCCCTCCGATACCCCCATCAATCGGCACGATGGTGACGACATGCAACTCGACCGGGGTGAGAAGGCCCTGCGCCAACGCCTCCCCAGCCAACTGGACCCGTACGCCTTGGGCGGTTTGCCCGTCGTTGGCCACCGCAACGAAGAACCGGGACACGGGCTGGCCTACCGTCTGCGGGTCGTGGCTACGGTTGACCAGCGTCAGGCGCGGCGGACCCAGCGGCGCCTTCGGATACAGCGAACGAAAACGGAGAGTCATCGCCCCAGCGGGCGGAGCAGCCTGGATCTCGTCGGCTACCTGCAGGGCCGCCTCCCGGGGAAGGCGGAGGGCCCGGCACAGATGGCCGAGCGGCTCCTCCGCAAAGGTGCCTTGCCCCTGCAGCGCGCGGGCTACGTCGGCCTCACTGCCTGGGGCGAGCACGCCGCGCCAAAGATCGGGCTTGCCGGTGCCCTTCTTCTTGGGGATACGGCCGCCGCTGATCTTGTCGACCCAGCGCCCCGCCGCGCAGAGTCGGGCCGTGTACTTGTCGCTGTCCTCGAGGCGCAGGATGGTGACGGGCGCGGTAAGCGCCTTGGATAACGACCGGGCCAGGACGTCAAGCGCGCCGGTATCGGTGTCGTAGATCGAAATCCAGTGGGCGGAGGCCACCAGGACGAAAACGCGGTCTTCAGCGCCGGGGGACTCCTCGAAGCCGGCGGCAACCATTTGGTGCCGGATGGCGTGGGCGGTCGTCTCGAGGACAGAAGAGGGATCGGCGGTGCAGAAGAGGTGTGCGCTTTCGGTGGTCAGTCCCATAAATACAGATCGGCAATTGCCGCGAGGAACTGTATCCTGGCCGGCCCCGCTACATCCCACTCTTCGGTTGCCATCCAGGTGTTCGTGCCTTGACATGGGCGTGACCGCTATCTACGAGAACGAAACTTCTCACGGGCTGGCGTTCCGCATCGTCGACCAGCTCAAACTTAACTTCGAGGCGATGGCGGCGTGTGCTTGAGGCAGTCCCACACGCTTCTGAGAAGCGCCACTTTCGGATCGCTGACAACACAGCTCTCTGTAGAATTGGATGCCCGGCCTTACCGATGACATCGGAGACGGTCCCGTCCTGCCTCAACTCGACATCCACGATGGCAATACCCTCAATTTGGGCATGAAGCGCCGCCTGTGGATAGTCAATCGATCGCATTGCAGCGACGTATACTTCAGAAGCAACAACCACTGAGGCAGCTAGGATCAACGACATGATTCGCGGACTCATCTATATCTCCTTAGCATTTAGACCGTTTTGCCGCAGTGGCTCTCAATTAATCCGTCGTTCTTCTTCCCATTCTCGGGGTCGTCTCTATCGGGCAAGAACCTAGGTTTAGGCTGAGAGTTGTAGTCGTTAACTGCAACTCACTCGCCGAACCAGCATTCGTCAGAAAGACGCCGAGCCCCCCGCCCTTATAGAACCCATTCTCCTTCAGGCTCTCTTCAATCGCCTGGTCTTCGTGAAAGCGCGAGTTCTTCGGATGTGGCGCCATCGACGAGATACCGACGCGCTCGATCTTATGATTTATCAACATCGAAACCGCCATGGAATAACATAGAAATAAGGGAACACTCCACGATCAGTTGCCCCGCAACCCCCTCAAGGTATCCAACGGAGACATCCGCGACTACCTCAACAAGTTAAAGACCACCGCCACCGCTAGCCAATATGACCTACGCGACATGATTCTCGCCAAGATCGCCCTGGAGCTTCGGCGACACAACGAACTCGCCCACGCGACCGCCGAGTCCTTCGACGAGCAAGCGAGCGGGATCGGGAAAGCAATAGAATCGATCTCCAGCGCAATCACCGACCAAAACAAGTAAGCGAAACACCGCGGCCGGAGGCGGGCAGGATTTCACGACGTTCCGGCTCTCGCTTGGAGTTAGCAGTCTATCTTTCCAGCCTCCGCTCGTGCTTCTCCTCTGTGCGTTTTTATGTAACGGGGGCTTTTCACCCCCTATAGTACCCAAGGGTTCCATACGGCCCAGTCTGCGGCGGGGCTATTGCCGCGGGATTCCCATCGCAAATGATCTGTCCCAAAGACGCAAATGCCCCGGCCGGCTGCTGGTAATTGAGAAACTGGCCAACTCCGACGCTTCCTCGGGCAGATGAGCTGACACCTTTCCCCATGCCCCCCATCTACCTGCGATACCGGCTACGCTGCCGTATTCCATCCCGGATGGCCTGGACCTCCTCCGACACTGCACGCTCCACACACCCGCCACTTGACGCCCCGGCGGATGCAAACATCCGAAGCAGTTCCTCAGGCTCCACAAGGAGACCCGCGTAGGCCGCACTGGCCGAAAGGCCATCGCAATAGACCCGCGGCTCAACCGTAGGTCCCGGGTTTACGAGTACCGCCGCCGTTTGCGCGGTGGCGTCTCCAAGTCGCGAGATCGCCACGGGGTCTGGTTTTCCCGAATACACCCGAATCCCCATTTCAAACAGATCGAAGAGCATTCGCCAATTACGGTGACGGCGGAGAAACAGGGTCCACCGTTGGCCTGGCTGCGGCTGGAACGCCCGATACCCCAGCGCGCGTCTCGACTCATGAGATAGAAGGTTCGCTCGAACCGACACTGTCGGCCCAGGCACTTCTCCCTTGATGACGTATTCCGGCGCGATCACAATCTCCGTCTGCTGCAGATAGATCGCTTCGGAGAACTGCGAAGGAAACGGCTTGCCCCGCTCCACCACCGCCTCGATGACCGCCACCACCACGGCATCCGCCATTCCGATATGCTCCCTGCCGCGATAACGCGGATCCGGCCCGCCGCGTATCACCTCAGGCGTCAGCTCGGGCAGCGGCCCTTGACCCTGCTGACAAGCCGCGGTCAACACCAATG
>CAZWDD010000320.1:0-6482 GCA_964632345.1 uncultured Solibacteraceae bacterium | reverse complement strand
TTTCAAATACCTCGCAGCCACTTTGCGAGCGGTCCCCGCTTCTGCCGCCCCTCGTCTCATGGCCGCTCCAATCCGAACTTCCATCTACAGCCCTATCATACACTTACACCCTCGCGAGCGCCCCCCGGGCTTTCCCTCACCACCTCACCTCTCGCATCACCGCGTCACAAACGCCGGATACTCCCCCAACTCCCCATCCAACACCCGCGCCAACAACCGCGCCTGGATCTCCAGCATCCGCCGGTAACTCACCCGGTAATCGAACAACGGATGCGTCACCAACGTGTCCATCCGCAGTTCATACGCCCGGAAAAACCCCTTCCGCCCCTCCCCCGTCAGCGCCACACTCTTCCCGGCCCGCACGAAATCCCGCGCCCCCACCATCCCGTTGTTCAACGCCGTCAGCACCACCGAATCCGCCACCAGCGGCCGGAACGGCTCCATCAGGTCCAGCGCCAGTGACGCGCGCCCGAACCGCGGCTGATGGTAGAACCCAATCAGCGGGTCGAACCCCACCGCGTAGCACGCAATCGTGAAGTCCTTCGCCAGCACACTATAGGCCAGCGACAGCAGCGCATTCACCGGATCTCGCGGCGGCCGCCGGTTCCGCCGCTCGAAATCGAATGTCCCGATCTCGTCCTCCGCCTTGATCATCCCCGCGAACGCCCCGAAGTAGATACGGGCCGCGTTGCCCTCGATCCCCAACAGCGTCTCCATCTCCCGCGCCGTCTCTGCCTCTTCCGCCGCCCGCTTCATCGCCGCCAGCCACTCTTCTCGCGGCTCCACATGGTTTCGCTGCAGCAGCACCCGCTGATTCCGGATCTTCGCCGCCACCAGGCTCCGCGCCACCTTCACTGCGAACCACGGCTCCTCCACCAGCCGGAACTGCGCCCGCCGCAGAAACACGTTCTTCGTGTTCATTCCCATCGTCATCCCGTAGAACCATCCCCCCTGCGAGAAATACGACACCGGCACCTCGTTCTCCAGCAGCGCCTGCAGCGTCTGCGTCGTCATCTGGATGTTCCCGTACAGGTTCACCTGGTTCACCTCGTGAATCCGCACCTCCTGCACCACTCGCTCTTTCTCCTTCACCTGCAGCACGTCCCCGCTCTTGCCCACCCGCAGCCCCTGCGTATTCAGGTACAGCGGACGCCGCTCGTCCCGCGGCGTCACCAGCCGCCGCACCTCGCCTTCCCGTCTCGCCGGCTTCCGCGGCGTCTCCCCCGTGAACAGCCCGATCTGCGCCGCCTCCGGCTCCTTCCCCCGCAATAGGTTCGTCTCATCCGGCAGGCAGATCCCCACCAGCGAACAGCCGTTGCACTTCGGCGAATCGTCCAGCGGCGGCGGCAGCACGCCCGCCGCCGCGGTCTCCCATGCCCGCGCCACGGCGCTCTCCGCCATCGCCACCGCTGCCGCGTCCACCGCTATCCGTACCCGCTGCTTCGTCTTCTGGTAGTAAACAAGCGCCTCCCCGCACTCGTATCCCGCCTCCCGCAACAGCAGCGCCTGCAGCACCACCTGCACCCGGTCCGCGTCCCACGCCCCTATCCCGCCTCCCGGAAACTCCCGTGGCGCTCCCCGCTTATAGTCCACCGGCGTCACTCGCCGCCCCTCCCCGTCCACCACGTCCAGCGTCGCAATCACGCGCAGCCGTTCGGAGCTCAGCGTCACCGACCGTGCATGGATCTTCTCCCCCTCCTCAACGTCCATCGTTCCGCCCGGCGTATCCACCCGCTTATGCTGCTGCCGCCCCTCCAGCGTATCCGCGCTATGCGCAAACAGCCCTTCCACCCACTCATAGAAAAACAGCCGCGGGCAATACGTGAACTCGTTCACCATCCGCGCCGGCAGCAGCTCCGGCAGCCGCCGGTCTGCCCCGGCCGGCCGTACAACGTTCGGCAATGCGCTCATCTTTCTCTCCTCCTCACACGATCAGGCACGGCGCATCCACCGCCGTGTACGGTTTTCCCATCGCCGTGATCACTCGCTCCCCGCGCCCGGCCACCGGCCCCAGGCACACAAACAGCACCTGGTCGTCCCGGTGGTGAATGATCTCCGCCAACTCTCCCCGGCATCGCACCAGGTCCGCCGCCGTCAACTGGCACTCGAACACGCTGAACTGCAGATGGTCCCCCCATCCGCGCATCGTCTTGAACACCCGCCGCAGCCGCTTCGCGTCCGCGATGTCATAGCAGACCAGATACGAATACCGCATCCTCGCCTCCATCTACTGAGTCGCCCCGGCCGGCCATCTGTTTCCGCCGCCCGTCGATTTCTCGGATGCCCACTGTATCGGCCGCCCACGTTGCTTACTTTATTGCGGACTCTTCCATTCCCAGTCGCAAAAATCTTATCCCCATTTTCCTGCACTGTCGTTTCATTGGAAACTGACTATAATCAGGATTCGCATCAGTTCTGCGCAATTACACGCCTGCGCCAGGTGTAACTTGACCCATTTGGACTCTCACTTTTCCCTCATTACAGGCCATGCCCCCTACCCGTGGCAGGAGGCGCTCTTCCAGCGCTTCCTGTCTGCGGACTTTCCCCACCTCATCGACCTGCCGACGGGTGCCGGCAAGACCGCTGTTCTTCCCATCTGGTTCCTCGCCCTCCTCGAACGAATCAGAGCCGGCAACCTCCATGGCTTCCCTCTCCGCCTCGTCTATGTCGTTGACCGTCGCATCGTCGTCGACCAGACCACGCGCGAGGCCGAAAAGATCGAGGACTTCCTCCGCTCTTCTGCTGGGCTCGACGCCGTTGGCCTCCTCCAGTCCATCACCGCATCGTCCGGTGACCACATGCCTCTCGCCATTTCTACCCTTCGTGGAGAAGTCCGCGACAACCGCGAGTGGAGTGCTGACCCATCCCGTCCCGCCATTATCGTCGGCACCGTCGATATGATCGGCTCCCGCCTCCTCTTCAACGGCTATGGTGTCAGTCGCAAATCGCGCCCCATCCAGGCCGGTCTGCTCTCCCATTCCACCCTGATAATTCTGGATGAGGCCCATCTCTCCCAGCCCTTCGAAAAGCTTGTTCGTCAGCTTCCGCAGCCTCCTGCTGGCATCCCCTTCCACGTCGTCAGCCTCACGGCCACACCCGGTGCCGCGCGAGACCTTCCTCGCTTCCCGGACTCGTTGGAACGCGATCTCGCCAACCCTCATTTCCATCGGCGTTTTCACGCCGAAAAGCGTCTCGAAATAATCTCCTGTGAAAAGGAAAAACCCGAAGAGAGTATTGAGAAAGCGACGAAGGCGTCCACCGGGCGGACCCTCGTCTATGTCCACAAACCCAAGACCGCGCAGGCCATCGCTGCCCGTCTCCCCGAAGGCCAGGTCGTTCTCCTCACCGGGCAGATGCGCGGCTTTGAACGCGACGAACTGCTCAACAATCCCCTCACGCGCCGTTTCCTCTCACCGCGGCCCGATGATCCTGCTACCCCTTGCTGGTTCATCGCCACCTCGGCCGGAGAGGTCGGCCTCGACCTCTCCGCCCAGCACCTCATTACAGACCTCGATACCGCCCCTCGCCTGCTCCAGCGTTTCGGCCGCCTGAATAGAACGGGCGCCGACTCCGGCTGCACAGCCAAGCTCTTCTTCTCGCCCAAGGAGATCTCCGGCGACAAGCCCGAACAACAGCGTCTCGCGGCCACGCTCGCCTACCTCGATTCGCTCAACGGCGATATCTCGCCGGCTCGCCTCTTTGACCCGCTCGGCCGCCCGCCTGCCGCCGCATGTGACCCGTCACCCTTCTCTCCCAATCTCCACCCCTGGAATCGGGATGTCTGGTCCATGACCTCGTTCCCCGCCGCCGATTGGCCGGATCGCCCCTCGGTTGACCCGTGGCTCCGGGGCGTATCCGAACAGGAACTCCCGCAAACGTGGTTTGCCTGGCGGGAAGAAGTCGAAGCCCTTTGTGCGCCGGACGCCGGCTTCACGGATAGCAACATCGAAGAACTCTTTGAGTCCTTTCCCGTCCTCGCCGCTGAAAGGCTCTATCAGTACACCGCCAGCCTTCCGGACGAACTCCCCCCGCACATCTCCCCCGATACCCCGGCAATTCTCATCAACTCGGCTGGTGAACCCGAAAGGGGGAAATTGGCTGGCTTCCTGAAAAAACGGAGTACGTTACTCCATTCCACCATCGTGCTCCCGCTCTCAGCTGCCCTTCTCGATACACGCGGCGTAATGGATTGGGAGGCTCCGCCCGAACCGCCCAATCCGCGCCTCGATGTCTCTCGCGTTGACGGCATCCGCGACAAGTCTACGCAGCCAGACCCTCCTCAAGGAATGCGGCGGATTTTCTCCATCTCCACGCAGAACCTCGAATCCACCGGCGAGGACGCCGCCCCCGTCGAATGGCACTACTTCGCCGCCGCGCCCCAGCAGCAGGCTGCTCCGGACCTTTGTACCCTCCCCACCCATGTCGAGGATGTGCGGGTCGCGGCTGTGGCCGTCGCCCGCAAACTCAATCTTCAGCAACTGCATCCGAACCTTCCGGCGATCATCGAGTGGGCCGCTATTCACCACGATGCCGGCAAGTCCCGGCCCGTCTGGCAGCGATATGCCGGCCGCTCGGACGGTCAACCCCCGCTCGCCAAGCCGCGTCCCGGCACCCGCCCCAGTTCCACCATATTGGCCGGATTCCGTCACGAATTGACCTCCGCCTTCCTGGCCCGCACCTCGCTCCCTGCCCACTGGACCGCCGACGAGCAGGACCTTGCCCTTCACCTCATCGCCTCCCACCACGGCTGGGCAAGGCCTCACTTTCCCGATTCAGCCTACGATCGGGAGGCTTACCGCAAGTCCGCGCGCGAAGCCCTTGAGTCCGCTTCCCGCTTCTCCCGCTTGCAACGCCGTTGGGGGCACTGGACCCTCGCCTTTATCGAGGCTTGCTTCCGTACCGCCGACCAACTCGCCTCTGCCGGAAAGGAGTTTCAGGATCCCAATGCCTGAGCATCTGATTTCCCTTTCTCCCACCAACCCCGGCCTCGTCTTCGCCTGTTGTGGCCTCTTTGAACTCGCCGCCGCGCAGGACCCCGCCGCCATGGCCCATTTCTCCCCGGACGCAACCGTTTTCCATCTCGCAACCGGCGCCCAGCTTCCCCCACCACTCGACCTTGCCCCGCCGCGGGATAGCAATCCGAATCCGTTTATCAAAGACTCGATTGCCGAAATTGAGGTGCTGTTTGGCGGTAGTCGCCTCAGACTCAATTGGTGGCTAAATGCTGCCCAGAACGACAAGAGCGAGTTGAAGACTTGGGGTGGCAATCAGTCGAGTCGATCGAATTTCCTCAAACTTCTCGCACTCCTGGATGATTCTCTCAGTGTGGAAGAACTGTTCTCCCAGGTGGCTTACACCACCACGCGGTTTGGAGGTGACCCTCGCACCGCATGGGACAAACTTGACGTGGGCTTTTCTCCGAACGAACTCGATCGAAAAGCCACCTCCACTTATCCCTGGGTAGAGGTTCTTTACGCTATTGGGCTGCAAGGGTTTCGTCCTTGTGTCCAAAATGGATCCGCTGGTCGATCCATCTTCTATTCGCTTTGGATCGACCCGCTCCCCGTCACGGCTGCTCGTGCGGCTCTATCTTCATTCTGGCCGGGCCTTCGCTCCCGACGATTCGAATCCTTAATCGGTGACCGCGGCCAAGGCTACAAGACCTTATTGCTCGCAAAGGAAAAGATATGAATACTCTTCTACGCTTCGACTCTTGGTTGTCTTCAGCCGGGCCATCCGCGCTCATCGTAACCGAGTTCCTGGAACCCGCCGCTGGCAAGGGCGCCGTCATCTTCCCGCCTACCTTTGCGCCGCCGGAGGGCTCCGAGGAGAAGCCGAACTACGTCATCGACGGCGAAGGCCCCAACTCAGTCTGCCTCGTCGATACCGTCGGCTCTCAGGCCAACCGCATGGAGCCGCTCTTCAAGGAGCCTGAGTTCGCCCACCTGGTTCCCTCCGTCTCCGTCGAAATCAACGATCGCAAGGTCTCCAGTCTCGAACTTGGGCACCGTGCGGCCGATGCTGTCATCCGGTCCACCTCCCTAGCTCTGGATATTCAGGAGGCATTCAAAAAGGCCGGTAACGGGGACGCTACTGCCCTCGCAAAACTCTCCCCCACTAGTCTGGTCTTCGGCGCCTGGGATTCCCGTGATACCCAGGTCAAACTCCCGCGGATCATCGATGCCACTATACGGGCGTATCAGGTCCAACGTTTTTCGCGCGCCGCCCAGTATTTCGCCGCACTTGAGAAATCGGAGTTGACCTCATGGGATAACTTGAATTCCGACAAAGAAACGTTGGGCAAGGTTGGTTTTCTAGACATCCCTGTGCCACTTTCTCACGGAGGCATCCGTGTCAATGGCGACATCGTTCGATCCGTGGTCCTCAATCTCGCCGCGCTTCGCACCATCCACGCGGCGTCACCAGAGCAGACGAATACTCTTCGCCGCTACATCCTCGGCTTGGCCCTCGTCGCGACGTTC
>CAZWDD010000319.1:0-6488 GCA_964632345.1 uncultured Solibacteraceae bacterium | reverse complement strand
GCCAAGCGCGACTGGGTCTACGCCAAGGAATACGTCGAAGACATGTGGATGATGCTCCAGCAGGACTCCCCCGACGACTATGTCATCGGCACCGGCGAAACCCACAGCGTCCGCGAGTTCGTTGAGGAAGCCTTCTCCCACGTCGATCTCGACTGGCGTGAGTACGTCGATTTCGACGCCCGCTACAACCGCCCCGCCGAAGTCGATGCCCTCCTTGCCGACCCCTCCAAAGCCCGCCGCCAGCTCGGCTGGAGCCACCAGACCGGGTTCAAGGAACTGGTCAAGCTCATGGTCGCCGCCGAAATCGAGTCCATCGAGCGCCAGCGCGCCGGCATTGTCCAGCTTCCGGACGCAAACGCGTAAAGGTTCTTTCGAAGGAGACTCACCGTGGATCTGGCCGGAAAAAGAGTAGTGGTTACGGGTGGGGCCGGATTCCTCGGCTCCTTCGTGGTGGATCAGCTTCGCCGCCGCGGCTGCACGCAGGTCATGGTGCCGCGACGCCGGGAGTTCGATCTCACCACCGCGGCCGGCGTCGACGCCATGTTCGCCGCCTACAAACCGGAAGTTCTGTTTCACCTCGCCGCCGTCGTCGGCGGCATCGGTGCCAACAAGGACAATCCCGGTTCGTTCTTCTATCAGAACGCCATCATGGGCATTCAGCTCATTGAGGCGGCCCGCCAGCATGGCGTGGAAAAAACCATCGTCGCCGGCACCATCTGTTCCTACCCCAAGTTCGCCCCCATCCCCTTCAAGGAGGACGACCTCTGGAACGGCTACCCGGAAGAGACGAACGCCCCCTATGGCATCGCCAAGAAGGCCATGCTCGTCATGTGCCAGGCCTATCGCGAACAGTACGGCATGAACGCCATCTTCCTCATGCCCGTCAACCTCTACGGCCCGCGCGATAACTTCGACCTCCACTCCTCCCACGTCATTCCCGCCATCATCCGCAAAGCCATCGAAGCCCGCGATTCCGGCGCCTCCGAGCTCGTCTGCTGGGGCGATGGCTCCCCTACCCGCGAGTTCCTCTATGTCGAGGACGCCGCCGAAGGCCTCATCGCCGCCGCCGAAAAGTACGACGGTCCCGATCCCGTCAACCTCGGCAGCGGCTTTGAAGTCTCCATCCGCGACCTCACCGCAAAAATCGCCACCCTCTGCCGCTTTGAAGGCTCGCTCACCTGGGACACCTCCCGCCCCAATGGCCAGCCCCGCCGCATGCTCGATACCACCCGCGCAGCCAGCTATTTCGGCTTCCGCGCTCAGGTCGGCCTCGACGAGGGCCTGGCCCGCACCATCGCCTGGTATGAACAGAATCCTGTAACCTCAACCTGAGACCCATGCGAATCGCCGTCAATCTGCGCCAGTACTTCCAGGGCAGGATCGGCGGCATGGAAAACTACGTCCGCAACATCCTCGCCGGACTCGCCGGCCACTCGCTCACCATCTGGGTGCACGCGAGCGAAGTTGGGCACGTGCGCGCCTTCACCCCCGGCGCTGAAATCGTCGGCATCTCCCACGAAACCGGCGAAGCCACCATCGCCCGCGCCCTCCGCTCCGGGCAGTTCGATCTGTTCTTTTGCCCTCTCCTCGTCCTCGAGCCCCTCGTCTCCCCCGTCCCCTCGGCCGTCATGATGCCCGACGTCCAGCATCATTTTTTTCCGGAATTCTTCGAGGAAAACGTCCTCAACTGGCGCCGCCGCACCTACGGCCCATCCGCCCGCAATGCCGACGTCGTCTTTACCCTCAGCGAACACGCCAAATCCACCATCGTCGAAAGCTTCGGTATTCACCCGGATAAGGTCGTCCCCGTCCATCTCGACGTCGATCCGGAATTCCGCCTCCCCCTCCCGCCCTCCCCCGCCTTCGCCGCTCTCGGCCTCCCGTCTCGATACCTCTACTTCCCCGCCAACTTCTGGCCCCACAAGAATCACAAGACGGTCTTTCAAGCCCTCCAACTGGCCCTCGCCTCCGATCCCTCCCTCCACCTCGTCCTAAGCGGCTCCCCCGCCGGTGCCGAGGAGGTGCTCGCCGAAGCCGCCCGCCTCCAGATCGCCGATCATGTCCACTTCCTCGGTTATCTCGATAAACCTCTCATCCCGGAGGTCTACCGCCACGCCCTCGCTCTGCTGTTCGCCACCCGCTTCGAGGGCTTCGGCATCCCCATCCTCGAAGCCTTCCACTGCGGCACTCCCGTCATCACCTCCCACTCCGGCAGTTGCGTCGAAGTTGCCTCCGGCGCCGCCGTTCTCGTCGATCCCCTCTCTCCGGAAAGCATCGCCGCCGGCATCCTCAACGTCGCTGCCAATCCCGGCCTCCGCCAAACCCTCACCGCCCACGGCGCCGCCCGCCGCGAGCAGTTCTCCTGGCCGCGCGCCGTCGCCGTCACCAACCAGGCCTTCGTCCGCATCACTGCCCCCGGCTACCTGCCCCCTTCCCGCATCCAACTCGAACAGTGGCCCCGCATCGGCCTCGTCACTCCCTCGTTCAACATGGCCCCGTTCCTCGCGGAGACCATCGACAGCGTCCTCTCCCAGGACTACCCCCACCTCGACTACATCGTGATGGACGGCGTCTCCACCGACGACACCCCTTCGCTCCTCCAGAAATACGACGGCCGCCTCCGCTGGCGCTCCCAACCCGATCACGGCCAGGCCGATGCCATCAACCAGGGCTTCCACGCCGTCACCGGCGAAATCTTCTCTTTCCTCAATGCCGATGACACCTACCTCCCCGGCGCCCTCTCCGCCATCGCCGGCCATTTCAAGCGCAACTCCTCCGCCGGCATGATCTACGGCGAGGCCTACCACGTCGACACCCACGGCAAGATCCTCGACCGCTACCCTACACTCCCCTTCGATCTCGACTCCCTCAACTCCCGGTGCTTCATCTGCCAGCCCGCCGCCTTCATGCTCCGGAACGCCTTCGCCGACGCCGGCATGCTCGACGCTGGCCTCCACTTCGCCCTCGACTACGACCTCTGGATTCGCCTCGCCCGCTGCTATCCCGTACGCAAGGTGGACGACTACCTCGCCACCTCCCGCATGCACCTCGACAACAAGACCCTCTCCAGCCGCCGCCGCGTCTATCAGGAGATCATCTCCGTCACCCGCGCCCACTTCGGCTTCGTCCCCTACGAGTGGCTCCACGGCTACGCCTGCTACCTCCTGGACCGCAAAGACCAGTATTTTGACCGCTCCCGCCCCTCCGTTCCCTCCTATCTGCTTGCCCTCCTCCTCGGCGCCCGCCACAATCCCCACCAGCTTCGCCGCTACTGGGCCGACTGGCTCCTCGGCACCGGCATCGGCGCCGAATTCACCTCCCGCTGGGACGACGGCTGGATCTCCCGCCGTTTCGAAACCACCCTCTCCCTCCCGCCCCACCCCGTCACCCTCCGCGTCCACGGCAAACACCAGGCCCCCATCTCCCGCCAGCGCCTCCGTCTCTCCCTCGACGGCCTCACCCTGCGCGACTGGTTTGACCTCCCGCCCGGCCCCTTTACCCTCGACCTTCCCCTCCCTCACGCCCCCAATCCCGCCGCCCGCCTCGTCATCGAGGCCCGCCGCACCTGGCGCCCCCGCCGCGGCGACTACCGCCGCCTCTCCGTCGTCATCGATAAACTCGAACAGGTCCCCGCGTGAACGGCCCCCTCGTCACCATCGTCACCCCCTCCTTCAATCAGGGCCACTTCATCCCCGCAACCATCGAAAGCGTCCTCGCCCAGGACTACCCCCACATCGAATACATCGTCATGGACGGCGGCTCCACTGATTCCACCGCCGCCGCCGTTCGCCCCTATCTCGACCGCCTTCGCTTCTTCTCCGAACCAGACCGCGGCCAGGCCCATGCCATTAACAAGGGCTTCCAGATGGCCCGCGGCGAATTCGTCGCCTGGATCAACTCCGATGATCTCCTCCTCCCCGGTGCCGTCTCCCGCGCCGTGCAGGCTCTCTCCCTCCACCCGTCCGCCGGCGCCATCTACGGCGACGGCTACCAGATCGACTTCCACGGCAACGTCAAACAGCAGTTCCCCTTCACTGAGCCCTTCAATCTCTGGAAACTCACGTTCCTCTACGACTACATCCTGCAGCAGACCGTCTTCTTTCGCCGCGATTGCCTGGAATCCCTCGGCTGGCTCAATGAGGATCTCCACTTCGCCATGGACTGGGACATCCTCGTCCGCCTCGGCAAACGCTATGGCCTCGTCTATATCCCCGCCCTGCTCGGCTCCCTCCGCGAATATGACGACGCCAAATCCTTCGCCGGCGGCGCCCGCCGCTTCGCCGAACTTGCCCGCCTCCTCCACGCCCAGACCGGCGTCCGCCGCCCGCCCGGCTGGTGGTTCTACGGTCTCGATACCTACGACAAAATCTGGAGCGCCCGCATCCGCCGATTCCTCCCCGGCCCGCCCGGACGCCTTCTCGCCAACCGCTTCGTCCAGCTCTGCCGCCACCGCATTCACCACGTCCAGCACCACTCCCAGGGCCTCTATCCCGGCGGTTGGGCCGCCCGCACCCTGCACTGGATGCTCCCCGCCTGCTACTCCGCCGTCACCCTCCGCGGCCTCGTCCCCCCCGGCATCCCCCGCCAGCACTTGCGCATCTTCGTCGACGGCATCCTCGCCGTCCGCCACGAAGCGCACCCCGGCGATTTCACCGTCGATATCCCGCTCCCCGCCTCCCGCCAGCCCGCCCTCATCCGCGTCGAGGCCTCCGCTGTCTCCGGTCCGGACCGCTTCGCCTGGCGCCTACTGGGCTTTGACGGCCGCCCCTAGCTCCACTCCCAGCGCCCGGCAATCCGCTTCTACCATCTCCCGCACCAGATCCTCAAATCGCTTCCGCGGCTCCCATCCCAGCACCCGTCTCGCCTTGCTCGCGTCTCCCCGCAGCGCCACCGGCTCCCCGCTCCGGAAAAAATGCGGGTCCGAAACCACATACTTCTCCCAGTCCAGCCCCGCGCACTCGAACGCAATCCGCACGAAATCCCGAACCGAATGCAGTTGCCCCGTCGCGATCACGTAGTCGTCCGCCACCGGCTGCTGCAGCATCAGCCACATCGCCTCCACGTACTCCTTCGCGTACCCCCAGTCCCGCTCCGCATCCAGGTTCCCCAGCCGCAGCTCCGTCGCCTGCCCCGCCTTGATGCGCGCCACCGCCGACGTGATCTTCCGCGTCACAAACTCATGTCCCCGCCGTGGCGATTCATGGTTGAACAGGATCCCGCTCGACGCATGCATCCCGTACCGCTCCCGGTAGTTCCGTACCAGTTCAAACCCGGCCACCTTACTGATGCCGTAAATCGACCGCGGCCGGAACCGCGTCTGCTCATTCTGCGGCGCCGCCTCCGCGCTTCCGAACATCTCCGACGTCCCCGCAAAATAAAACCGGCACGCCGGCGACAGGTCCTTCAGCGATGCCAGCAGGTAGTGCGTCCCGTTGATGTTCGCCGTCAGCGTCGAAAACTCATCGTCGAACTCGTAACTCACAAAGCTCGCCGCCGCCAGGTGATAGCACTCGTCCGGCCGTATCTTCGATACCGCCTTGAAAATCCCCGCGTAGCTCTCTAGCGACGTCGCCTGCAGCTCGATCCGGCTCTGCAGATGCAGCAGCCGCTCCAGCCGCCGCTCCGGCGCTTCCAATCCCACGCGCCGTACCAGGCCGTGCACCTCGTACCCCCGTGCCAGCAACTCCTCCGCCAGGTACGATCCATCCTGCCCGTTTATGCCCGTTATCAGTGCGCGTCGTCTTGTCATCTGCCCTTCGGCCGGGCTCTCAGGGGTGCTTTCTGGGCATCCCCAGCCTCCGGCCGAACCACGTATCGTTCCACCGGCGGACAAATGCGCCCAGACTCATCACCCGGTACCACTCTTTCCAGAAACGTACCGGAGCCGGCCAATTCAAAAGGGTACCAACTATCAGGCTGAAAAAAAACTTCGTGAACGACGGCCGCAACGGCTCGAAAAACTGGTCCCGCTGGTCCAGCAGAAATGCCGCATAGCTGTGCGCCCACCGGAACGGCACGTAGCCCTGATACCGCCGCAGCGCCCGGCACGCTTCGTCGAATCCTTCCGTCCGCTGCCGCAGCGTCTTGTTCTCCCGGTGCATCCGGGAGTTCGCCAGCAACGCATCGATCCGCAGCAGCTTCTCCGTCTTCGCCAGCCGCAGCCACAGCTCGTAGTCGAAGGCTACCTGATACGCCGTGTTGAATCCCCCTGCTTCCCGCAGCGGCTCCGTCCGCAGAAAACACGTCGGCTGGCAAATGTAGCAGTGCTCCCCCAGCGTGCCGGGATCAAACGGCTCCGTCGGGTACGTGTCAATCCGCTCCCCGTTGTCGTCTATCCAGTACGCGTTCCCGTATACCCCGCATACCTCCGGCTGCGCCTGCAGCCAGTTCACTGCCGTCCGGATCGCTCCCGGAAAATAGGTGTCGTCCGCGTTGATGTACGCGAATATCTCCCCCTTCGCCGCCGCCAGTCCCTTCTCCAGCGCCTC
>CAZWDD010000318.1:0-6507 GCA_964632345.1 uncultured Solibacteraceae bacterium | reverse complement strand
TCAGGTGCAGTACAGGTAGATCTTCTCGTACTCCGGCAGGTTCGCCACCGCCGCCGCCAGCCGGTTCAACTCCAGCCGCACCGATCCCGCAATCCGCTCCGCCCCCGCTTCGTAATACCCGTGGCTGCGCACATCGAACACCAGCCCCTCCACCTCCGCCGGCTCCGCCTTCGGCACATTCCGGTGCCCACGCAACCGCCACGCCAGCCACCCCCGCCGTGCCGCATACGCCCCAACCCCAGCCCCGATCACCAACTGCAGCACCATCCCCGCGTTCTCCATCCCGTTCAACATCGCCGCCAGCGCATCGCGAAACAGATACCCGGCCGACAGGTACGCGCCCGTATACAGAAAGATCCCCAGCAGATCCAGCGCCAGAAACTCGCCCAGCGGCATCTGCATCGCCCCCGCCAGCGGCGCGGCAATCGCGCTCAGCCCCGGGAAAAACTTCGCCCCCACCAGCACCGCATGCCCCCGCCGGTGGAACGTCTCCGCCGACGTCAGAATGCACGAATCCGGATTCGCCGTCACCCGGCACAGCACGCTCAGCAGCCACCATCCCGTCCGCCGCCCCAGCAGGAAGTAGAACACATCGGCAATCAGAAACGCCAGCGCCCCCGCCCCCATCGCCTGCAGAAACGTCAGCTTCCCCAAACCCGCCATCGCGCCCGCCGTCACCAGCGCCGCCGCCGCCGGAATCGGCAGCCCCAACGCCTCCACCAGGCAGAACACAAACAGTAGCGCCACGCCGTGCCGCCCGGCCACGTCGATCCAGGTCCCCATCCACTCAGGCCCTAATACTCATACCAGTTGGAATGCGCCGACCACCCGTGACACCGGTGGCACTGCGTCGTCTCCCACTGCTTCACACACCCCGGACACACCCCGCCCGTGTCAAACGTGTGCCACTCATGCCCGCACGTGCAGCCCCACACCTCATCCCGCGGCGGCTCCCACTCGCACAGCGGACACCGGATCCGCGGCCCCGTCACCCCCGCCCCCGTATCCGTCCCGTCTTTGGTAATCACCTTCCGCATGGCTGCCTCTCCCTCTACTCTTTCGATTCCATGCCGGGCGGCGGAGTTTCGCTTTTCGAAAGGGAGTATCGTAAGGATAGCTCAGCCATGCCACGCAAAATGACCATGTGCCTCACCCCCGGCTCCATCGGCGTCCGGGCCAACCAGAAGGAAACCATCCAGTTCGCCCATCACTACGGCTACGAAGCCGTTCAGCCCTTCGGCGAGGAACTCGCCGCCATGAGCCCCGCCGAACGCGACGAATGGAACGCGCGGCGCCGCGAGTTCAAGCTCCAGTGGGGCCAGAGCGGTCTCGCCGTCGACTTCCGCAAGGATGACGCCACCTTCCGCGAAGGCCTCAAAGCGCTCCCCGCCTCCGCCGCCGCACTCAAAAGCGTTGGCGCCTCCCGCATGGGCACCTGGATCTCCCCCCACCACGACTCCCTTCCCTACCTCGCCAACCTCCGCCAACACGCCGCCCGCCTCCGCGAAGTCGCCTCCATCCTCGGCGACCACGGCCAGCGCCTCGGCCTCGAATACGTCGGCCCCAAAACCCTCTGGTCCGCCAAACGCTTCCCCTTCGTTCACTCCATGGCCGAACTCCGCGAACTCCTCGCCGAAATCGCCCGTCCCAACGTCGGCTTCGTTCTCGATTCCTGGCACTGGTATACCGCCGGTGAAACCCCGGCCGACCTTGCCACCCTCAAGAACGACGAAATCGTCTGCATCGACCTCAACGACGCCCCCGCCGGCATCCCCATAGACCAGCAGATCGATAGCAAACGCGAAATCCCCATGGCCACCGGCGTCATCGACGTCGGCGCTTTCCTCAATACCCTCAACACCTTAGGCTGCGACGCCCCTGTCCGCTGCGAACCCTTCAACGCCGCCCTCCGTGCCCGGCCCGCCGAAGAGATTCTCTCCACCGTCGCCGACTCCATGCGCCGTGCCTTCGCCCTCATCCGAAATTGACCGATGTTGCTTCACCAATATTCATTTTTCTGTTATTCTTATGTGCATCGAGCCCTTGGCCGTAAGTTCCGCCAACCTATCGGGGCGGTGCCGATCCCAAGGGCAACTTTATAATTTTTTCCGCCCCATGGGTCTCGACATGGGAAAGGAGTAGTACTTCCGATGCCTACAGCCATCATGGTCGATGGCGGTTTCTTCCTGCGCAGATACCGCGTCCTCAAAGGCCACACGCAGGACTCCCGCCAAGTTGCCAAAGATCTCTTTACCTGGTCGCTGAAGCACCTGGAAGGTAAGAATAATGAGCTCCGCGAGCTCTACCGAATCTTCTATTACGACTGTCCGCCCCTGAATAAGAAGATCTTCCACCCCCTCACCAGGGAACTCGCCGACCTCGGCAGGTCCGAAGAAGCCCTCTTCCGCAAGGGCTTCCACTCCGAACTCCGCAAACTCCGCAAAGTCGCCCTCCGCCAGGGTCGCCTCGCCGATTACGGCAACTGGGTGCTCGATCCGGCCAAACTCAAGCAGATCCTCGCCGGCACACTCGCCCCGGCAGACCTCAAGCCCGAAGACGTCAGCTACGAGGTGCGCCAGAAGGGCGTCGACATGCGCATCGGGCTCGACATCGCCTCCCTCACCTTCAAGAAACAGGTGGACCAGATTGTGCTCATCGCCGGTGACGCCGACTTCGTCCCCGCCGCCAAACTCGCCCGTCGCGAAGGCATCGACTTCATCCTCGACCCCATGTGGAAAGAGATCTCCGACGAACTCCACGAACACATCGACGGTCTCAAGTCCACCTGCCCCCGCCCCGGCGTCGCCCGCAAAATGCGCGAAGCCGAGGAAGGCGCCCCCGATCCTCACTCCGGTCACGAAGCCAAACCCTTCCCCCCGCGCGAGTTCCCCCGCAACCAACCCCTCGTTCCCCAGGGCCGCGCCCCCATGCGCCGCTTCCTCGAACGCCGCGTCGCCATCGAAGAAGGCAACAGTTAAGCCCTCGAAACGGTCGACGAAAACAGGGCCGTACGGTAAAATGGTTCTACGCCCGGATGCCCATTGAAACCCCGTTTTTGTTGCCTTCAGACGCTTTCTGTTAATGGCTGATTCATGCCCATTGGGGGCGACGATTCAGGAAATGCTCGACTCTCTGGAAACGGAGATCGAGTCGCTGCGTTCCCTTGCAGCCCTGGGCGTGCCCCGCGGCTTTGCCGTCGTCGATCCCGCCCTGCTCCGTTCGGAGCTGGAGCGCTCCGCTCTATCGGCAGCCGACTTCGCCCGCATCGCCGGTCTCTCCATCACAGACGTCGAGGACTGGCTCTCTCGCCGGGTTCCCACTCCATCCTGGGCGCTTCATACCATCCAGCTTGCCGCCCTGTTGCCGCTTTCCGCCCGCCGGAAACTGCTGCGCCAGTCCACCGGCAATGCCATCCTACCCAATCCGAAAGTACATCCTTTCTCCCGAATCGAGGACCTGTAATCGTAATGAGCACTGCTACCACCGTTGAAAAACCCAAGGCCGCTTCCGCCGCCAAACCCCGCCTCGTCCTGACGCACGGCGAAAAAGGCGGCGTCGGCAAAACCACCGTCGCCCGCCTCGTCGCCGATTTTCTCGCCTCCCGTGACGCCTCCTTCCGCGCCTTCGACGCCGAAGGCCCCGCCGGACAACTGCTCCGCTTCCACTCCGCGCAGACCTCCGCCGTCGAAGTGGAAAGCGCCTCCGGCATCGCTCCTGTCCTGGACTTCCTCATGGACGGCAACCCCCGCCGTCTCGCCCTCGTCGACCTCGGCGCCCGCTCCGGCGAAGACCTCAAGGAGTGGCTCTACAAGGGCGGCGCCCTGGAGGAAGCCGAATCTGGCAGCCTCGGCATCACCGTCGTCTATGTCCTTGGCGGTGCCGTCGATAGCGTCGGTCACCTCAAGGAGTGCTTCGCTGCCCTCGGCGCCGATGTCAGCTACGTCATCGTCAGGAACTTCGGCGTCGCCGCCCAGTTCGATGTCTATGACGCCTCCAACGTCCGCCAGGATCTGCTCGCCGCCGGCGCCCGGGAGATCTCCATCCCCGCCCTCGATGGCACCGTCTATCAGTCCGTCGACAAAGCCAGCGTCCCCTTCTCCTCCTTCATCGAAGGCGAAGGTACTTCCGCCGGCTTCACCGAACGCCGCTACTGCCGCACCTGGCTCCGCGAGTGCTTCGCCGCTCTCGACGAAGTCGCTGCCCTCCTCCAGTAGCCCTTTCCCGCGGGGCCGCCCCGGCCCCGCCCCCCTCTTACCGCCGCGTCATCGTCAGCCCCACCTGCAGGATCAACGCATCCTTCCCCGCCCGTATCCCAACCACACGGAAATCGTCCAGCGTCCGCCGGAACGCCCCGCTCCCCGCCTCCGCTTCCAACACGCGCCGGAACTCCGGCTGCAGATCGTACCGCAGCACCCGCGGAATCGTCTCCGCCAGCGCACTCCCCACCGCCCGCGAATACAGTCCGCGCCCCCCGCCCGTACTCACCTGCACCTCCCGCAGTCGCAGTTCCGTCCGCTCCGCGTACGGCGTCATCCGGATCGCCACCTCAAACGAATCCCCCAGCCCCACGCACTGCCCCAGCACATTCAACGCGCTTCGCCCGCTGAACCGCGCCCGCACCAGCAGATGCCCCCCGGACTCCCCAATCCGCGGATTCTCCAGATACGCAAAGTTGCACCGGCTCGTCTTGTCCCCCTTCACATACCGCCGCCCGTCCTCCCGGAACGCCTGCGCCGCAATCATCTTCTGCAGCATCCCGTAGTCCAGGTGCAGCTCCATCTGCGCCCACGCAGGCCAGACCGCCATCGCCAGCACCCACAGCCGCCTCACGCATCGCGCTCCATCGGATACATCGGACGCCGGCGGTACGCATACGCAAAACTTGCCGGATCGTTCGCCGTCGGCCCCGGCGTATCCACCAGCACAATCGATGCCGCCACCTCCCGGTAGGCCGCCTGCGGCGCCACCACGCCCTTCACGATCAGAATGTCCTTCTGCTCCGGACGCACCCCCGCGCTTCGCAGCTGCTCCAGGCTCATCGGCGCCATCCGCCGCGACGTCAATACCACCGTGTGCCCCTCGGCCGTCTCCACCACCGCCGTCAACCCCTGGTCACAGTGCGTCCACCCCCCGTGCCGCACCTTGCGCTCCGTGAACCGCCCGTCACTCAACAGCCGCACCCTCCCCGCGCAGAATCCCTGTGCCACCGCCCCGCCGGGTCCCGCCGCCGCCGCCAGGTCCGGCAGCGCCGGAGCGTACAGCACCACCAGCACATTCCGCGCCCCCTGCCTCATGCACTCTTCAAACAGCACCAGCGAATCCGCCGGACTCCCCGCCCCGACATTGTCCCCCACGTCCATCAACACCACCGGCTTCGCCTCGGCCCCCACCGCCGCCGCCACCGCGTCCGCCGCCCCCGGCAACTCTCCCACCAGCTCCCCACGCCGCGCCCATGCCCGCTCCGCCCTCCACTCGGCCGCCCGCCTCGCCAGTTCCGCGTCTCCATCGGCTACCGCCAAGAACGACGTTCCCATCTCCTCCACATCCGCAAAGTAAAACCCCAGGCACACGCTCGCCGTCACAATCCCCGGCCACCGCAGCACCTCCCGCAGATCCTCGAAAAGGAACAACTCCGCCGTGTTCTGGCTCGCAATCGGAACCGCCAGTCGCGGCGCCGCCAGCGCCGTCACCGGCCGCACCTCGCCCCGCAGCGTCCGCGCCAGCAGCACCGCCGCCTCCACGCCCCGCTCCCGCTGGTCCAGATGCGGATTCGTCCGGTAGGCCACTATCGCCGTGCTGTGCGCCACCATCCGGTCCGATACGTTCGCATGCAGGTCCAACGTCGTCACAATCGGCAGCTCCGGCCCCGTTCGCTCCCGGATCCGCCGAAGTATCTCCCCATCCGCGTCCCGGTGCGCCGCGCTCACCGTCGCCCCATGCAGCGCCACCAGCAGCCCATCCACCGGCCCCATCGCCTCCAACGCCCCCAGCATCGCCTCCGCAATCCGCTCAAAATCCTCCGCCGCGATCGCCCCGCTCGGCACCGCAAACGTCGCAAAACCCGGCACCGCCGTCATCCCCTCGGCTTCACATCCCGCAAAAAATCCGCCCAGCTCATGGTGCGCCCCCGCCCACCGGGCCCGCATCTCCTCCCCCTCCGTCATCGACGTCGTCGCAAAATCCTCCCACCGCGCCGGCACGCCCAGAAACGTGTTCGACTCATGAAGAAAGCCCAGTATACCCGCCCGGAATGCGCTCACACGGTCCATTCTATACTCGGCCTCCCTCGCACCGCGCCTTCACCACCCCCGCCCCATCCACACCCTTTACCCAGCCTCCACTTTGTTCCCCATCCCGACCGCTCCATACCCATTGGTATGCCCTCAACTCCCCCCGCTCCCCCCGGCCGTCACCGTCGCCCAAAACGTCGTCAGCCGCTTCAACCCGTCATTCTCATACACCAGCTTCTGCATCTTCGCGTCCCTCTTCTCCGCCACCGTCCCGTCA
>CAZWDD010000317.1:1494-6512 GCA_964632345.1 uncultured Solibacteraceae bacterium | reverse complement strand
GCGCGGTAGACGGTCAGGCGGGGCGGCCCCAATCGGGCTTGGTGAGATCGAGCGAGTCACCGGCCTCCTTGAGCATCATGCGCAGGAGGATGTCGAGCTGGGTGACGGTCTCGGCCATGTCGGGTTGCTTGGAGAGATCCTTCATTTCCCAGGGATCGGCGACAACGTCAAAGAGCTGGCGGTTCTGGACGCCGCCTGCGTTGTAGCGGATGTACTTCCAGCGGGAGGTGCGGAGGGCGCGCTGGAAGTGGCGATAGCCGTAGACGGCGCCGTCGCGCACCTTGCGTTTGGGGTCAAGCAGCACGGGCTTGAGGCTCTTGCCGTCAACGGTGGGCGGGATGGGCAGGCCGAGCAGATCCATCATGGTGGGGAAGATATCGTGCAGGTAGACGAGGGCCGGGGCCTGCTGGCCGGCGGGGACGCCGGGCCCGGCCATGATGAGGGGGACGCGGATAGAGTGATCGTAGAGGCTCTGCTTGCCGAGCAGGCCGTGTTCGCCGACGGCGAGGCCGTTGTCACCGGCGAAGATGATGAGGGTGTTGTTGGCGACGCCTTCGGATGCGAGCGCGTCGAGGATGCGGCCAAGCTGCGCGTCCATGTGGGTGATGAGGGCGTAGTAGTCGCTGCGTTCCTTGCGGATGGCCTGCGGGGTGCGGGGCCAGGGGAGGAGGGCTTCGTCGCGCACCTTGAGTTCGCCGTTGTCGAAGGGATGTTCGGGGAGAAAGTTGGGCGGGACTTCGATGCGGTCCTCCGGGTACATGTCCTTGTAGGCCTTGGGAGGCTGGCGGGGATCGTGCGGGGCGGTGAAGGCGCAATAGAGGGCGAAGGGCTTGGACTTGTCGCGCTCCTTGAGATGACGGATGGCGGCGGAGGCGAAGAGTTCGCTGGAGTGTTCGTCGCGGGGATTGATGGCGCTCTTGGGGTATTCCTTCGCGGCATTGAGGTCGTGAACGGGGGTGCGGTAGTGATCGGCCATGCCGCCGAAGAGCACGGGGCCACCCTTGTGAAAGGCGCGGTGGAAGAGGGCGGGACCGTTGTGCCACTTGCCGATGCCGATGGTCTGGTAGCCGTTGTTGGCGAGGACTTCGGGCCAGAGATGGAACTCGCCGGCGGGGCCCCATTCACGCTTCCCTTCGATGCGGGCGGTGACGTGGAAAAGGTTCTGGCCGGACATCTGCATGGCGCGGCTGGGGACGCAGACGGCGGGCTGGAGGCCGCCCATGACGAAGGCGTGGGTGAAGGCGGTGCCGCGGCGGACGAGTTTATCGAGATTTGGGGTCTTGATTTCCGGGTTGTTGAGGGCGCCGATGGAGCGGAAGGTCTGATCGTCAGAGTAGATGAGAACGACGTTGGGGCGGCGCTTCGGCGGCTGAGCAGCGGCGGCGGCGGCGCTGCCGAGAAACAAGCGGCGGGAAATCGGCATAGATGCCATACTAACGAAATCGACTCTATGCTCGCGCCGATTGTGTTGGAAGGTACGCATGTGCGGTTGGAACCGCTGACGGAAGAACATCTGGATGGCTTGTGCGCCGTGGGGTTGGACCCGTCGTTGTGGGAGGTGGCCAATGTGCGGGTGGCGACGCGGGAGGAGATGGCGGCCTATATTGCGGGGGCACGGGGACCGGGGCAGCAGGCGTTCGCGGTGATCCACAAGGCGACGGGCGCGGTGGCCGGGTCCACCCGATACATGAACGCCGAGCCGGCGCACAAGCGCGTGGAGATCGGGGCGACCTGGTATGGCACGGCGTATCAGCGCACGGCGGTGAACACGGAGTGCAAGTACCTGCTGTTGCGGCATGCGTTTGAGACGATGGGGTGCAACCGGGTGGAGTTGAAGACCGACGCGCGGAACGAACGATCGCAGCGGGCGATGCTGCGCATCGGGGCGCAGCAGGAGGGGACGCTGCGGCGGCACATGATTGTGCCCGGACATGTGCGGGACACGGTGTATTTCAGCGTGATCGCCGAGGAGTGGCCGGAAGTGAAGACGCGGCTGGAGACGATGCTGGCTAGGTGACCGGGCCGGGGTTGAAGGGGGCGAGGGCGTTGTGGAGGCGCCACTGCTCGGCCCAGGTTTTGGAGCGGCCGCTGGCGACGTCGAGCAGATACTTGAACAACTGCCAGCCGACATCGGCGATGGTGGCCTGGCCGGTGGCGATGACGCCGGCATCGACGTCGATGAGGTCGGGCCACTTTTCGGCGAGCGCGGTGCGGGAGGAGACCTTGGCGACGGGGACCATGGCGAGCCCGTAGGGCGAGCCTTCGCCGGTGGTGAAGACGTGGAGGTTCATGCTGGCGAGTTGCTGGGTGCCGCAGATGAAGTCGCTGGCCGGGGTGGCGGCGAAGACGAGGCCCTTGGCGGTGACCTTTTCGCCGTGCGTGGCGACGTGGTGAATGTTGCCGGTGCCGGCCTTGGCGATGGAGCCGAGGGCCTTTTCGACGACGTTGGCGAGGCCGCCGCGCTTGTTGCCGGGCGTGGGGTTGGCCGAGCGGTCCGCGCCGCCGCGGGCGAGGTATTCGTCGTACCAGCGCATCTCCTCGATGAGGCGGAGCGCGGTGGCTTCGTCCTGGCAGCGCGGGGTGAGCAGGTGGACGGCGTCGCGGACTTCGGTCACTTCGGAGAACATCACGGTGCCGCCGGCACGGACGAGGAGATCGGCAAAGTAGCCGACGGCGGGGTTGCAGGTGACGCCGCTGAAGGCGTCCGAACCGCCGCACTGGAGGCCGACGTTGAGTTCACTGGCCGGGACGGTGGTGCGGCGGCGCTGGTTGAGAACGGCGAGGCGCTTTTCGGCCTGTTCGCAGATGGCGGCGACGGTGGCGGCGAAGCCGCGGTTGTCCTGGAGGCGGATGACGTTGGGTTCAAAGAACGGCAGGAGGCGGCTGGGCTGGAGTTTTTCGCAGCCGAGGCTGACGACGAGGGGATCGCCGGCGATGTTGGCGTGGCGGGAGATGTGGCCGAGGGTCTGGATGGGGACGCGGGCGCCGGGCGCGTCGATGGCGACGCCGCAGCCGTAGGAGTGGGTGATGGCGACGACGCCATCGACGTTGGGGAAGCGGGGCAGGATTTCGGCTTCGATCTTGCGGACGGCGTAATCGACCGTGGGCGCGACGCATTGGACGGTGGTGGTGATGCCGAGCAGGTTGCGGGTGCCGACGGAGCCATCGGCGTTGACGTAGCCTTCAAAGGTGTAGCCGGTGAGGGGTTCGGGGGCGGGCTGGCGGCGGGTGGCAAGCGGGAGCGAATCGAGCGGGGGCGCGGCGGGGAGGGTCAGCATGTCCTCGCGGATCCAGCGACCGGCCTCGACGTCGCCGGTTACGTGGCCGATGACCTCGCCATAACGGATGACGGGCGCGCCGGCCGGCAGCGGGGCGAGCGTGATCTTGTGCGCCTGCGGGATGGACTCGCGCGCGGTGAGGCCGCCGGCGAACTGCGCGCCTTCCCGGACGCCTTCCGGATTTACGATAATGCCGACATTATCTTGGCTGTTGACTTGAACGTAGAGAGGATTCACGGATGCAACCTGGAGATGTCTTCTCAGTCTGCAACACAACGGCGCTGCTTGGTTGGGTGGTGCTGCTGGCGGGGATGCGGAAGCCGTGGGGCCCGGCGGCGGCGCGGTGGCTGGCGGTGGGGTTTGCGGTGGTTTATGTGGTGGTGCTGGGGCTGCATTTCGGGGCGGGCGAAGGCGGGTTCGACACGTTGGAAAACGTCATGAAACTGTTCACGAACCCATGGGTGGCGCTGGGCGGGTGGGTGCACTACCTGGCGTTCGACCTGTTTGTGGGCGCCTGGATTACGGCCGAGGGGCAGCGGCGGCAGCTGGCCGCGTGGCGGGTGCTGCCGTGCCTGCCGCTGACGTTTCTTTTCGGCCCGGCGGGGCTGCTGCTGTTCACCGCGTTGCGAGGCAGAGAGGAGTAACACGATGTGGCGGGAGCTACAGGCGCGAGAGCCATTGCTGGCGCGGACGGCGGCGATGCATGTGGCGCTGTTTGCGGTGTGCACCGTGCTGGGTCTGTTGGACGACCGGGAGGTGATGGGTATCAACCGGTGGGTGAAGCCGCAGAAGTTCACGCTATCGGTGGCGATCTATCTGGCGAGCATGGCGTGGTACTGGCCGCTGGCGAAGGCGGCGGAGCGGGCCAAGCGGCGTGCGGCGGGGATCCTGGCGGGGACGCTGATATTTGAGATCGTGGTGATACTGGGGCAGGCGGGGCGGGGCGTACGGAGCCACTTCAACAACGACACGACGGCCGACGGGCTGCTGTTTGCGCTGATGGGCGTGGCGATTGTGGTGAACATCGCGACGGCGGCGGTGGTGTTGCGTTGGACGATGCGGACGGCGGGATCGCCCTACGTGTGGGGCGTGCGGCTAGGGTTGCTATTGTTCGTGGTGTTTTCGCTGGAGGGGGGATTGATGGCGCAGCGGCTGGCCCATGCGGTGGGGGTGGCGGACGGGGGCCCGGGGTTGCCGTTCGTGAACTGGAGCACGACGGGGGGCGACCTGCGGGTGGCGCATTTTGTGGGGATGCACGCGCTGCAGGTGCTGCCGGTGGCGGGGCACATGACCAGGAGCACTCCGGTGGTCGCCATCTTATGTGTTGTGTGGACTGTCATCTCTACGACGGCCCTTTGGCGCGCACTCACCGGGGTGCCCCTGATATAAGACATATCGCCCGCGGGCCGCGGGCCTTGAGCGTATTTGTACTGGTACCGGGACGGGGTGGTTCCGCAACCGATGCGCAAAAGGTACGGGTGTGGAAACGCGAGGGAGCCGCGCAGACTGTTGAAGGTATGCAGGACCTACTCCTGATTGTTCGCTACACGCGGCGGTGGCTGCAGTACGGCATCATTGCGCATGTGGTGATCTGTATTCTGGCCGCGGCGCTGATCCAGGCGATAAGATAGAGCTTATGCAAATGCTGCAGGCGGGTTCGTACCGTCTGGTCCTACTGGAGTACGACCTGGAGACGCTGGCGTCGATTGCGCACCAGACGGGTTTTCAGGTGGAGATACA
>CAZWDD010000317.1:0-1484 GCA_964632345.1 uncultured Solibacteraceae bacterium | reverse complement strand
GACGCCGCGGGCGGTGACGCTGGACCTGTGGGCGGAGACGCGGAAGGTGCCGCTGCTGCTGTTCGACGCGGCGGAACCGGCGAACCTGGGGTGGTTTTCGCGGTGCCAGTTCTATGTGGACGGCTCGAACGGGAATGTGCTGCAGACGCCGATCAGCCTGGGGAATAAGCGGGACCGTTCCGGGCGGCTGCTGCCCGACGCGCTGCGGCTGCGGCTGGCCAAGGAGGTGCCGGACACGTTCCGGCTGCCGGGCAAGCAACCGGTGAGCGAGGAAGTGATCTGCGGGCTGCTGTTCAACCTGCTGCAGGCGCTGCAGCAGACGGGCGTTGCGGTGTGCGGGGGACCGGTGTTTCAGGCACTATCAGGGAGGCGGGAAGTCCCGGTGGCCTCGGAGTAGGGGCTAGTACTTTTCCGCGGGTTGGCCGATAGGCAAGGCCGGTTGGGTGTGGCAGTTTGAAGGAGCCGGGAGTGGAATTTCCGTCGGAGGATTCCGCGCCCGGCGGCAGTACAGGGCCGGCTTTCCGTGGCGGGAACCGGCCCTTGAATCGTTAGTGGGTTTCGACGAGCGGGGCGCCGGTTTCGCGTTCGAGCACCTCTTCGACTTCGCGGCGGTAGGCGGCGAGCAGTTCCGGGGTCTCCGCTTCAAAGCGCATGACGAGGACGGGCTGCGTGTTGGAGGCGCGGACGAGGCCCCAGCCGTGGGGGAAGATGACGCGGGCGCCGTCGACGTCGACGATCTTGCGGGTCTGGCGGAAGTGGGCGGCGACGCGGGCGACGACGTCGAACTTGGCTTCGTCGGTGGTTTCCAGGCGCAGTTCGGGGGTGCAGACGGTCTTGGGGAGGCCATCGAGCTGGCGGCTGAGCGGAAGGCCGGTATTGGCGACGATCTCGATGAGGCGGCAGGCGGAATAGAGCGCGTCGTCGAAGCCGAAATAGCGGTCGGCGAAGAACATGTGGCCGGACATTTCGCCGGCGAGTTCAGCGTGCTCCTCCTTCATTTTGGCCTTGATGAGGGAGTGGCCGGTTTTGTACATGATGGGCCGGCCGCCGAGGCGTTCGAGCTCGTCGTACATGATCTGGCTGCACTTCACTTCGCCGATGAAGGTGGCGCCGGGTTTGCGGGTGAGGATTTCGCGGGCGAAGATCAGCATGAGCATGTCGCCGAAGACGGGGTCGCCGTTTTCGTCGACGGCGCCGATGCGGTCCGAATCGCCGTCGAAGCCGATGCCGAGTTCGGCGCCGGTTTCGCGGACCTTGTCGGCGAGCATGCGAAGGTTGGCGGGGACGGTGGGGTCGGGATGGTGATTGGGGAAGCTGCCGTCCATGTCGCCGAACATGCTGACGAATTCGACGTTGAGGCGGCTGAGGATGCGCTCGATGACTGGGCCGGCGGTGCCGTTGCCGGAGTCGACGACGACCTTGACCTTGCGGGGAAGGACAAACTGTTTGGCGACTTCGTCGACGTAATCGGGCACGAGGTCGAG
>CAZWDD010000316.1:0-6529 GCA_964632345.1 uncultured Solibacteraceae bacterium | reverse complement strand
GTCCCCGGCCGCTTTGAGCGCGTCGAGGCCGGCCAGGACTTCCTCGTCGCCGTCGACTACGCCCACACCGACGCCGCCATCACTAACGTCATCCGCGTTGCCCGCCAACTCCTCAACGGCAAGGGCCGCGTCCTCACCCTCTTCGGTTGCGGCGGCGACCGCGACCGCTCCAAGCGCCCCCTCATGGGCATGGCCGCCAGCCGCGATAGCGACTTCGTCATTCTCACCAGCGACAATCCCCGCTCCGAGGATCCCATCGCTATCATCAACGATGCCGTCGTCGGCGCCCGCCGCTTCGACACCCCTCTCCTCGTCGAACCCGATCGCGAAAAGGCCATCTTCGCCGCCATCGCCGAGGCCCGCCCCAGCGACGTCGTTCTGCTCACCGGCAAGGGTCATGAGGACTACCAGATCCTCGCCGATCGCCGCATTCATTTCTCCGATAAGGAAGTCGCTCTCCGCGCCATCCGGGAACGGAGCAGCCGTTGATTCTCACGCTCGCCGAAATCGCCCAACTCACCGGCAGCTCTTCCCTGCTGCCCCATGTGCCCGTCTCCGCCTGGAGCATCGACACCCGTACGCTTCCGCCCGGCGCCGTCTATATCGCGCTCCGCGGGGAGAATCATGACGGCCACAACTTCCTCAACGCCGCCGCCGAAAAGGGCGCCGCCGCCGCCATCGTCGATCAGCGTGACTGGCCCCAAACCCCGGCACTCCCCCTCATCCGCGTGGCCGATACGCTCGCCGCCCTGCAGTCCCTCGCCCGCGGCGCCCGCCCCCGCCTCCGCTTCCCTCTCATCGCCATCACAGGCAGCGCCGGTAAAACCACCACCAAGGAAACCGTCTCCGCTCTCCTTTCCTCCGCCCTCCGCGTCACGCGCAACGAAGGCAATCTCAACAACCACATCGGCCTTCCACTCTCCCTGCTGCGCATGGACGAGTCCGCCCAGGCCGGCGTCCTCGAAATGGGGATGAACCATGCCGGCGAGATTCGCTTCCTTTGCGGCATTGCCCGCCCCGAGATCGGCATCGTCACCAACGTCGGCACCGCACACATCGAGAACTTCGACTCCCCTGCCGGCATCGCCCTCGCCAAACGCGAACTCATCGAGGAACTCGGCCTCGCCGGCACCGCCATCCTCAACTACGACGACCCCCAGGTCCGCCAGTTCGCCGCCGTCCACCCCGGCCGCACGCTCACCTATGGCACGGAACCGGGCGCCGGCGTGCGCGCCGAAGATGTCCAGCTCCACGACTCCGGTTCCACCTTCACCATCGCCGGCGTCCCCTTCTCCATCGAACTGCCCGGCCGCCATGGCGTCTGGAATGTAACTGCAGCCGTCGCCGCCGGATCTATCTTCGAAATCCCTCTCCCCGTCATGGCCCAGGCCGCGCGCACGCTCCGTTCCGGAAAAATGCGCGGCGAACGCCTTGTCCATAACGGCATCACTCTCTTGAACGACTGCTACAACAGCAACCCCGAAGCGGCCAAGGCCATGATCGATACCCTCGCCGCCCTTCCCGCCGGCCGCCGAATTGCCGTACTCGGCGAAATGCTCGAACTCGGCCAGTGGTCTGAACAGTTCCATCGCGAGGTCGGCGCCTATGCCGCCACACACGGCGTCGACACTGTCATCGCCATCCGCGGCGCCGCCGAATTCCTCGCCGATTCCGCCGCCCGTGCCGGCGCCAATGCTCAATTCTTCGCCGATCCCGTCCAGGCCGGCGACGCTCTCCATTCCCTCGCCCGGCCCGGCGACGCCGTCCTTTTCAAAGGCTCTCGCGGCACCCGCGTCGAACTTGCCCTGGAAAGGTTCCTGGCCCTCTAATGCTCTACTGGCTCCTGTTCGAACAACTCTTCCCCCACTACGGGCCCGCCCGCCTGTTCGGATACGTCACCTTCCGCACCGCCTTCGCCAGCCTATCCGCGCTCTTCATCTCCATCTGGCTCGGCCCCTGGCTCATCCGCAAACTCCGCGAACTCCAGATCGGCCAGCCCATCCACGAGGACGTCAAAACCCATCAGGGCAAGTCCGGCACCCCCACCATGGGCGGCCTGCTCATCATCATTGCCATCGTCGTCCCCACGCTTCTCTGGGCCAATCTCGCGAATCTCTACGTCTGGGTCGCCTTGTTCGGCCTGCTCAGCTTCGGCGCCATCGGCTTCTACGACGATTTCACCAAGGTGAAGAAGATGCGCAACCTCGGCCTCACCGCCCGCAAGAAGTTTCTCCTCCAGGTCCTTTGCTCCGTCCTCATCGGCTTCATGCTCCTTGCCCTTCACGCCAACGGCAACTACTCGACGAACATGAACATCCCGTTCTTCAAGTCCTTCAAGCCCGATCTGCTCGTCTCCGGCTGGCTCGACAACCCGCTCACCTACCCCTTCGCCTTCGGCTTCTTCTTCCTCTTCCTCGTCATCGTGCTGGCCGGCTCCTCTAACGCCGTTAACCTCACCGACGGCCTCGACGGCCTCGCCATCGGCCTCATGATCATCGCCGCCGGCGCCATGACCATCCTCACCTACCTCTCCGGCCACCGTGAATTCGCCACCTATCTCGATCTTGTCCGCCTTCCCGGCGCCAGCGAACTCACCATTTTCTGCGGCGCCATGACCGGCGCCTCCCTTGGCTTCCTCTGGTACAACGCCCACCCCGCCGAGGTCTTCATGGGCGACGTCGGCGCCCTTTCGCTCGGCGGCGCCATGGGCACCGTCGCCGTCCTCATCAAGCAGGAAGCCCTGCTGCTCTTCATCGGCGGCGTCTACATTATGGAACTGATGAGCGTCGTCCTCCAGGTCGCCAGCTATAAGATCCGCAAGAAGCGCATCTTCCGCATGGCGCCCCTGCACCATCACTTTGAACTCCTCGGCTGGCACGAAGCCAAGGTCATCACCCGCTTCTGGATCATGGGGCTAATCATGGCCCTGTTCGCCCTCACCACTCTCAAACTGCGCTAATGACGGACTTCTCCAATCAACGCATCCTCATCGCCGGCGGCGGCAAGTCCGGCCTCGCCGCCGCGCGCTACCTGTCCGCACGCGGCGCGCAGGTCGTCATCTCCGACACCAACCCCAGGCCCGCCGGCGTCGACTTCCCCTACATCTCCCAGAACGAAACCGACGCTGACGGCTTCGACCTCATCATCCAGTCCCCCGGCGTCCCCCTCGAAATTCCCATGCTCGCCCGTGCTCGTGCCCGCGGCGCCCGCATCATCGGCGAACTCGAACTCGCCGCTGACGCCCTGCAAGGCTCCATCATCGGCATCACCGGCGCCAACGGCAAAACCACTACCACCGCCCTCACCGGCCATATCTTCCGCCACGCCGGCCGCGACACCCTCGTCGGCGGCAATATCGGCACACCCGTCACCGACCTCGTCCCCGCCTCCCACCCCGGCGCCGCCGTCGTCCTCGAACTCTCCAGCTTCCAGCTCGAAACCGTCCACTCCTTCCGCGCCCACATCGGCATCGTCCTCAATATCACGCCGGACCACCTCGACCGCCACGGCACCATGGAACGCTACATCGACGCCAAGGCCCGCCTCGTCGAAACCCTCGCCCCCACCGGCTTCGCCGTCCTCAACGCCGCCGAACCCAACGCCCGCTCGCTTGCCTCCCGCACCGCCGCCCAGGTCGTCTGGTTCAATCTCGACGCCCCGGCTCCCAACGGCGCCGCCTGCGCCCACGACTCCCTCTGGCTTGGCAATGCCCCCCTCATGCCCGTTGCCGATATTCCCATCCCCGGCCGCCACAACGTCGAAAACGTCATGGCCGCGGCCGCCGCCGCCTGGCTCTCCGGCATTCCCATCCCCGCCATCGCCGAAGCAGTCCGCTCCTTCCCCGGCGTCGAACACCGCATCGAGTTCACCCGCGAACTCGACGGCGTTCGCTACTACAACGACTCCAAGGCCACCAATGTCGACGCCGTCGAAAAGGCCCTTGATTCCTTCCCCGGTCCCCTTTGGGTCATCCTCGGCGGCAAGGACAAAAACAGCGACTACCGCCCCCTCGCCACCCGTCTCACCGCCAAGGCCCGTGGCATCCTCCTCATCGGCGCCGCCTCCCCCATCATCCGCGGGCAACTTTCCGAAGTCGCCCCTTCCCTGCCCCTCACCGATTGCGCTACCCTCGATGTGGCTATTCGCACGGCGCGCCGCCTCGCGGCCGCGGGGGATGTCGTATTGTTGTCGCCCGCCTGCGCCAGCTTCGATCAGTATCAAAGCTATGAGCACCGCGGTCGGCATTTCAAGGAACTGGTGCTGAACCTCTAGATTCTCCGGAGCGCTCCTATGGCCAAACGTCTCACCATGGATTGGACCCTCTTCCTCACCATCGCCTGTATGGTGGCGGTCGGTCTTGTCATGATCTATTCCGCCTCGTCCATCACCGCCGAGGCCCGCTACCACAAGCCCCCCCACTACTTCATCGCCGCCCAACTCGGCTGGGCCGTCGCCTCCTTCGGCATCCTTATGGCCCTCCGCCGTTTCAACTACCGCCACCTCCGCCGCCCGGAGTTCGCCTTCGCTCCCATCGCCATCGTCCTTTTTCTGCTCCCCCTGGCCTACGCCGTTGACCCGCGCCATCGCTGGATCCCCCTCGGCTTCGGCAATCTCCAGCCTTCGGAATTCGCCAAGCCCGCCATGGTCATCTTCCTCGCCTACTTCCTCACATGGCGCCAGCCCGCCATCAACGACGCCCGCTTCACCCTCCGCCCCGCCGCGCTCCTGCTCGGCGTCCTCCTCCTGTTCGTCTCTGTCGCCGACCTCGGCACCGCCGTCGTCCTCGCCGTCACCGCCGTCACCATGTTCTATGTCGCCGGCCTCGACCGCCGCTTCCTCATCACCGCCGGCGCCCTCGCCATGGTCTGCCTCACCATCTCCGTCGCCTCCAAGCCCTACCGCCTCCGCCGCGTCGTCGAGATGGTGGACCCCACCTATGAAAAGGTCGACCGGTACGACTTCTCCGGCAAGATCAAGCCCTACATTCTCTCCTCCGCCTCCATCTCCGACACCAGTTACCAGGCCCGGCAGGCCAAGATCGCTCACGGCTCCGGCGGCATCACCGGCCTCGGCCTCATGCACGGCCGCCAGAAGCACTTCTATCTCCCTGAGTCCCATACCGATTTCATCTACGCCGTCATCGGTGAGGAACTCGGCCTCTGGGGCACCACCGCCGTTCTCTTCGGCTTCTTCATCATCATCTGGCGAGGCCTCCGCATCTTCCTTCTCACGCCCGATGATTTCGGCCGCTATCTCGCCCTCGGCCTCACCATCGCCATTGGCTTCCAGGCCCTGTTCAACATCACCGTCGTCCTCGGCCTCGGCCCCACCAAGGGCATTCCACTGCCCATGATCAGCTACGGCGGCAGTTCCCTCTTCGCCACTCTCGCCTCACTCGGCATTCTGCTCAATATCAGCGAGACCGTCGACTGATGCCTTCCCGCGTGTTCGTCATGGCCGGCGGGGGCACCGGGGGGCACGTCATCCCCGGCATCGCCGTCGCACGCGAACTCGCCACCCGTGGTCATCAGCCCCTTTTCATCGGCACCCGGCAGGGCATGGAGGCCCGCCTCGTTCCGGCCGCCGGCTTCCCCATCGAGTGGATTGCCATCGGCGGACTCAAGGGCCTCGGCCTCCTCCGCCGCCTCCGGACGGCGGCCCAACTCCCCGTCAGCGTCTGGCGTGCCCACCGCATCCTCAGCGGGCATCGCGCCGCCGGCGTCTTCTCCATGGGCGGCTATGCCGCCGGCCCCGTCGTCATTGCCGCCGCCCTCGCCCGCCTCCCCATCGTCCTCATGGAGCCCAACGCCATGCCAGGCCTCACCAACCGCCGCCTGGCCCGCTTCGCCCGCCGTGGCCTCGTCTCCTTCTCCGAAGCGCTCCCCTTCTTCCCCAACGGCCGCGCCGAACTCGCCGGCCTCCCGGTCCGCCCCGAGTTCTTCGCGCTCCCGCCCAGGCCCCGCTCCACTCCCCCCGTCGTTCTCGTCACCGGCGGCTCCCGCGGCTCCCGTACCCTCAACTATGCTACCCGCGCCCTCCTCCCCCTCCTCGCCGGACTCCCCCTTCGCATCATCCTCCAGACCGGTGCCGACATGCACCCCGAACTCGCTCCCCTCGCCGCCCCCAACGTCGAAGTCCGACCCTTCCTCGACGACATGCCCTCCGCCTTTGCCCAGGCCGACCTCATCGTGTGCCGCTCCGGCGCCGGCGCCGTCGCCGAACTCGCCGCCGCCGGCAAACCCGCCATCCTCGTTCCCTACCCCTACGCCGCCGACGATCACCAGATGGCCAACGCCCGCGCCCTCGAACGCGCCGGAGCCGCCCGCGTCGTCCCAGACAAGGAATTCGACGGCCCCCGTATGCTCCACGAAATCCAGGCCGCCCTCGACAGCAACCACCTCGAATCCATGGCCGCAGCAGCACGCACCCTCGCCCGGCCTGGCGCCGCCGCACGCGCCGCCGCGCTCCTCGACGAGTACGCCGGCGCAAACTGCTGATTAAATCAATACGATAATAGACTGTTCTATAA
>CAZWDD010000315.1:0-6542 GCA_964632345.1 uncultured Solibacteraceae bacterium | reverse complement strand
TCGAAAGCGTCTCCGACAAGCGGCTGTTCGATGCAATTCTCTACGGCGTGCAGGGCACGGCGATGCCGCCGTGGATCGACTACGGGATGTCGCAGAAGGACGTCGGTGACCTCGTGAACTTCATCCGCGGGATGAACGCGAAACCGGCGCAGCGGGCGGCCGTACGCTAGCCCACGGAAACCGAAAACCACAGAGAGGGACTTGCAATGGCTGAAGCGAATGCCCAGGACCGGGCGACAGAGATACAACGGGTAAGCGGCGCCGAACCGGTAGTCCACGAAGACCTGACCGTGAAGTGGTTTCTGCTGAGCAGCGTCGCCTACTTCTTCATCGTCGGCATTATCGCAGTGGTCATCGCGGCCAAGTTCGTGTGGCCGGAACTGCTGTCGACGGTGGCGATGTTCACCTACGGGCGCCTGCGCCCGTTGCACGTCAACGGGATGTTGTTCGGTTGGCTGCTGGCCTGCGATATGGGGCTCATCTTCTATGTAGTGCCGAGGTTGTGCGGCGTCAAGTTGTGGAGCGAAAAGCTCGGCATGGCGACGGCGGGGCTGTGGAATGTGATCGTGCTAGGCGCCGTGGTCAGTCTGCTGATGGGCTGGACGTCGGGGCTGGAGTACGCCGAACTACCGCTGCCGCTTGATGTGCTGGTTGTCGTCGCATGGGTGATGTTCGGTATCAACATCTTCATGACCGTCGCCACCAGGCGCTATGCGCAGATGTACGTCAGCATCTGGTACATCATGGGGACCATCCTCTGGACCGCCTTTGTCTATCTCACCGGCAACTTCGCCACACTCTTCGCCACCGGTGTCAATCAGGCCAACCTGAACTGGATGTACGTGCACAACGCCGTCGGGCTGATCTTCACCCCGGCCGGCCTCGCGCTCGCCTACTACTTCATCCCGAAAAGCTCCAACCTTCCGCTCCACAGCCACAAGCTGTCGATGATCGGCTTCTGGTCGCTGGCCTTCGTCTACGTCTGGACCGGCGCGCACCACATGCTGCACGGGCCCATCTCGCAATGGCTGCAGACCATCGCCATCGCCTTCTCGGTAATGCTCATCATCCCCGTCTGGGCCGTGGTCTTCAACCTGTTCGCCACCATCAAGGGCCATTGGCACGAGATGGGCGAGAACGTCCCGCTCAAGTTCCTCATGTCGGGCGTTGTCTTCTACCTGCTCACCTGCTTCCAAGGTCCGATGCACTCCCTGCGCGCGGTCAACGCCATCGTCTCGAAGACGGACTGGATCCCCGGACACGCCCACATGGCCGTTCTCGGAGCCTTCAGCTTCTTCGCCATCGCGGGCACCTACTACATCCTGCCCCGCATCTTCCGCACCGAACTACACTCCCAGCCGCTCGCCCAATGGAGCTACTGGTTCTTCATGTCCGGCGGTCTCGGCTTCTTCGTCACGCTCTGGCTCGGCGGGTTCTGGCAGGGGTGGCAGTGGAACAATCCGGCGATTCCGTTTATCGACACCGTCATCGCGCTCGGGCCCGTATGGTTGGTGCGGTTCTTCTCCGGCATCCTGATGTTCGCCGGCATCATCTGCTTCGCCTATAACGTCATGGCGACCGCGCTCGGTGAAAAGAAAGCACTGGCGGCCTAACAGGAGACCTCATGTTACAGAAAGCGGATACAAGTTTCGGATTTGCGGTCGCCGCCGCCCTCGGCATCTTCTTCATCGGCGGCATTCTCACCACCGTTGTTCCCCCGCTCATCGACAAGACCTGGGCCAAACCCTTCTCGAATGATGATCCGGCAAAAGGCATCACCGGCCAGTTGAAACCCTACACCGAGCAGGAGCTCAAAGGCCGCGAGATCTACATCCGCGAAGGCTGCACCTACTGCCACACGCAGCAGACGCGCACCATTCTCGCCGACACCAAACGCTCCGGCTGGCGCGGCGTCGATTCGCCCGTCTCCACCCCCGACGAGTTCGTCTACGACTATCCTCACCTGTTCGGCACCAAACGTACCGGCCCGGACCTGTCCCGCGTCGGTGGCAAGTATGACGCCCAGTGGCACCGCACCCACTTCCGCAACCCGCGCGACCTCGTGCCAGGCTCCGTCATGCCCCCCTTCCCCTGGATCGCCGACAACGAGGAGGAGTTCCAGGCCATGGTGGCCTATCTGCAGACCCTCGGCCGCGCCAAGAACTGGCGCCCCGACAACGACTACGAGAAATAGGATCTGACAATGCCCAACGACTACAGCTGGCCGAGTGTCTACTTTTCGTACCTGTTCTTCGCCACCCTGTTCGCGCTGGCCGGGTACTTCTTCGTTCGCACACGCCGCGACGGATATTGGAACGCGCATAGCGAGGATGCGAAGTTCCAGATGCTCAAAGAGGACTGAGAGGGGAGAGAGTCATGGAAGAAAAACATCCGATTAAAGAGTACGCCGACGGCTGGATCACCGAAAAGGAAGGCACCGAAGTACCCGCCTTTCTGAAAGGTGTCTATGTCGTGCTGGGACTAGGCTGCGTGTCCTACTTCATCCTGTACATGAACGGGGAAGTGGACCACTCCGACCGCGGCACCCTGGTGCGCGCGATGAACGACGCCACCACCACCGCCGACGGCTTCATGCTGGCCGTCGCCGCAATGGCCTTCGTCTATGTGATCTGCGTCCTCCTGTTCGCCTTCCGAACCGGGAAACACTAATGGCTACCTCGACCGCTCCCGTACAGCCCATGGAACTCGTACTGCCGGACGACTCCGCCTACTGGGTGGAGATGGTCAAGTGCCGCCACGCCTGCCCGGTTCACACCGACGCCTGCGGGTACGTGAACGCCATCGCCGAGGGACGCTACGAGGACGCCTACCGCATTGCCCGCGCCACGAATCCTTTCGCCTCTATCTGCGGACGCGTTTGCGGGGCGCCCTGCGAGTTGAACTGCCGCCGCGGTTCGCTCGATGAACCGGTCTCGATCCGCGCCTTGAAGCGTTTCGTCACCACGGCTTACGGGCCGGAAACCGGCGACTATACCCGCCACCGCGAATTCGCCAACGAGAAGATGCTCCCCCCCAACCGCGGCGACTATGAGCGTGTCGCCGTCGTCGGCGGCGGCGTCAGCGGCATGACCGTCGCGCATGACCTCACCCGCATCGGCTACAAGGTCACCGTATTCGAGGCGGATGCCGAACCCGGCGGCATGACTCGCGTCGGCGTCCCCGTCTACCGTCTCCCGCGTGATCTCGTGATGGCCGAAATCCGCGCCATCCTCTCCCTCGGCGTCGAACTGAAGTGCAACATGCGGCTCGGCCGGGACTTCACCATCCAGAGCCTCCGCAATGAAGGCTTCGCGGCCATCTTCCTCGGTATCGGCCTGCCCAAGGGCCGGAAGCTCAACGTGCCCGGCTCCGAACTGGACGGCGTTTACGACGGCATGGAGTTCCTCCGCTCCTTCAACGAGGGCACCCCGATGCCGCTCGGCGATCGCATCGTCGTCGTCGGCGGCGGCAATGTGGCCTACGACGTCGCCCGCAGCGCCCTGCGTCCCGCGTGGATGAAGAGCCGCGGGGACGAGATCGCCGAGATCAACCGCGACCAGCAGATGGCCTACGACGTGGCCCGCAGCGCCCTCCGCATGAGCGGCGACAAGGAAGTCCACGTCGTCTGCCTCGAAAGCCGCGAGGAGATGCCCGCCGATGAAATCGAAATCGAGGAGGGCAAGGAGGAGGGCGTCCGCTTGCACGCGCGCCGCGGCCCTCTGTCGATCGAAGGCCGCGACGGCAAGGTCCGGTCCTTCCGCGCCATCAAGTGCCTGTCCGTGTTCGATGAGAACAAGCGTTTCAGTCCGAAGTTCGACGAAAACGATGTCGAGGAGATCGGTGCCGATACCGTCATCTTCGCCATCGGCCAGACATCCGACCTCTCCTTCCTCGACGAAGCCGACGGCGTCGCCAGCGAACGGGGTTTGATCAAGGTCAATCCGGAGACGTATCAGACAACGGCTCCGGATGTGTTTGCGTGCGGCGATATCGCCCATGGTCCGCGGTTGTTCATCGACGCGGTGGCGTCGGCGCAGGTCGCCGCCCGTTCGATGCACGACTATCTTCGCCGCACGCGAACCGACGTGGTGTTGCGGCGCAACTGGAAGCCGGCGGCTTACACGATGGCCGACGGGTGGGACCGTTTCGAGCGCGAGAATCCTCCCGCGCTGGCGCCCGAGCGCCGGGCCAGTTCCATCGACATCGTCGAGGAAAACTTTCCCGAGGCCGATGCGCGCCATCAGGCCTCCCGTTGCTTGCGCTGCAATATCAACACCGTTTTCGACACCAGCAAGTGCGTGGGCTGCAACGGCTGCGTCGATGTCTGTCCGGAGAACTTGATTCGTCTGACGCCCCTCACCGACCTCCTCCACGAGCCCAAGTGGGCCGCCATGCTCGATGGCGCCGACCCCGAAGAGTTCGGAGCCGTCCTGATGAAGGACGAATCCACCTGCCTGCGCTGCGCCATGTGCGCCTCGCGCTGCCCGACGCATGCCATCACCATGCAGCAGTTCGACTACTCCTGGGAGTGCGTCAGCATCCCTGCTCCCAACCCGAAGATCAACTACGGTACGCAGGAATGACCGCGGTCGACTGGGGTGTCGCTTTCGGGCTCGGGCTGGCCGGTAGCCTCCATTGCACCCAGATGTGCGGGCCGCTGGTCATCGCCACCAGCGCCGCCGGCGGTGGCGCCCGCGGCCACTTGGCCTACAACTTCGGGCGGATTCTCACCTACAGCGTCCTCGGCATGGCCGCCGGCGAAGCCGGTGGCGGTCTCGGCGTGCTCGCTTCGCTCCCGGGCCTGGAGCGTTGGGTGGCTTTGGCAAGCGGCGTGCTCCTGATTCTGTCAGGAGTCTGGATGTTGGGCTTGATCCCGCGGCGCACGCTCATACAAGTGGAAGAGACAAGTTGGACGCGGCGCCTCCTCGGGCACACCGCGCCTCTGCTTTTGAAACCAGGCATTTTGGCGCGCTTCCGGTTAGGGCTGATGCTTGGCCTGCTGCCGTGCGGCCTCGTTTGGGCGGCACTGGTTAAGGCCGCCGCGACCGGTAATGCCGCCGGCGGTGGGGCTACCATGCTGGCATTTGGCGCAGGTACAGCCGGCGCCCTGCTCGCAATCGGGTTATTTGCCGCAGGGATCCAGCGGCGGTTCACGCGCCATGGCACGCGCGTGGCGGCGGTGGCGATGATCGCGGCCGGCCTAGTTGTGGCATGGCGCGGGACGCTCC
Organism: uncultured Solibacteraceae bacterium; assembly: GCA_964632345.1. GTDB lineage: Bacteria > Acidobacteriota > Terriglobia > Bryobacterales > Bryobacteraceae. The sequence continues at coordinate 1,314 of CAZWDD010000315.1, read as the reverse complement.
CGATGCAGGCTCCGGGAACGGGAGGGCCCGCCTGTCATGGCCAGCACAACATCTGATCCGAAAGCGGCCAAGCGGCGGCCGGACCCGCTTCCGCCGCCCAAATGGACCTATCACCAGATCCGTAAGCTGATCCACCTCGGCTGCTTTCTCGTCTTTCTCGCACTGCCCTTCCTCAACGTCATGCGGTTCGACCTGCCGCGCCAGCGCTTCTACTTTGCCGGCTTTGAACTCGCCATCAGTGAGTTCGCCATACTCTTCTTCACCCTGCTCTTCCTCCTCTTCGTCGTCGTGGCGATGGCTCTTATCTATGGCCGCATCTACTGTGGCTATCTCTGCCCGCAGACCATCTTCAGCGAGGCTGCCCAGTGGTGGGAAGGCCGCGTGCAGCGCTTTGTCAGAAAACGCTGGGCCGGCGCCCCCGCCGCCCGTCTCCGCGCCGCCGAACGGGTCCTCTCCCTGGCCGGCATCGCCGTAGCCTCCGTCTTCCTCGCCTTCATCTTCATCGCCTACTTCGTCGAACCGCGGGACCTCCTGGCCCGCCTCATGGCTTTCGACATTCAGACCGCCGGCGGTATCTCCGGCGCCACCGTCACGCTCATCACCTTCCTCGATTTCGCCTTCGTTCGCCAGAAGTTCTGCACCACTGTCTGCCCCTATGGCTACCTCCAGGGCATGTTGGTCGACAAGAACTCCCTGCTCGTTCACTACCGCGACGAGGCCAAGACCTGCATCGAATGCAAGAAATGCGTTCGCGTCTGCCCGATGGAGATTGACATCCGCGAAAGCCCCAAGCAGATCGAATGTGTCCACTGCGGCGAGTGCATCGATGCCTGCACCGATGTCCTCGGCCGCCTCGGCCGCCCGACGCTCATCCACTACGCCTGGGGCGAGGCCGGCACCGTCACCGGCAATCGCGCGGAACGCTGGTACCAGCGCTGGGGCTTTCGCGATCCCAAGCGCGCCGCGCTCCTCTTTATCCTCCTCTTCTACTTCACCGGCCTCATGACGGCTCTCTCCCTCCGCCACAACGTGCTCGTGCAGTTGCGGGCCGACCGGGGACAGAAGCTCTATGAGATCGATCCCCAGGGCCGCGTCCTCAATCACTACCGCCTGAAGATGGAAAATCGCGGCGCCGAAACCGCCACCGTCCGCTTCATTCTGTCCGGACTTCCCGGTGCGGCCATTGAGCCCGCCGCGGACTTCCCGCTGGCCCCTGGCGCCGTGCTCGAACGGCACTTGACCGTCGCCGCCCCTTCCGCCGAACGGCCGGAGGTAACCAAAATACGGATTGTGGCCGAGAGCCTGCAGGAACAG
>CAZWDD010000314.1:0-6546 GCA_964632345.1 uncultured Solibacteraceae bacterium | reverse complement strand
GAAACTCACCCAACTCGCCCTCATAGAGACAGTGGCCGGTGACGCCGCCGATCGGGTGCCTCTGCCCGGTGGTTCCGCTGCGGCGTTCACGGCGCACCGGGTGGACTTCAGCCGCCGTCAATGTGACGGACTCGGCGCGCCGCCCCATGGCGGCGAAGTCCAGCGGCAGCGGCGCCCCGCCGTAGACGCTGGCAAGATTGCCGACACGGTCCCGGATGCGCGCAAACAGGACCGCAAACGGAGGCGCCTCCTGGCCCTCGTAACCGACGCCTCGCAGGTCGATGGGCGTGACGAACTCCACCGTAACCGTGCGAGGCGCGCCCGGTTCGGCCGTCAGCGGAACTTGGACTTCCCCTTCCTCGGCTGACAACAATGCCAGCTTGCCCGCCGCGGGCCCAAGCCCCGCCGCCGCGACGCGTTCCAGCGCCCCGGCCAGCAGGCCCGGATCCTCGGGATCCCTCGTGAACAGGTGCAGACCAAACCAGATGATTTCACCCGGAGAAAAATGGCGGCCGTCCAGGTGCGCGGCACGCAGCACGAACGGCCGCGGCGGAGTGCGCAGCCCGCTGGGGCCTCCCGGCGCCGCCACCGGCGCGAACAGCCGCTCATAAAAAGTCTCACCGCCGGCGGCGAGCAACTCCCGGCCCAGCGCCCCGCGGATGACATTGGCCGCCTTTCCGGGCGGGAAATAGACAGGCCCCATGGTCCGGAACCGAAACGCGATGGGCCGGACCAGCAGAAACATGGCAGCGTTCCTACAGCTTACGGCCGGTGATGGCGTAATCGAGGCAGCCAAAGAACGCCTCGCGAAAATCGGACGGCAGCGAAGCCAGGCTCGGCATCGAGTCGATGGCCGGGGCGAGGCGCTTCACCTCCAGCCGGCCGAATCCAGCCTCCTCCATGTGGAATGCCGCCAGCGTCGGGGGCACCGGGCGCTGGTGCGTGGGGTCCAGATAGAAATGGGAAGCGAAGATCGCCAGGCACTCCGGATTCGGTGTCTCCAGGATCAACACGCCGCCGCGCTCCAGCTTGGCCGCGCAGAGCCGGATGAACCGCGGCAACTCCAGCGGCGGCAGATGTTCAATCACCTGGCTGCAGAACAGCACTTCAAATGCGCCGTCGGCCTGCCCATCCAGATACGCGAACAGGTTGGCTTCCACCGCGGTCAACCCCTTCGAACGGCAGATGGCAACCGATTCGGCATCTCCATCGACCCCCGTCGCCGGTACGCCGGCGTCACGCAGCAGTTCCAACATCTCGCCCCGCCCGCACCCGAGATCCACCACCCGCTTGCGACCTTCAAAGTAGCCGAGGTAGCTCTCGAAGTTCTTCCGGACATAGGACTCCGGGCCACGGAACCGGTCCGCAAAACGAAGAAAGTCGTACGGGTGCGGCTCCGTTTCCGGAACTCCCTGCGGCGCCACCGCGGCGGCGGCAAACGCCTTCTGGCGAACGGAACGCAGTTCGGCGTGGATGACCGTCTCATACTCGGTACGGATGCGTTCCAGGTCGCTCCACAACCGCTGCTGCACCTCTGCGCTCGACCGGGCCAGGGCCGCCTCAAACTCGGCATGCTGGCCGCGCGCCGTGTCCCGGAAGTTCGCCTCCATCAAGCTGGTGCGGTGAGTGAAGCCGCTCTGCAGGTCGGCCACCGCGCGCAGAAACTGCGTCTCATTGATGGCCAGTTTCCGTTCCCATTCCTTTCGCCATTCGTGCCAGTGGAGCACGATGTCGGCCAGTTCCGCGGCGCGGGCGTCCAGGCTGGCGGCGCCGGCCTCACGGCTGGCCGCTTCCGCCTCCAGGCTCGCCCGCAGGTCGCCAATGGCCTGTGCGATCGTCTCCAGTGCCCGGTTCTGCTCGTTCAACGCTTCCAGCGTGGCCTGCGTGCAGTTCACCTGCGCACGATTGAACTCCACCTGCTCGCGGACATGCCAGTCCAGCACACGGGCAACGAAGCGCTTCCACTTCTGGATGAGCGAGTTCTTCAGGCCCGGCGGCCGGGGGTTGACGGTGCCGATTGCAGCCACCTTCGCCTCGGCGGCGTCACGGGCGTGGAGAATCGGCAGCAGGTTCGGCAGCTTAAGGCCGAAACTGCCGCGTTCCCCCTGCGGGTGGCGGGCGCGGACCCGCTGTTGGATCTCCCGCACGGCGTGCTCCAACTCCCGGAGCGAGGCGCCGTTCTCAGCGGCCACGGCGCGATCCCCGCTTCGGCCGTTCATAGCTGGCGCGGATGACGGTGGCGATGCCGCCGCGCGGCGTGAAGTCCCCGATCACCGTTGCCCGCACCGGATCGGCGTAGCGGACCACGTCGCGCAGGAACTTATTCACAATGTTCTCCTGGAAGATACCCAGATTCCGATAGGCAAGCCAATACATCTTGAGCGACTTTAACTCCAGGCAGTGCTTGCCCGGCGTGTAGCGGAGGGTCAGTGTCCCGTGATCGGGCAGCCCGGTTTTCGGGCAGACCGACGTGAACTCGGGATTGATGATTTCGATCTCATACTCCTCGCTGTACTGGCTGGGCCAGCACTCAATGGCGGGCAGTTCGGCGTTTACGCCGGAGGCGGCGTGATCGTCCGTGTAGGCTTTGGTGGTCTTTTTCATGCGGAAAGTAGCTTTCGGGCAAGGTGATCAAGGAACAGGCCGACATCGGTGACGACGCCGACGGCCTGGCCGGTGCCGCGGTCGGAGACTTTAGTCGCAACCGCGGGGTTGATATCCACGCAGACAATCTTCACCCAGCTGGGAAGCATGTTGCCAGTTGCGATGGAGTGCAACATCGAACTGAGGCAGAGGACGATGCCCGCGCCCTGCAGGTGCTCGTTATAGGCGTCCTGCGCCTCGTTCATGTCGGTGATCGTATCGGGCAGCGGGCCGTCGTCGCGCAGGGAACCGGCCAGCACGAACGGCACCCCGGCGCGGACCGTCTCATACATCACTCCGGAGCGCAGCCGTCCGCTCGCCACCGCGCCGGCGATGCCCCCGGCATGATAAATCGCGTTGATCGCGCGCATGTGGTTGCGGTGGCCATGCTCCTCCAGCCGGCCGTCGGCCACGCGCACGCCAAGCGATGTCCCCAGCAGCGCGGCCTCAATGTCATGCACGGCGAGCGCATTGCCGGCTAGCAGCGCATCCACCCACCCGTGGCGGATCAACTGGCACAGCGGGTCCACGCCCCCGGTATGCACCACCACCGGGCCGGCGACGACGACAATCTTCTTCCCGTCCCGCCGCACCTGTTCCATCAGCGCGGCGGTCTGCCGCACGGCGGTTTCCACCTGGCGCTCGGAACTGATCTCGTTGCTCATGAACGAGAAGCCATGGCGGTCCCGCTCCTTCGATTCCGGGATCACGCGAATTCCGCGCATACCCACCACCACCTCGTCGCCTGCCTTCAGGTCCCGCAGGCGGCGGCAGACACCCTTGCCACCAGCAAGCACCACCATCGCGTCCATGCGCTGGCGTTCGACGGGAATCCACTGGCCCTTGACGCGAACTTCCGTCCGGTGGTTCGTCGTCGAGTAGAAGTCTTCCGGCGCGCAGCAGTCGCGCTCCACAGTCTTGGTCTCCGCGTCCCCGTCCTCGGCCGGGGTGCAGCCGAGTCCGAGCAACTGGCCCAGCAGTGAATCCATCTGGCCGCGCGTCGGGGTTTCGATCTTCAGGCGGAGATGCGACGCGTCGGAGTTGGTGCGGCCGATCTGGAAGATCTCGACTTCGAAGCGTCCCTGGAACTCTACGACCGTGTCGAAGATACGTTCCATGATGTGCGAGTCGATCAGGTGGCCGTGCGCTTCGACGGTTTCCTGAAAAGGGAGAGGGGCGTTGGCGGGATCCATGCTTCTAATCAGGATAGCTTTTCATTGCCACTACAATAAACGTTAAAGGCCATGAAGATCCCGATTGCGTGGGAACCGGAAGCCAGTGCGATGGCGAGGGCGAGGCTGACGGAGTTCCTCCGCCAGTGCGGCGTCGCGGATTTCGGCGAGTTGCAGCGCCGGTCGGTGGAAGATGTGGAGTGGTTTACCGCGGAGCTGTTGCGCTTCCTGGGACTGCGGTTTGATCCGCCGTATGAGCGGCTGCTGGATGTGGGCGAGGGCCCGGAGTGGGCGCGCTGGTGCGTGGGCGGTGGTCTGAATATCAGCGCGGCGTGTCTGGGCGCCGGCGAGGCGCGCCAGACGGCGGTGGCCTGGGAAGGCGAAGAGGGAACCACGCGCACCTGGAGTTACCGGGCACTGCGGATCATCGTCGAACGCTGCGCGGCGGGGTTGCGGACGCTGGGGATACGGAAGGGCGATGCCGTCGGGGTGCATCTGCCGATGATGCCGGAGACGGCGGCGGCGATGCTCGCGCTGGCCAGGATCGGGGCCGTGGCCGTGCCATTGTTTACCGGCTACGGTGCGGCGGCCATCGCCGAGCGGTTGCGGGATGTCGGCGCGGTGGCCGTGTTCACCGCCAACGCCTTCCCGCGGCGCGGCCGCGTTGTGGCCTCGAAGGCCACGATGGACGAGGCGTTGGCGGAGTGCCCCGGCGTGCGTCATGCCGTGGTGGTGAACCGGATGGATGGGCAGGCCGTGGAGATGCTGTCCGGGCGGGATATTGGCTGGGATGCCCTGTGCGAGTTGGGCGGCGATGGCAGCGTGGAGCCGACCATGGCCGAGGACCCGCTGCTGATCATCTACACCTCCGGAACCACCGGACGGCCGAAGGGCATCGTGCATGCGCACTGCGGCTTCCCGGTGAAGGCGGCGGCCGACATGGCTTTCGGTTTCGACGTCGGGCCAGGGAAGCGGATTGCCTGGGTGACCGATATCGGCTGGATGATGGGGCCCTGGTTGATCTATGGCGCCAGCCTGCTGGGCGGCACGATGACCATGTACGACGGCGCCCCGGACGAGCCCCACCCGGCGCGGCTCTGGGCGTTTGCGGACCGCCAGAATCTCTCCGTGCTCGGGCTGTCGCCGACGCTCGTGCGCACGCTGATGGCGCATGGGGATGGCTGGGCGCGGCGCTACAGTCTGGAATCGCTGCGCCTGTTCGGCTCCACGGGCGAACCGTGGAACCCGGAGCCCTGGCGCTGGCTGTTTGAGCAGGTTGGCTATGGGCGGATTCCGGTCATCAACTATTCCGGAGGCACCGAGATCTCCGGTGGCATCCTCTGTGACAATCCGCTGCTGCCGGTGAAGCCGTGTGGATTCGCCGCTCCGTGTCTCGGGGTCGATGCCGACGTGGTGGACGAAGCGGGCCGCAGCGTGCGCGGCGAGGTGGGGGAGTTGGTGATCCGGAAGCCGTGGTTGGGGATGGCGCGAGGCTTTTTCGGAGACGCCGAGCGCTATCTGGACACCTATTGGCGCACCTATCCGGGCCTCTGGCGGCACGGAGACTTCGCGCGCGTGGACGAGGATGGTTTCTGGTTCATTCACGGACGCAGTGACGATACCATCAAGGTGGCCGGCAAGCGCGTCGGGCCGGCCGAGGTGGAAAGCGTGCTGACCGGGCACCCGGACGTGCGGGAGGCCGCTGTGGTGGGCGTGCCGGATCCGCTTAAGGGCAGCGCCATTGCGGCATTCGTTGTCATGAGGGACGGTGCGGGCGAAATCAGCGAGGAGTTGAAGGACCTGGTGGCCGCCGCGCTGGGAAAGCCGCTTCGGCCCGCCGTCGTGGCGCCGGTTCATGGAATTCCCAAGACCCGGAACGGGAAGGTGATGCGGCGCCTGGTCCGGGCTGCCTGGATGGGGGAACCGGCCGGTGATACCACTGCGCTCGAGGACCCGGGCGTGCTGGCCGAAATCGCCCGCGTCGCCGCGAAGATGAAGATATTGTGAGCGAGCGGGGCGCGTAAGTATGCTACGATTCGCCAGAAATGGACGTTACCCGGGTATTGGTTGTTGAAGACGAGAAGCGGATCGCGGATTTCATCTCTCGCGGGCTGGAGAGCGCCGGTTTTCAAGTGACGGCGGTCAATGATGGCGCCAGCGCCATCGAGAAGATCCACGAAATCGAGTACGACCTCATTGTGCTGGACCTCGGGCTTCCGGACATGGACGGGTTGAAGGTACTCGAGAAGATCCGCAACCGCAAGACTTCGCCTTCCGTCCTGATTCTCTCTGCCCGCGGAAACGTGGACGACCGCGTGAAGGGCCTGGAGATGGGCGCCGACGACTACCTGACCAAGCCGTTCGCCTTCGTCGAATTCCTGGCCCGCGTGCGGGCCCTGCTGCGCCGCGGCACCGCGCAGCCCGAGCGGTTTCAAGTCGGCGACCTCGTGCTCGATGCGCTGCGGCGCAAGGTGACCCGGGCCGGAGAGACCATCGAACTGGCGCCCAAAGAGTTCAGCATCCTGGAGTACCTGATGCGGCATCGCGGCAAGGCGCTCAGCCGGACGATGATCGTCGAGCATGTCTGGGATATGGATTATGACGGACTGACGAATATCGTCGATGTCTACATCCGCCACCTGCGCAGCAAGATCGACGACGAGTACGACGTGAAGCTACTCCACACCGTGCGGGGCATCGGGTATATGATCGATTTACCGGCGGAAGGTAA
>CAZWDD010000313.1:0-6562 GCA_964632345.1 uncultured Solibacteraceae bacterium | reverse complement strand
CGCTCGCTCGGCTGCGAGCAATCATTCCCGACTGGGCAATGCGAATCGGCGAGAGCCTGTCGAGAGAAGAGATCGCTGGAATGTTCGGCGTTCCGTTTAATCCCGGCAACTGGAACCTCGGCCACATCGTTCTTCACGAGCAACATGCGCACATACTATTGGTGACACTCAGCAAGCAGGGGAAAGCGAGCGAGCATCGCTACAAGGACCACTGGATCGACGAGTCGACGTTCTTGTGGTCAAGCCAGAACCAGACTGCACCGGATGACAAGCGCGGGCGCGAGATCATCGGACATTCTGCGCTCGGCATCACAATTCACCTGTTCGTGCGCGACAACAAACTCGCAGGGGGAAAGGCCGCACCGTTTCTCTATCACGGACCGGTGGAGTATGAGAAGCATTCGGGGGAGAAGCCGATGCAGGTAACATTCCGGCTGCGGAGACCGGGGTTTTGAGGAACGGGTATTCCTGTACTGGCGCCAACTAGAGTGCGGCCAGAGTAAGCGGATGATGCGAATGGCATAACCCAGGCTTGCCCGCCGATGGCTGGCGTCAGAGAGCGGCCGCCTACGCCGCGGCGGAGCGGCGGCCGGCGAGGTAGCCGGCGGCGATGGAGGCGATGGAGGCGAGGCCGTGCCAGACGAGGAGGTGGGCGGCGTTGTGGTCGGGACAGGAGAGTTGGAGTGCGAGGAGGGCGACGGCGCCGCTGAAGGCGCCGATGAGGGCGCCGGAGAGGCCCCAGTCGAGGGAGTAGCCGCGGCGGCAGAAGGAGAACGACACGGCGGCGGTGAGGAGGGCGATCATGGAGGCGCCGGCGAGGCAACCGATGCCGTGGGTGAAGAAGTGCGCCTGGGCATGGGAGGAGAACAGGGCGCTGACGATGAGGGCGAAGCCGAGCGGGAGCAGGAGGACGGGGAGAAGCGGGGGCACCCAGCGGCGGGAGGCGGGGCGGAGGGAGGCGAGCAGGGAGACAGCCGCCAGAACGACGACGGCGAGGAAGAGCGAGCCGAGGGCAGAGGCCTGGAGCGAAGACAGGGCGGCCCAGCCGGCGGCGCCCATGGTGAGGGAATGAAGACCGGCGATGACGGCGGCCAGGGCGAGGGAGGCGAGGAGGGCGGCGGAGGTAGCCGGAATGGGGCGGACGGGTTTGAGGTCGGCCTGGATGAGCAGGCGGGCGCGGGAGGCGGCGTCGTGGCCGCAAGCGGGATCGGGGGTGGGGGTCTGGGCCCAGAGGAGGAGTTCGCGGCAGCGTGGGCAGTCGCGGAGGTGGGCGGCGGCCGGACCCGGGGGAACCCAGTGGGAGGGGGAGTCGGCGTGACTGAGCAGGCGGTCGAAGTCAGCGCAAGTCATCGGGGGAGTCTCCCTTCTCCGCGCGCAGGCCGAGAGCGGCGCGGACGGACTGATAGGCACGGAAGGCCTTCTGCTTGACGGCGGCGGCCGAGGAACCGGTGGCGCGGGCCACTTCCTGGACGGACATGCCGCCGAGTTTCAACATGAGCAGGACCTCGCGCTGGGGACCGGGGAGGGAGTGCATGGCGGCGAGGACGGAGTTGGCCTGGAGCCTGGTTTCGAGGGTGCGGCGTGGGTCGGAATGGGGATGGAGATCGATGGCGTCGATGGCGGATTCGCGGCCGGCGGTGCGCTGCCAGCGGCGATAGTGATCGACGCGGACGTGGCGGGCGATGGCGAGGATCCAGGGAAGGACGGGATCGCCGGGGCGGTAGCTGTGACGGGCGCGATGGATGCGGAGCCAGCAGTCCTGGAGGAGATCGTCGAGGTGGCGGGAGTGGCCGTTGAGGGCATAGAAGAAGCGGGTGAGGATGGGGTGGATGCGGGAGACGAGTTCGTCGGCGGCGGAGGGGTCGGCCTGCTGGTAGCGGCACATGAGGCCGATGAGGGGGTCGGCCGCCGGATCCGGCGCAACTTCGGGGCTGGTCATAAGGAAGGAATCCGGGGGCCCCGGCCTGGCGGAGGCCACTTGAGTTTGCATCAGAACAGACGGGGCAGGCAAGAGGGGCATGGGTCCGGGAGGATCTCATATGAGGGGCCTTGCGGCGGGAGCGGACTGAATCTGGACGAGGACGGACTCCTGGGGGTCGCGGTGGGAGGCGTTTTCCAGGCGCAGGACGCCCCGGGGGCAGACCTCGGCGCAGAGGCCGCAGCCGACGCAGGAGGCGCGGGTGAAGCTGTGGCCGGCCTGGGCGTAGGAGCGGACATCGATGCCCATTTCGCAGTATTTGGAACACAGGCCGCAGGAGATGCACATGTTCTGCTTGACGGTGATGCGGTAGCGGCCGAACTTCTGGACGAGGCCGAGCAGAGCGGCCATGGGGCAGAAGAAGCGGCACCAGAGACGGGTGCCGCCGAGCGGGTAGAGGCCGACGCCGACGACGCCGGCGAGCATGGAGGAGACGATGAGGCCGTAGAAAGATTGGAAGCCGGTGGTGAAGCGGGCGAGTTCGGGGTGGGACTTGCCGGCGCCCCAACTGATGAAGAGCAGGGCGGTGAGCAGGAGAGTGGTGGCGAGGACGGTGTGGATGGTGATCTTCTCGATTTTCCAGGAGGTGGAAGACTTGTCGGAGAGGTGGCGCCAGGGTTCGCCGAAGGTGTTGGCAAGGCCGCCGCAGCCGCAGATCCAGGAGCAGTACCAGCGCTTGCCGAAGAAGGCGCCGAGGATGGGCACGAGCAGAGCCGAGCCGAGGAAGCTATACAGGATATAGGGCAGGGGGAGGGAGAAGATGTAGGAGGGAGTGAGGTAGTCCATCTTCAGCGGCCAGAGGTAGCTGAAGTAGTACTCGGGCTGATGGAGGAACTTGAGCAGGAGGGGGATGGAGAAGGCGAAGGTGGCCTGGACGACGATGACGACGATGGTGCGGACGACCTGGTAGCGGTTGTGGCTGTACTTGCGGATGACCCAGAGGCCGCCGGCGGTGACGGCGATGGTGTAGAGGAGGCCGTAGAGGGTCCACTTGCCGTCGAGGCCGATGGCGCGGGCGATGGGGGTGAGCCAGTCGGTGAAGTAGAGGACGAGATAGAAGGCGGTGAGCAGGAGGCTGAGGAGCCAGGCGGTGATGCCGCGGTTCCTGACGTCGTGGAGGAGGCGATGCGCAGTGCCTGATTTGATCATGCGGAATCCTTAGGCGGCGTTGCGTTGCTGGAAGGCGGCGCGGGCGGCATCGAGAGGTGCGCGGCCGAATTCGACATCGAACTGGGCGAGATGGAGTTGCGCCATGACGTCGGCCATGGAGCGGCGTTCGGCGATCCAGCGTTCGAGCCAGGTGTGATCCCAGCGGGAGCCGAGCATGTTGAAGCCGGTGACGGCGCCGTGCTGCTCGATGAGGCGGATGCTGGCGTGGGGGCCGGGGAGACGGTGGAAGAAGGTGCGGGCTCCGTCGGGGAGGCTGGTGACGTTGCCGACGGTGGTGTATTCGATATCGAAGAACTTCGCGCTATTGAAGAAGAGGGGCGGGTGGTAGGCGACGGGATCGCCGAGCATGGCGGAGGCGGCGTGTTCGCCGTGGCGTTTGGCGGCGTACCAGATCTGTTCGACGAGGGGAGGGCGGCCAGGGAGAGAGAGTTCGGCGCAGTCGCCGGCGGCGTAGACATCGGGGAGGGAGGTTTGGAAGCCGGGGGAGACGAGGATGCCGCGGCCGATGGCGGGCGGGGTGGTGACGGATTGCAGCCAGTCGACGGCGGGGCGGACGCCGATGCAGACGCCGAGCATCTGGCAGGGGAGATGGGCGCCCTGGGCGGTGCGGACGCCGGCGACGCGGCCATCGGGACCGGCGGAGACGGAGGCGACTTCCTGTTCGAGGTGGAGGCGGACGCCGTGGGAGCGGAGGTGTTCGGCGATGATTTCGCCTTCCTCGCGGGCGAGGGCCATGGGCCAGTACCAGGCTTCGCGGACGAGGAAATCGACCTGGACGCCATGGTGGAGGAGACATTCGACGAGTTCGACGCCGATGAGGCCACCGCCGACGACGACGGCCTGGCGGGTGGAGGGGGTGAAGCGTTCACAGTCGGCGAGGTGTTGGAGAGAGACGAAGTGGACGACACCTTCGGTGGTTTGCGAGAGGCCCGGCCAGGGGATGTGATTCGGGACGGAGCCTGTGGCGAGGAGGAGTTTGTCGAAGGAGAGTTCGCGGCCATCATCGAGGCGAAGGAGGCGGCGGTCGGCATCGAGATCGCGGACCCAGGCGCGGAGGAGCTGGATGTTCTGATTGCGGTAGGCTTTGCGTTCGAAGGGTTCGAGGTCGCGGAGGTTCATGCGGTCCATGAAGGCGTACATGAGGGCGGTGCGGGAGAAGAAGTAGTCGCTTTCCCCGCCGATGACGGTGATGCGGGCGTGGGGGTCGCGTTTGCGCAGGGAGAAGGCGGCGGTGATGCCGGCGACTCCGTTGCCGATGATGATGAAGTGCATAGGTTCCGCGTGTCTCCTCATGGTATTCGCCGGGGGGCGGGGAAAGGTAACGGCGGGGGCGGCCGGAACTTTTTCGCGCGGAGGCCGTTACCGGCGGGGTGTCGGCGGCGAATCCGTCCAGTGCCGGGCCGGGAAGCGCGAAGACGGTTCGCCGGGCGGCAGAAACCACTACAGACAAGGAGCACGAACAGGATGACACGACGGAATTTCGGAAGCCGGTTGACGGCGGCAGTGGCAGGGATCGGGGCGGCGGCGGCAGCAACGGCGGCGCTGGCGGCGGACAAGCAGGCCAAGCATGTCTGCAAGGGTATGAACGACTGCAAGGGACAGGGGGGAGGGCCGAAGGGTGTGGCCGGGAAGAACTCCTGCAAGGGGAAGGGCGAATGCGCGACGGCGGCCAAGCATGATTGCAAGGGTATGAACGAGTGCAAGGGGCAGGGCGGGTGCTCGAGCGGGGAGAACGGATGCGCGGGGAAGAACTCGTGCCAGGGGAAGGGCGGGTGCCAGGTGCCGCTGCGGGCGAAGAAGTCGCTGCGGCTGCGGCGGACGGGGATCCAAGTGGCGTAGGCGTCAGAGTATGCTCGCCGGCGGCGGAGGCCAGCCGGCGAGCGCGGATGTGGAGGCGAAGGGAACCAAGAGATGGCGAACAGATGGAAGCTGCCGGACCTGGGGTTCGGGATCGGGCTGCGGACGGTGCATTTTCCGCAGATTCTGGCGGAGTGGCCGGAGATGGACTGGTTTGAGATCCTATCGGAGAACTTCCTGGACACGGGAGGCCGGCCGGCGTACGTGCTGGACCAGGTGGCGGAACGATACCCTGTGGTTATGCATGGGGTATCGATGTCAGTGGGGAGCACGGATCCGCTCGACTTCGGGTATCTGGGGAAGCTGAAGGCGCTGGCGCGGCGGACGAGGGCGAGGTGGATTTCCGATCATCTGTGCTGGACGGGGGTATCGGGAAAGAACACGCACGATCTGCTGCCGATGCCGTACACGGATGAATCGCTGGGGCATGTGGTGGAGCGGGTGAAGACGATCATGGATTTCCTGGAGCAGCCGCTGTTTCTGGAGAATCCGTCGAGCTACCTGGAGTTTACGAGTTCGACGTGGAGGGAGTGCGATTTTCTGGCGGCGGTGGCGGAGCGGAGCGGGTGCGGGATTCTGCTGGATGTGAACAATGTGTACGTGAGCGCGTTCAACCACGGGTTTGACGCGGGGGCGTATGTGGACCGGATCCAGGGGGACCGGATCGGGCAGATCCACCTTGCGGGGCACACGCACAAGGGGACACACATTCTGGACACGCACAGCGACCATGTGGTGGAGGAGGTGTGGGAGCTGTACCGGCGGGTGTGCAAGCGGGTGGGAGGGGTATCGACATTGATCGAGTGGGATGAGGCGGTGCCGCCGTTTGCGACGGTGCGGGAAGAAGCGATGCGGGCGAAGGCGCACCGGGAGGGCAGCAATGGGCGCGGCAGCGAAGCGGCTTAGGAACGGAGGGGAGCTGGGGAGGCTGCAGCGGTGGATGCAGGCGTGCGTGATGGCGGAAGGGCCGGTGGAGAGGGCGATCGAGACGGCGGCGGCGCGGCGGGAGTATGCGGGGAGTGCGGCGCGGGGACTGATCCGGGCGTCGCGGACGATGGCGCCGCTGGAGCGGCTGGATGTATACCGGGGGATGTATGAGGCGCGGCTGGTGGAGGCGCTGCGGGTGGACTATCCGGGGCTGCGGCAACTGCTGGGGGAGGAGACATTTGCGGAGCTGGCGCGGCTGTACGTGTCGATCCATCCATCGGAGAGCTATACGCTGAACCGGCTGGGGGACCGGCTGCCGGAGTTTGTGGGAGAGGTGGAAGGGCTGCGGCGGGCGGGGTTCGCGCAGGACCTGGCGCGGCTGGAACTGGCCGAGACGGAGGTGTTCGACGAGGCGGAGGCGGAAGCGGCGGGGGCGGAGGCGATTGCGGGCGTGCGGGAGGAGGACTGGGGGCGGCTGCGGTTCCGGCCGGTGCCGGCGCTGCGGCTGCTGCGGCTGCGCTATCCGGCGCATGCGTACGTGCAGGCGATGCGGCGGGGGGAGACGCCGGGGGCGCCGCGGCCGCGGGGGACACGGCTGATCGTGTACCGGCGGGACTACGCGATGCTGCA
>CAZWDD010000312.1:0-6593 GCA_964632345.1 uncultured Solibacteraceae bacterium | reverse complement strand
ACGTCCCCCCTCCGAACTCTCCTCCCTCGTCCTCCGCTTCACCGCCGCCTACAACCGCCTCCGCTTCGGCCGCGACCCCCTCGCCGCCGCCGAAATGCTCGCCATCTTCGACACCATCCGCAACTCACCACTCCGCCACTGATCCGTCCTCGTGGAACACCCGCGCCATCGGCCGCGTCCCCCCAAACGGATACTTCTTCAGCGCCTCCTCCTGCAAATCGAACCCCAGCCCCGGCTTCTCCGGCAGCGGAAAACGCCCATCCACCATCCGCATCGCCGGGAACCCCAGCCACTCCTCCCAAACTTTCTCCTTCATCTCCGGCACCACCCCGCTGCAGATCTCCTGCACCAGAAAATTCGGCATCGCCGCGTCCACATGCACCGTCGCCAGCCCCCCTATCGGCCCCTCGCACGCATGCGGCGCCATCGCAATCCCGCTCGCCTCCGCCAGCGCTCCCGTCTTCCACAACGCCGTTATCCCCCCCACATGGTTGATATCGGTCTGAATAATATCCACCACGCCCATTTCAATCAGCTCCCGGCACGCATACGCCGCCACCAGCCGCTCCCCCGTCGCTATCGGCGTCGTCGACCGCTTCGCGATCCGCTGCATCGCCTTGATATTCTCCGGCGGACACGGCTCCTCCACAAACAGCAGCTTCAGCGGCTCCAGCTCTTTCACCAGTATCGACGCCACGCTCGGCGACGTCTTCGCGTGAAAGTCAATGCCAATGTCGATATCGTCCCCCAGCCCCTCCCGCAAATCCGCCACCGCCTGCACCGCCTTCGCAATCTTCGCGTGCGTCTCAATCCACTCGTAATACCCCGGTATCCCGCCCTTGAAACACGTAATCCCCTGCTTCCTTGCCTCCTCCCGCACCCTTGGCAGGTCGCCCTTCCCGCGCGCCCGTATGTGGTAATACCCGCGCACTCCGCGCGGGTCCACCGGCCCGCCCAGCAGCTTGTAAACGGGCATCCCCAGCGCCTTCCCCCGGATATCCCACAACGCCTGGTCAATCCCGCTGATCGCCGATCCCATCACCGGCCCCGCCCGGTAAAAACTGTGCACATACATCGACTGCCAGTGATGCTCCACCTGCATCGGGTCCGCCCCGATCAGAAACTCCTTGAAGTCCTCCACGCACGCCATCACCGCCGCCGCCTTCCCCTCCAGCGTCCCCTCCCCCCATCCATACAGCCCCGCCTGGTTCGTCTCCAGCTTCACAAACACATACGGCCGGTCCGAATCCGGCGTCAACGACACCCCGAACACCTTCACCGCCGTAATCTTGATCCGGCTCCCCACCCCCGCAAACGCCTCCGCCCCCAGCGCCGCCTGCGGCGCAAACGCGCACCCGCACATATCCGCCGCCTTTGCCGACGCTCCCATCGCGCCCAGAAACATTCGCCGTTCCATCACGCCCACTCTCCTTCCTTCACCTGCAACCCCAGCCCGTGCCCCACCGGCAGCTCCGCAAACCCGTCCTTCACCACCGCCGTCCCCGGCGGCACATCCAGCAGAAAGAAGTTCGGGATCGCCGCCGCCAGGTGCAGCCCCGCCGCCGTCGCAATTCGCCCGCCCGTGTTGTACGGCGCCACCGCCGTATAGTACGTCTCCGCAATCGCCGCCGCCCGCCGGATCGAGCAGATGCTCATCCGCCCCACGTCCGGCCGCAGCACATCGATCACCTGTTCCCGCAGCAGCTCCTGAAACTCCGCCGGCTTCCCCGCATGACGCCCGAACCCCAGCGGCGCCACGCTCTCCTCGCTCACCTTCGCCACCGCCCGCACATTCCCCAGCCCGCACGGCTCGTCCACCCACAGCGGATGCAGCCGCTCCACCGCCGCCGCCAGGCTCGAGGCCTGTCCCGGCGTCAGCAGCCCCGCCCCGTCCAGCACAAAGTCCACTCCCTCCCCCGCCGCCGCCCGCAGCGCCTGCAGCAGCGCCGCCGCCCCCGCCCCCGCCAGCGTCAGCGTCACCGGCACCCGGAACGCCCGGTATCCCTGCCCCCGCAGCCGCTCCATCGCCCGGATCAGCGCCGCATTGTCATCCCCTTCCAGCCGCGCCATCGCCCGCGCCTTGTTCCGCGTCGGCCCGCCCAGCACCTGGTACACCGGCGCCTTCGCCAGCTTCCCCGTAATGTCCAGCAGCGCCGCCCCCATCGCCGCCTCCACCGGTCCCGCCAGCAGCGTCCGGATCACTTCAAACGATGTCGCCTCCCGCCCCTTCACCGCCTCCAGCGCGGCCGCGAACTCCCGCTCCTCCAGCGGCGCGCACTCGCCGTATCCGCTCACTCCTCCGCGCGTCTCCAGCTTCACAATCGAGAAGCGCGGCGTCCGCCAGTGGCGCCCTCCGCTGATCGCATTCGGGCCGTTCGACAGGGCGCCCATCTGCCCCGCCAAACGCATTCTTCGGGTCAACATTGCTGCCGGCATGCGCATCACAATATCACTTTGGATACACTGCTGAACATGCGCACCCTGTTCGCCGCCCTGCTCGCCCTCTCCGCCTTCGGGGCCGATCGTGACTTCAATGGACGCTGGGATATCCGCGTCGAAAACAACGCCAATCGCCGCGCCTGGTGGCTGGAGGTCAACGGCGCCACCACCGCCTCCCCCACCGGCAAATTCATCAGCGCCCTCGGCGGTGACTTGAACACCATTGAAAACCTCAAGGTCGCCAACGGCGAGCTGACGTTCTCCTTCGAACGCAAGGGTCCGCAACCCGCCACGCTGCTCTATAAGGCCCGTCTCGTCAACGGCGAACTCCACGGCGAGCACTCCATCGCAGGCCGCCCCGAAACCTGGAAGTTCATCGGCAAACGCGCCCCTGTGATCCGGGAAAAGGACGACGCCTCCTGGAAGCGCGGCAAGCCGGTCGAGCTCTTCAACGGCCGCGACCTCGCCAACTGGTCCGCCATGGTCCCCGGCAAGCCCCTCGGCTGGAAGATCGAGGATGGCATCATGAAGAACGTCGCCGGCGCCAACAACCTGGTTTCGGCGGAGAAGTTCTGGAACTTTGAGCTGCATTGCGAGTTCCGCGTCGGCCCGCACTCCAACGGCGGACTTGGTCTCCGCGGCCGCTATGAGATACAGATCCTGGATGACCATGGCAAGCCCGCCAACTCCCACGGCACCGGTGCGCTCTACAGCCGCATCACCCCATCGGCCAACGCAGCCAAGCCCGCCAACGAATGGCAGACCTACAACATCCGCCTCGTCGGCATGACCGTGACGGTGACGGTAAACGGACAGAAGGTGATCGACAAAGGCATCATCGAAGGCCTCACCGCCATGGCGCACGACTGGGACGAATCCGCCCCCGGCCCCATCAGCCTCCAAGGCGACCACGGCCCCGTCGAGATCCGCAAACTCACCATCACGCCGCTCACTCGCTAACTGCTACCGTATCCCCGGCATGGTGTCCGCTGTCGAGTCCATTACTTCATCAAAAAGGCCACTACACGTTCCCAGGAACCCATCTGAACTCGTAGTGCCGTCCCGGAAAATCTACGGAATATAGGAGTCCGGTCAACGAGGGGCCGAAAGGATCTGGAAACCAGCGAATGCGTCAAGACCCTCTTATGCTATTCTGCTGGTCGCATATGGGAGTTCACGAGGCAAGCATTCCCGCTACCCCCTCTTATCCTGGACTCGTGAAGGAGTCCCGCCCCGTACTGGACCTTCACGAATGCCTGGAGGCTTTCCGCAAAGAGCAAGGGCTCACGCAACTGGCGCCAGCTGAACTCGTCGAGATGCACATCTCGACGATCCGCCGCGATAAATACCGCCCTTCTCAATCGGCAATGGACGCGATCCGCAAACCGGCAACGGCGCGGAACGCGAGCGCCTATAGGCTTCTGTTTGCCCAGGATGAGAGTGGTCCGGGCGATGAACGCAAGCTTCAGTTTCAAGCCACCAGCCGCTTCAACTCGGACGAGACAAATGTCATCCGCTCCGTGATCGAGACCATTGTTATGCGCAACACCATCAGAGCGGCCGAGCGCCGCTTCACCGGCGCCGATTCAGGAGGAACCACCCGATGAGCGACACCCGCGAGCACGCGCACCAGTTAATTGACCGGATGCCCGAGGCGCAGCTCTCCGGCCTGGTTCAGTTTCTGGAAACGATTGTCGATCCCGTGGCCACCGCCTTACGCAACGCTCCGCTCGATGATGAGCCGGAGACCGACGAAGAGAAGGCTGCCGTCACGGAAGCCAAGACCTGGCTTCAACAGAGCGGCGGCAAGGGCATTCCTCACGCGGAGGCCATGCGGAGACTCGGATTGGAGTAATGGAGATCGCATGGACCGAAGCGGCCCTGACCGACATGGCCGCTCTCGATAAAGGCATCGCCCGCCGCGTTAAACACTCCGTCGAGCGCTTCGCCGAGACTGGAGCAGGCAACCTGAAAAAGCTCCAGGGCGTTGACCCGCCCGAGTTCCGCCTCCGCGTTGGGGACTATCGCGTCCGCTTCCACAACGACGGCGAGACCATGACCGTCCTCCGCGTCCGCAACCGCCGCGAAGCCTACCGCTGAGGATTTGCACCAACGGGCACCACGGCGGGACCTTTCGTTTCAGTCGTCATCTTCTTCACCACTAAGCGCCGGCCCGCCATTTTCCGTGCCCCTCTGCTGCGCAGCCCTTTATGTTCCACCACCACGCTCCGCTTCGCGGCGTACTGGAAGTCTTCCGCACGGCCGCGGCGGCAAGGCCTTAAGCCGTTTTCGCAGCCGCGTGTTGGCGCCGCGCGAGAATCGTGGGCATCCGCAACACGCTCCAATGGGGCCTCGACCTGACGGTCGGGGAAAAGGCGAAACGGGAAATGTCCAAACTTTGGACATAAGGAGCTTCAATCGGGCCTCGACCCGACGGACAGCGCCGCAGTCAAACGCTTCTCGAACTCCTCCCCCGTGATCACCTCGATCCTCCCGTCCGCCCAAACCAGGCGAACCTCGCGGTTCTTGAACTCCGTAGAGAGCGATGGAGGAATCAGCATCCGCCCGCTGGTGTCTAGCTCTACTCGTTCACCACTCTGCGGCGAAGTCTTAAGTTCAAAACCATTCTCGACATGCTCGATGAACCACTCCGGGTGACGTACCAACGCTTTTCGGAAGTCTTCCGGAAGCCGAAGTCTTCCCCGTTCGTCTACCCGGCTCGCATACGTTCCAAAAGACGTTGGCTTCTCCATTCAGATCCCGCCTTTCTTAAAGGTAGTTCTGTTGCACGTATGCTGTAACCCGGGCCACTCGGTATGGGTTGAAGAACGACGCCGCATACAGAGCACACCCGACCCCAACTAGCGCCCAGCGGTATCTGATGCTTGGCTTGCACAGTGCCGCTGCCAGCCAAAGGCACGCCAGGGAACGAATCCAAAGAACCGGCGTCCCCAGACGCAGAGCTGCGTTAAGGACGTACCCCGCGGCAATCAGAAAAACGAATTGCAGGGTTTGGCGGCCGGCTGGAATGACTGGCTTCATCTTCCTAAGTTCCTCCTTCCGGCAGTTTACACGCAACCGCATTTGCATTGCTTGTAACGAACATGAGCACCGCCGATCCCACTCCCCAAACCCAACCCTTCGCCTGAGTAGGACGTACCCAGCGAATTCGCACCCGTCGCCGCACGCTCGCCGCGACGCACCACGCGAACACCCACACCCGCCGTGGACCCAGTAAACTACGGGCATGATGATGTCGGATCACATCACCGTCGATCCCCAAATCCTGGCAGGCAAGCCGGCGGTTCGCGGCACGCGTCTTGCCGTCGAGTTCATCCTGGAACTCCTCGCGGCTGGCCAGTCGGAAAGCGACATCCTCGCCGATTACCCTGGCCTCACGCGTGAGGACATCCTCGCCTGCCTCGCATACGCCAGTTACCTCGCCCACGAATACAAGGCCTTCCCGATTCCAGCCCCCATTGCTTCGTAGCTGCGACTCCTCGCCGAGGAGAACGTTCCGAAGTCGGTCGTGGACGCGCTTCGATCCGGCGGTCACGACCTCCCGTGGGCTCGCACCCGCCACTCCGGAACAGGCGATGTCGCCCTGCTGGATCTGGCGGCGGCCCAGGCTCGCATCGTCCTGACCCTCGACAAAGACTTCTGGCAAACCGCAGTCCAGCGCCGCACCCCGCTGACACAGTCCGGCGTCGTCCTGTTCCGAGCCCATCACGCAACGCCCGCCACACTCGCCCCGCTTGTGGATGCCTTCGCCGCGGCGAACGCCACATGGGCAGGCCATATCAGCATCATCACCGCCGACGGAATTCACATGGTCGCTGCCCGCAAAAGATGAGATAAGCACCCGCTCCCTTGCCACTTCTCCGGTTCGCACAACGCAGCGAATGCCGAACCAGCCCCCTGCAGTCTCAACGCGAAAGGATAACCCACTTCGCGCCAAAATCTCCGCTCCCATCCTCCGCGTTCACCGTCGGCCGAAATTTATATTTCCCCTGAATTCAGCCACTTCCAAAAACCAACCCCCTCAAATCCCTTCCCCCACCCCGTAAAGTGAAATCGGGTTCGGACATCCAACCCAGCTCGAACGGCCCTCACCACCAATGAGGGCCGTTCCCTTTTTTACCCGGAGGAAACAC
>CAZWDD010000311.1:0-6603 GCA_964632345.1 uncultured Solibacteraceae bacterium | reverse complement strand
CCTCCGCGGGGCCGGCCGGGGGGGTGGCGGTCGGGCGTCCGGGGGGGGGGGGGGTACCACGTGGGAAACCGGGGGGGCGTTTTATATAGCGGCGGGTGGGCATGCTTCGGAGTCGCGGGTGGGCGGGGCGCAGCTGCCGTCGCGGATCGCGTCGGTGGACTGGCTGCTGCAGCCGGGGCCGAAGTTGACGCTGACGGGGCTTTTTTTCCATGGGGAGAATGTGCACCATCTGGGGGCGCTGCGGCAGAGCTTCCGGGTGGCGGCGAACGGGGCGGTGAATACGGTGCATTCGACGGGAGGATGGGCGCAGGTGTCGATACCGCTGACGAGCCGGCTGACGTTCAACACATTCGGGGGCGTGCATGACGACCGGAACCGGGACTTGAACGCGGGACAGAACGGGCGGAACCGGTCCGGGGCGGCGAACGTGATGTACCGGGTGGCGCCGAACGTGATTCTGAGCTTTGAAGGGATGCAGATCCGGAGCACGTTTCTGGGAGCGGCGACGAGGCGGACGAACCGATATGACCTGGCGATTGTGTATCTGTTTTAGCGTGGCGGCGGCGCTGGCGGCAGCGGCGACGATCGAGGGGAAGATAGAGCTGACGGACGCGAAGCGGAAGGCGTCGGCGGCGGGGGTGGTGGTGTGGCTGGAGGCGGCGGGGGGAGCGGGGCCGGTGCCGGCGGGGCGGTATGTGCTGGACCAGAAGAACAAGCGGTTCCTGCCGCATGTGCTGGCGGTGCCGGTGGGGGCGCAGGTGGACTTTCCGAACCACGACCCGATCTTCCACAACGCGTTTTCGAACTTTGCGGGACAGCCATTCGATACGGGGTTGTACGCGCCGGGAACGTCACAAAAGATAACTTTCCGGCGGGAAGGGGTGGTGCGGGTATTTTGTAACATCCATGCGCAGATGAGTGCTGTTATTGTCGTGGTACCGACCCCTTACTTTGCCGTATCGAACGCCGCGGGCGCCTATCAGATAGCGAATGTACCGGCTGGGGAGTATGTATTGAAGGTCTTCCATGAGCGGGCGACGCCGGAGACGCTGGCGAAGCTGGAGCGGCGGGTGACGGTGGCGGGGGACGAGCAGTTGGATGCGCTACGGATCTCCGAATCCGGTTATCTGGAAGTGGGGCACAAGAACAAGCACGGACGCGAGTATCCGCCACAGCCGAATGAGGCGGGGGCGTATCTGGGACGGAAGTAGGAAACGGGAGATGACGCTGCGGTGGAAGATCTGGCTGTCGGTGTTCGGTCTGGTGACCGGGCTGTTCGGCGTGGCCGGGTGGGTATTGCAGCGGCACGCGGTGGAGACGGCGACGCGGAGTCTGGAAGAAGAAGTAAACGCGGGATTTCAGGCGTATGAGTCCGTGCTGCGGGCGAGGCAGGAGATGATCGGGTCGGCGGCGCTGTTGTTGTCGAGCCTGCCGAACGTACGGGCGGCGTTCGGGACGGGGGATGCGGCGACGATACGGGATTCGGCGGGGGAGGTGGCGTCGTATCTGAGTCCGGCGTTGAAGGAGTCGGCGTTCTTTCTGGTGGCGGATCCGCGGGGGGAGGTGCTGGCGGTGCTGTCCGGGGAGGCCGGGCCGGGGAGGTGGCCGGTGGAGGCGGCGGTGAAGCCGGGGGCGCCGCGGCAGGTGGCGGGATACCACGTGGAGGGAGGGCGACTGTACCGGCTGGTGTTAACGCCGGTGTATGTGGACAGTGCGCGGGGGCCGGCGTTGATCAGCGTGCTGGTGGCGGGGTACGGGGTGACGGACGGGTTGGCGGCTGTGCTGAAGGAATCGACGGGGGGAAGTGACTTTCTGTTTTCGGGGCTGGGCGGGATGTTTGCGTCGACGGTGCGGGGGATTGAGGAAGACGACGCGCGGATTGAGCGGGACCTGCGAGGGCTGGACGGGGCGGCGGTGGGAAAGCTGGTGATCGCGCGGACGTTCGGGCCGGCGGGGCAGCGGCTGGCGCAGCTGCGGCGGGACCTGCTGCTGATGTGGGCGGCGGCGCTGGGAGTGAGCCTGTTGTTGGGGTATACGCTGGCGAGGCGGCTGGTGCGGCCGATTTCGGAGCTGGACCTGGCGGCAACGGAGCTGGGGCGGCAGCACTTCGGGCACCGGATACCGGAGGGGGTGGCGGGGAGCGGGGATGAGCTGGGGCGGCTGGCGACGACGTTCAACCAGATGGCCGGGTCGATTGAGGGTGCGCGGCGAGAGTTGATCCGGCAGGAGCGGATCGCGACGGTGGGGCGGCTGGCGTCGAGCATCGTGCACGACTTGCGGAATCCGCTGGCGGCGATCTATTCCGGGGCGGAGATGATGGTGGACAGCGACCTGCCACCGGCGCAGAACAAGCGGCTGGCGGAGAACATCTACAAGGCATCGCGGCGGATATTGGAGATGCTGCAGGAGCTGCTGGACGCATCGAAGGGCAAGCAGGGAGATCGGGAGAACTGCAACCTGCTGGACCTGGTGCAGGCGGCGGTGCAGGCGCAGGAGGCGGCGGCGCCGCACATCGCCTTTGACGTGGCGGTGCCGGAGGAGCTGGAGGCGACGGTGGACCGGGCGCGAATGGAGCGGGTGTTTGTGAACCTGCTCGCAAATGCGGTTGAGGTGATGCCGGAGGGGGGGCGAGTGGCGATCCGTGCAGGGCGGGAGGACGGGCACACGGTGATCACGGTGGCCGATGAGGGGCCTGGGATTGCGAGGGAGATCGCCGATCAACTGTTTCAGCCGTTCACGAGTTACGGGAAGCGGAACGGGCTGGGGCTGGGACTGGCGCTAAGCCGGGAGACGGTGGTGGACCATGGGGGGGAGATCTGGGCGACGGCGGGGGCGCCGGGCGGGGCGGTGTTTCACATCCGGCTGCCGGGCTAGGGCGCCAGGCCGAGGGCGGCGGCGATGGAGGCCCACTCGGCGAGGAGGAAGTTGCGGCGGCTGTCGTTCATGGCAACGAAGAGGCCGTTGGGGCCGATGTCGATGCCGTCGGTGGTATCGGCGCCGATGCGGAAGACGCCGAGTTCCTGGAGCGTATCGCGGGAGAAGACGTGGAAGACGGAGTTGGGGTGCTGCTGGTCGGTGGCGACGATGTAGTTTTTGTAGATGGCGATGCCTTCGCGGTCGCCCTGCCAGCCGGAGGTGGCGAAGAGGGCGAGTTGGCGGGCGGCATCGGGGTGGGCGGGGTCGGCGTGGTATTTCCGGATGCCGGCGCCTTCGTCGGAGTAGTAGATGTGCTGGCGTTCGGGATCGACGGCGACGGCTTCAATCTCCTTAGAATTGCTGTATAGGCCGAACTCGCGGACCTTTTCGGCGGTGAGCGAGCCGCTGCCGTTGTCGCCGAGGCGGTACTGCCAGAGGTAGGAGCCGGAGGGCCCGTTCTTGCGGCTGACGATGGCGAACAGGGCCTTGTCAGCGGGGCGGGTGTAGAGGGCGATGCCCATGGGCTGGGACTGGGCGCCGGACTGGCCGGCGAAGACGGGGAGAGAGGCGAGGGGCTTGAGGCCGAGGCCGGGGACGATCTCAAAGATGCGGAGGCGGCTCCGGTTGCGTTCGGTGGCGACGGCAAGATCGATGGTCCGGGGGCCAAGGCGGAAGCGGTAGGCGACGTCAATGTTGTTGGGCCGGTCGATGTTGGGGAGGCACTGGAGGCGGGAGCCGTCGAGGCGATAGGCGCAGATGGCGCCGTGGGGGGCGGCCATCTTGACGGTCCCGAGGATGAGGCTTTGGGAGGGAGATTGGCGGTTGAACCAGACGGCGGGGTCGTCGGTCTGGTGGGGTTCGGAAGCGGTCTCGCGCAGGGGCTGAATATCAGCGCCCGGCGCGAGGAGGGAGAGGAGAAGGACGAGGCGGCGCATCAGAAGTTCAGGCGGAGCATGAACTGGAGCTGGCGGGAGGTGCCGGTGCCGGTGGCGCCGTCGTTGGCGGTGGCAAGGATGCGGCCGAAGGTGGAGTTCTGGCGGGCGTTGACGGGGTTGCCGTACTGGGCGCGGTTGAAGAGGTTGAAGGCTTCGGCGCGGAAGTCGAGGTTGACGGATTCGGCGAGGCGGAACTTCTTGGAGAGGCCGATATCGGTCTGCCAGAGGCCGGGGCCGCGGAAGCGGTTACGGCCGGAGTTGCCGAAGGAGCCGGGGGCGGGGAGGGCGAAGGCGGCGGGGTTGAGCCAGCCGCCGGGCCCGGGGTTGGGGAGATAGACGGGGCCGCCGATGTAGTCGGCGCGCTGGTTCTGGGTCTGGCCGCTGGGAACGGTGGCGGCGGTGCGGGCGATGGTGACGGAAAAGGGGGAGCCGGTGCGGGTGGAGAAGAGGCCGCTCAAGTCCCAGCCGCCGAACCAGCGGTCGCGGGCGAAGGGGAGTTGATAGACGCTGTTGGCGGTGAAGGTATGGCGGATGTCGTAGTCGGCAGGGCCGCGGTCACAGGCGCGGCAGGCGACGTTCTGAATCTGGCCGCCTTCGCCGGAGCCGGCGTTGTCGGAGATGGCGTGGCCCCACATGTACTGGGTCTGGAAGAGGAAGCCCTTGGAGAAAGACCGGGTGAGGGAGGACTGGAGGCCGTTGAAGCGGGAGACGCCGTCGAAGCGCTTTTCGTCGATCTGGCCGAAGGTGGACAGGGGGCGGCTGCGGGTGAGGGGGTCGAGGGTATTGACGTAGGTGCGGGTGAGCTGATTGGTGCCGATGTTGCCGACGTAGGCGACCTGGGCGACCATGCTGCCGGGCATTTCGCGCTGGACGGAGAGGGTCCACATGTGGGACTCGGGTTCGTTGCGGTCTCGCTGGACGCTGCGCGGGGCCAGGCCCCGGGAGCGGAGGAGAGAAAGGAAGGAGGTGGGGGGATACGAGAGGGCGGGAGCGTCGGCGGCGGTGAGGGAGAAGTTCTCCGGGAGGGAGTCGATGGCGGCGGTGACGTCGTCATTCTGGCCGGGGCCGAAGTAGCGGCCGTAGCCGGTGCGGATGACGGTTTTGCCGCCGAGTGCCTTGGGGGACCAGGCGAGGGAGAGGCGGGGGGCGATGTTGTTGTTATCTGGGAAGAACCAGGGGGAGCCGGCGGGGCAGAAGCCCTGGCAGCGAACGATATCGAAGACGCGGCCGCGGCCGTAGACATCCTTGGAGACGGTGTACTGTTCGTAGCGGAGGCCGAGGTTGAGGGTGAGTTCGGGGGAGAAGCGGATTTCGTCCTGGAGATAGACGGAGTGGAAGGTGCGGCGGACGCCGACGGTGTCGAGTTGGCCGCCTACGGAGACGGTGTTGAGGGCGTTGCGCTGGAAGGCGTCGAGATTGGCGAATGCGACGGAGGTGGCGGGTCCGTTGCCAACGTTCATGTGAATGCGACGGATTTCGCCGCCGGCCTTGATGGTGTGGCGGCCGCGGATCCAGGAGAGGTTATCGACGAGGGAGTAGGCGCTGGGCTTCTCAATGATGTAGGAGGTGGGCTGGGTGGAGGTGAAGCCGGGGATGGCGACGCCTTCCGGGAGGAGGCCGACGTCGTTGCGGGTGAGGGCGGAGCGGTTGAAGCCGAGCTTGACCTCATTGACCATGGCTGGGGACCAGACCTGCTGCCACTGGGCGGTGAGGTTGGTGGGGCGGATGTTGGAGTCGCGGGTTTCGAGGAGGCCGTTGCGGATCTGGCTGATGAAGCCGTCGGTCATGGCGAAGCGGAAGAAGAGGGAGTGTTTGTCGTTGATGCGGTGGTCGATGCGGGCCATGCCGGAGTGTTCGTCGCGGCGTTCGGGAGTTTGGGCGATGAGGCGATCGACATTGGCGTTGGCGCCGGGGGCGTTGCCGATGGGGTAGGCGTTGATGAGGGACTGGAGGGCGGCGGGGGCGGAGCGGCGGAAGGAGGCGGAGGGGACGAGGCCGTCGGCGCGGGAGATGGTGAGGCGCTGGGCGAGGCCTTCGTAGTTGGCGAAGAAGAACGTGCGGTCCTTGACGAGGCGGCCGCCGAGGTTGGCGCCGAACTGGTTGAGGCGGAAGGGCGGGGGGTTGGCGCCGTCGAAGGGGCGGCGGGCGTCGAGGGCGGAGTTGCGGAAGAACTCGTAGGCGGAGCCGTGGAAGTCATTCGTACCGGTTTTGGAGACGAGGTTGACCTGCGCGCCGCCGCCGATGCCGCCTTCGGCGGTGAAGGGGAGGGAGTTGACGCGGAACTCGGCGATGGAGTCGGTGGAGATGACGAGGCGGAGGTTGCCTTCCTGGCGGGGGTCCTTGATGCCGGTGGCGTCGACGCCGTCGAAGGTCCAATTGTTGTCATCGCGGGGGCGGCCGAAGAAGCGAATGGAGTTCTGGTTGCCTTCGCCGACGCTGACGGCGCCGGGGGCGAGCTGCATGAGCGAGGCCCAGTGGCGGCCGTTGAGGGGGATGTTGCGGATCTGTTGTTCGGCGATGGCGATGCCGATTTCGGCATTTTTCTGTTCGAGGGGGGTGGCTTCGGCGACGATCTGGACGGAGCTGGAGACGGCGCCGACGGTGAGTTGGGCGTCGAGGGTGCGGCTCTGGCCGACGGTGAGGACGACCTGGTCAATGGAGGTGGGGGCGAAGCCGGACTTGGAGATGGTGACCTTGTAGACGCCGACGGGGAGGCCGGGGACCTGGTAGGCGCCGGAGGTGGAGGAGAGGG
>CAZWDD010000310.1:0-6655 GCA_964632345.1 uncultured Solibacteraceae bacterium | reverse complement strand
GGTACGACAAGGACCTCCCCGAGTCCATCCGCAAGGGCCAGCGCCTCACCACCATGACCTCCGGCCAGAGCCGCTTCCCCATCGCCCCGTCCATCTACAAGTTCGCCCAGCACGGCCGCAACGGTGCCTGGGTCTCCGAGCTCATTCCCCACATGGCCCGCATGGTCGATGACCTCGCCATCGTTCGCTCCATGCACACCGAGGCCATCAACCACGAACCGGCCATCACCTTCATCCAGACCGGCAACATGAACGCCGGCAAACCCTGCATCGGCTCCTGGGTCGCCTACGGCCTCGGCAGCATGAACCAGGAACTGCCCTCCTTCGTCGTTCTCAACGCCACCCACTCCCACCCCCGCGCCCCCGTTCAGGCCATCTCCGCTCGTCTCTGGTCGGCCGGCTTCCTCTCCGCTCAGCACGCAGGCGTCGCCCTCCGCGCCGGTTCGGACCCCGTTCTCTACATCAACAACCCCGACGGCGTCGATAGCAAGGTCCGCCGCCGCACCCTCGACGCCCTCTCCGAACTCAACCAGATGGAGTTCGAAAAGCTCGGTGACGCCGAAACCCGCAGCCGCATCTCCCAGTTCGAGATGGCCTTCCGCATGCAATCCTCCGTCCCCGAGCTAACGGACCTTTCCAAGGAATCCGACGCCACCCTCGAAATGTACGGCCCCGACTCCCGCAAACCCGGCACCTTCGGACAAAGCTGCCTCATGGCCCGCCGCCTCGCCGAACGCGGCGTTCGCTTCATTCAGATCTACCACCGCGGCTGGGACGTCCATGGCGAACTCCCGCAGGTGCTCCCCAGCCAGTGCAAGGATGTCGATCAACCCGCCTGGGCCCTCGTCCAGGACCTCAAGCAGCGCGGCATGCTCGACGATACTCTCGTCATCTGGGGCGGGGAATTCGGCCGTACCGTCTACTCCCAGGGCAAGCTCACCGCCGAAACCTACGGCCGCGATCACCACCCCCGCTGCTTCTCCCTCTGGATGGCCGGCGGCGGCGTCAAGGGCGGCATCGTGCATGGCGAAACCGATGAGTTCTCCTACAACATCGTCCGCGATCCCGTCCACGTCCGTGACTTCCAGGCCACGCTCCTCCACCTGTTCGGCATCGATCATGAACGCTTCACCTATCCCTATCAGGGGCTGAATCAGCGGCTCACCGGTGTCGAACCCGCCTCGGTCGTCAAGGCGCTTTTGGCATAAGTTCTACCCGTTTGCCTGTCAACTCGGCCAGTTGCAGCAGGTCGGTGGCCGTCTGTGGCACTGGCCATGGCTCCTGGTGGCGGAGCTGCGCCAGTTCGAGCGCCGCGGCGGCGTCCACTGGTTCCGATAGATAGAATCCCTGCCCGTACTGGCACCCGAGCGACGACAGATACTGCCAGTGCGCCTGGCTCTCGATCCCTTCGGCCACAATATCGATCCCCAGCCCGCCGGCCAGGCTTGCAATCGAATCGATCAGCGTCTTGCCCTCCGGGTCCTTGTCCATCGCCTGTACGAAGGACCGGTCGATCTTCAAGGTCTGGAAAGGCAGCCTGTTCAACTGGCTCAGCGACGAATACCCCGTCCCGAAGTCGTCCACCTCCAGCTTCACCCCAAGCCCCGACAACTCGCGCAGTATCATCTGCGCCAGGTCCGGGTCCTCGGCCAGCATGCTCTCGGTCACTTCCAGATGCAACCGTTCCGGAGCCAGCTCGAACTCCTGCAGTATCTCCCGCACCTGCCCGGCCAGCGACCGGTCCGTGAACTGCCGCGCCGATAGGTTGATGCTCATCGACAACCCGGCGCACTGCGGGTGTGCCTTGCCCCACTCGGTTAACTGCCGCACTCCCTCCCGCAGTACCCATTTCCCGATCGCCAGAATCAGCCCGTTCTCCTCGGCCAGCGCGATGAACTCGTTCGGTGGCATCAGCCCGCGCGACGGATGCCGCCACCGCACCAGCGCCTCGAACCCGATCAGCCGCCCCGTCCGCAGGTCCGCCTGCGCCTGATAGTACAGTTCGAACTCACCGTTCTCCACCGCCCGGCGCAGATCCATCTCAATTTCCAACCGCGCCACCGCCCGCGCATGCATGGACCGGTCAAACGTTGCAAACCGTCCCCGCCCGCCTGCCTTCGCGTAGTACATCGCCGTGTCCGCGTCCCGCAGCAGGCTCTCCGGCGTCGCCATCCCGCTCCGGCATTCGGCCACCCCGATACTCGCCGATACGAACACCATCGAGCCGTCCAGATGGAACGACGGCTCCAGGAATCCCAGCACCCTTTGCGCCAACTCCTGCGCTGCCGCTTCGTTCCCGCCCATCTCCATCAGCACAACGAACTCATCCCCGCCCAGCCGCCCCACCATCCCTCCCGCCGCGCCCATCGAGTCCAGCGCCCCGCTCAGCCGCATCGCCACTCCCAGCAACAGGTGGTCTCCCTTCGCGTGCCCCAGGCTGTCATTCACCAGCTTGAACCGGTCCAGGTCCAGGAACAGCACCCCGAACGTTCGCGACTCGTCTTCCCGCAGCCGCCCCAGCCAGTTCTCCAGCGTCTCCATCACCGCCAGCCGATTCGGCAGCCCTGTCAGCGCGTCCACCAGCTTGCCGGCCGTCACGTCGTTCACGCTCCCCGCCACACGCAACGCTCTCCCCCGCTCATCCCGCACCGCTGCCCCGCACGCTGTCACCCACCGCCACGTACCGTCCTTGTGCCGGATCCGGTGCTCACTTTCAAACAGCTCCGGCCCGCACTCCACAAAGCCCATCAGCATCGACCGTAAATCTCCCGCATCCTCCCGGTGCACCCGCCCCAGCCAACTCTCGATCCCCGCCCCCAACTCCTCTCCGCTCAGCCCGAACATCTCCCGCCACCGCGCCGAGTAGTACACCGTCCCCGTCCGCAGGTCCCAATCCCAGATCCCGTTGTTGCTCCCCCGCACCGCCAGCGCGAACCGCTCCTCGGCTTCCCGCAGCGCGATCTCCGCCGTCTTCTGCTCCGTGATGTCTCGTCCGATGGCCTGAAACCCCTTCGGAAACCGCCCCCCATCAATCGCCCGCAACAGTTGCGTGCTCTGCCCGATCCACCTCTGCTCCCCGTCCGCCCTCGTAATCCGGTACTCCAGATAGATCGTGTCCAACCCCTCCCGCACCTGCCGCTGCGACTCCCGCCGCACGTGCTCCCGGCACCCCTCGTCGATGTAGCGCAGCATCTGCCGCCCCGTCCAGTCGTCCCCGTTCTGCCCGCCCAGCAGCCGCAGAAATGCTGTGTTGTGAAACGTGATCCGCCCTCGCGCATCGGTCCGGTAGATCACGTCGCCCGAGTTCTCCACCACCTGCCGGTAGCGCCGTTCACTCGCTGCCAGTTGCCCGGTCCGTTCCACCACCTTCCGGTCCAGGTCTTCCATTGCCTTCTGCCGCGCCCGGTGCGACTCCCGCAGCCGGTTCCCCATCCGCACGAACGCCGCCTGGATCTGCCCGATCTCCCGCGCCTGCAGCCGCGACGGCGCCTTGATCTCCGGCGCCGTCTCTATCTCGTACCGGTTCATCGCCTCGGCCATCGCCCGGATCGGGCTCGCCACGTTGCTCGCCAGCATCCGCGCCAGTCCCCACCCCGCCAGCACCACCAGCCCCAGAATCAGAAACGCCTGCCGGTAGAACTTGTACGCCTGCGCCTCGATCGACGCCATCGGCATCGCCGCCGTCACCTGCCATCCCCCTCCGTGCAGCGGAAACCGCACCGCGTACAGCGGCATCGCCCGCCCGCCGGAATCGGTGATCCTCGGGTCGGCCAGCAGAAACGGCATCGTCCCGATTCCTCCCTCCACCGGCACCGGCTCCCAACTCGACATCGGCTTCTGCAACTCCGGATGGGTGGAATACACCACCCGTCCCTCTGCGTCCTGCGCTACCACCATCGGCATCGCATTCCGCAAATCCGGGCTTAGCGGCAGCCGTGTAATGTCGATCGACCCCTCCACCACACCCGCGAACCTACCCTCTCCGTCCCGCCGCGGCGCGCTTACCGCTACGATCGCCGCCCTTCCCATCCCGCGTCCCTGAAACACCCCGGACAGGTACGGCTTTCCCTCCCGCTTCGGCGTCCGGAAATACTCCCGGTCGGCCACCTCCTGCCCTCGCCCCTCTCCTACCCGGATCCGGTCTCCGTCCCGCACCGCCGACCACTCAATCCGTCCCTCCGCGTCCGTCGCCAGCACCGACAGGAAGCCTGGGTACGTCCGTAACAGCTTCCCCGCCTCCTCGTCCGTACCCATATCCGCCCGCTCGGCCTCCAGCGCCACCGCACTCTCATGCAGCCGCAGGTAGCTCTCCAGCCCCTCGGCCACCCGCAGCGCTGACTCCCGCAGATGCTCCGCCGCGTTCTCCCGCAATTGCCCGCCCAGTGTCTTGGCCCCAAACAAAAATACAGCCAGGACCGCCGCCACCGTTAACGCCAGTAAGCGCGTCAGAATAATGGAGTGCAGTCCGGGCTGTGTGTTCCGTAGAGGGCTCATCGGCTGAGGAAGGGGGAGCCGGAACAGACAAGCTCCCCCTCCTATCTCGCCTTATCGGATGGAGTACGCCCTCTTTTAGCCTATTTTCCCGCCGCCGGGTACCGCTTCACATAACGCTCCCAGATCCGCGGCTCCACTCGCGTTTTCAAGTACGCCTCATATTCCTTGATCAGCGCCGGGTCGCTCGGCCGCCCGTAAATCTGCGACGACGTATACTTCCCCGTGTCGAACTTCAACTTCGTCCACTCGTCGTGCACATGCGTGATCTCGGCTTCGTCCACTATGTCCTGCGCCAGGTGCGGCGGGATAAAGAACACCCCTTCCCGGTCCCCCAGCACGATATCTCCGGGCATCACCGTCACCTTCCCGATCCGCACCGGCACATTGATCCCCGTCACCATCACGTTGTTGATCGCCTCCGGCACCGCGCTCCGGTAGTACCCCGCCATTCCCGTCGGGACTATCCCATTCAGGTCCCGGATCGCCCCGTCAATCACAAATCCGTTCCCCGTCTTCTTCCACACGTAGTACGCCAGGTTGTCGCCCACAATGCCCCCGGCGTTCGCATTCCCAAAGGCGTCCACCACGAACACATCCCCCCGTTCCAGCATGTCGATCGCCGTCTGATGCGACAACCGCGCTCCGCCATGCGCCGCCTTCCAATCGTCCTGAATTACGTCGCCCACGTCCGGCCGCGACGGCATCAACTGCAGCGTCATCGCCCGCCCCACCAGGTTCTTCTCCGGATTCAACAGCCGGAACCCGTCGGCATACTGATTCGGATACCCCTTCCGCACAATCGAAAGGACCTCCTCGGCCGACATCGCCCGCAGCTTCGCCAGCAGCGCGTCCGGCGCCTTCGGCCGCCCATCCGGAAACCGCTCATATGGGTTCTGCTTCGTGTACTTGATCAACTCTTCTTTCGTCAGCGAGTTGATTTGTCCAAATGCGGACAACGCAATGAGGAACAACAGTGCGCGTTTCATTTGCCCCTATAGTAGTAAAGCCCGCGCCACGGCGCGAGCGATCTCCACCGCCCCGGCCGTGTCTCCGTGCACGCAGATCGTCTCCACCCGCCCCGACTCGGCCAGCCGCCGCGCCTGCCGCCCCGCCTCCTCCGGATCCGTAATCAACGCATCCGCCCGCGTCCGCGCCACCAGCGTCCCGTCTTCGTTGTACCGCCGGTCGGCGAACCCCTCCCCCGCCACCGCGAATCCCTCCTCGGCAAACACCGACACCATCGCCGACCCCGCCAGCCCCACCATCCGCACCTCGCGCGAGTACCGCGCCACCCCTCGTGCAATCGCCCGCGCTAGCTCCCGGTCCTGCGCCGCCCGGTTATACAGCGCCCCGTGCGGCTTCACATGCCGCACCTCCCCGCACACCGCCCCAAGCGCCCGCACCTGCTCCCACACCGTCCGCTCCACATCCCCGAGCGTCATCTGCATCGCCACCCGCCCGAAATTCTCCCGGTCCGGATACCCCGGATGCGCCCCCACCGCGCACCCGTGCCGCCGCGCCTGCGCCACCGATTCCCGCATCGTCTCGTCCGTCCCCGCGTGTCCCCCGCAGGCAATATTCACCTCCGTCAACCACGCCATCAGCGCCTCCTGCGTCCCGTCGAATACCTGCTCCTCCAACTCCCCGACATCCGCATTGATCCCCGTCAGATACCGCACACCAGCGCCTCCTGTTCCAATAACAACTCCCGCGCCTCGGCCGGGCTCACCAGCCGGAACCGCACCTTGTCTCCCGGCCGCAGCTGCCCCACTGATCCCAGGTCCGCCGTAACCACATTCGCAATCTTCGGATACCCCCCCGTCGTCTGCTGGTCCACGAACAGAATAATCGGCTGCCCGTCGGCCGGCGCCTGGATCGCCCCCAACGGCGCCCCCTCGGTTACCATCTGCCCCGTCTCCTCACTACCGATCGCCCGCCCCCGCAGCCGGATCCCCATCCGGTTGGCCGCGGTCGTCACCCGGTACTCATGCCCGTAGAACGTCCCTTCGTCCAACTGCCCCGCCTGCGCTCCCCGCGTCACCCGCAGTAGCGTCGTATACCGCCGCAGCGCCTCGGCCACCGCCACGTTCCGCACCTCGCGCCCCGCCGGCCCGGGCGCCGGGAGGTGGGGCGGGGGGGCGGGGGGGGCGCGGGGGGGGCC
>CAZWDD010000309.1:0-6702 GCA_964632345.1 uncultured Solibacteraceae bacterium | reverse complement strand
CCTCGACGCACTCCCCTCTCTCGCCGGCCTCCCCCTCCACATCCAGTTCGTCGGCCCCGTCCAGATCGATCTGCCCGACTCCCTCCGCCGCCACCCCCAGCTCGAATGGGTCGGCCCCGTCCCCCGCGGTCTCGTCGCCGACTACTACCGCCAGGCGGACCTCTTCCTCTTCCCCACCCTCTCCGATGGCTTCGGCCTCACCCAGTTGGAGGCCCGGGCCTGGCGCCTCCCCATCGTCGCCTCCGCCCGCTGCGGCCAGGTCGTATCCCCCGGCCGCACCGGCTGGGTCCTCCAACCCGTCACCCCGGCCGCCATCGCCGAACTCCTCGCCGCCTGCGTCGCCAACCCCGCTACGCTCGTCCGCTTCTCCGCCGCCATCGCCCCACCCCAGGCCGGCCTCTCCGCCCTCGCCGCCTCCCTTTTCTCATGCGCGTCCTGATGCTCGCCTCCTACTTCCCGAAGCCCGCCAACCCCATCATGGGCAACTGGGCCCTCGCCCAGGCCCAGGCCATGCAGGCCTGCGGCGCGGAGATCGAAGTAGTCTCCGGCACCTCCTGGGTCCCCCCCTTTGCCGCCAGGGGCGCCGGCGCCCGCGCCTACGCCTTCTGCCCCCCCAGCCACAACTGGAATGGCCTCACCGCCCACTACCCTCGCTGGCTCTTCTATAGCTTCCCCCAGCTCTACCGCTCCCTCGCCCAGAATCCCGCCCCCCAGGTCCGCCTCGCCTGGTGGAGCGCCCGCTCCTCCTTCCTCGCCCATGTCGATCGCTTCCGCCCCGACATCCTCTACTGCCACCACACCCAGATCAATGGCTTCATCGCCCGCCAGCTTCAGAAACTCCGCGGCATCCCCTACGTCGTGACGGATCATGACTTCGGCGAGCTCGACTCCTGCCTCGCCTTCCCCCGCCGCCGCCGCTTTCTCACCGATACCGCCAACCACGCCGCCTGCCTCGTCTCCGTCGCCAGCCGCATGGAGGGCATCGTCCGCCAGGCCTTCCCCTCCGCCCGCACACGCACCGTCCACAACGGCACCGTCACCCCGCCGGACGCCGTCTTCTCCACCCCCCGCCCCGAACCCCTGCGGGATTCCCTCATCCTCTTCACCGCCTGCGCCTTCTACGAACGCAAAGGCATCCCCCTCCTCGTCCGCTCCTTTGCCGCAATCGCCGCCCGCTACCCCTCCGCCATCCTCCGCATCGCCGGCGATGGCGCCGAACGGCCCAATATCGAACAGGCCATCCGCGAATCCGGCCTCGAAAGCCGCATCACCCTCCTCGGCAAACGCCCCCACGCCGAGGTCCTCCAGGAAATGGCCTGGGCCGATCTCTTCGCCCTCCCCGGCTGGGATGAGCCGTTTGCCACCGCCTACTCCGAAGCCCTCTCCGTCGGCTGCCCCATCGTCTATGGTGCCGATGGCGGCATCACCGACGTCGTCACAGACGGCCGCCACGGTCTCGCCGTCCAGCCCAGGGATCAGGCCAGCCTCGTCCGCGCCCTCGATACGCTCCTCGCCAACCCCGAACTCCGCCGCTCCATGAGCGCCAGCGCCCGCCAGCTCTATCTCTCTTCCCTCAAGTGGGAGCACAACGCCCGTCACATGCTAAGCCTCTTCGAGCAGTGCCGGCCGTCCGCCTGACCCATGTTTGACTCTCTCGTCTGGGCCACCGCCGCGCTCTGCCTCGCCGGCATCCTCTACGCCTACTTCATCTACAAGGATGTCTTCCATCCCGCCATCATCATCATGTCCATGTCGGCGTTTATCTACGTCGCCATGCCGCTCTATCTCTCCCGCGATGGCGCCCTCTGGACCTACGTCACCATGCAGCAGGCCACCTGGGCCCATACCATCGTCCTCATCGCCCTCGCCTGCCTCCTCGCCGGGCTCATCGTCGGCAGCACCACCCGCGCCCGGCCCGCTCCCCCGGCCTTCTACGATCAGGTCCGCCTCCACAACGGCGCCTACGCCATCGGCGCCGTCGGCCTCGCCGCCTGGGCCTATGCTGTTCGCAATGCCGGCGGCATTACCGAGGTCTTCGGCCGCGCCAAGGGCATCGGCTGGAGTGAATTCGGCTTCATCCGCGAGGCCGCCTACCTGCTCATCGTCGCCCTCCTCCTCCTCATGTCCCCCCAGGGCTTCGCTCCTCGGAACCGAAAGTGGCTCGCCGCCGTCGTCATCTTCTCCATCCCCTACCTCATGCAGGGCCTCCTCGGTGCCCAGCGCGGCCCCACCTTCCTCATCATGGTCACCCTCGGCGCCTCGTGGTACTTCGCCAGGGGCACCCGTCCCTCTCTCCCCTTCATGATCGGCGCCGGCGCCGCCCTCGGTGCCCTCCTCCTCATTCTCGTCACCAATCGCGATCGCATCCACCTCGGCAGTGACCAGGAAATCACCACCGACGTCAGCGGCATCTTTGAGGCCACCGAAGCAAACGAATACATCTTCGGCGTCGGCTGCATGGTCGCCGCCACCGAGGAGGGCCGCTTCTTCTGGGGCAAACGCTACGCCGCCCAGGTCCTCGTCCGGCCCATCCCCCGCCAGATCTGGCCCAACAAGTACGAAGACTTCGGCGTCCCCGAACTCCTGATGAACGCCGGAGTAGCCGGCCCCGGCCTCACCGCGATCATGGGATGGGGGGAGATCCCAGGAGCCGCCGCCGCCATGGTCGCCGACGTCTGGGTCGAGTTCTCCTGGCTCACCTTCCCTTTCATGTTCGGTATCGGGGTCTGGTACGGCAGCACCTGGCGCAAGGCCGTCGCCGCCGGCGGTGGCCCCTGGATCACCCAGTACATGGTCCTCATGCTCCTGTCCATATACATGGTCAGCCAGAGCGGAGAAGCCGTCATCTTCCGCCTCGTTATCCTCTCCCTCCCCACCTGGTGGGTCTGGAACAAGAGCCGCATCCCCGGCCCCCTCACCCCCGTTCGGATTCCCTAGTGGCCCGCATCCTCCACATCGTCCCCTCCCTCGATCAGGCCCACGGCGGCCCGCTCCGCCTCGTCCTCGATCTCTCCGCCAAGGCCCTCCCCCTCGGCCTCGAAAGTGAAGTCGCCGGCCCCGGCCCCCACCACGCCGCCGCGAAGCCCCGCCCCCCCCGCCGCATCCACGCCTGGCCCGGGGACCGCTCCCCCCCCGGGGGCCCCTGCTCCCAACTCGCCCCCTGGCTCCGCGCCAACCTCCCCCGCTTCCAGGGCGTCGTCATCCACGGCGCCTGGCTCTTCCCCGGCTGGGCCGCCGCCCGCGAATGCCGCCGCGCCTCCGTCCCCTACGCCTACTACCCCCACGGCATGCTCGAACGCTGGGCCGTCACCGGCCAGGGCCGCGCCAAGGAAATCAAAACACGCCTCTACTGGACCCTCCGCGAACGCGCCATCGCCGCCTCCGCCGTCGCCGTCCTCTTCACCACCGGCAAGGAACGCGACCTCACCCGCCAGACCTTCCGCATCCCCGTCCCGGACCGCATTCTCGCCCCCTACGGCTTCGCCCTCGAACCCACCCCCGCCCCCGCCCCGGCCAATCCCGCCCTCCTCCAGCCCCCCGGCTCCCGCGTCGCCCTCTTCCTCGGCCGCCTCCACCCCAAAAAGAACCCCGCCCTCCTCATCGAGGCCTGGCGCCGCGCCGCTCCCCCTCCTCACTGGCGCCTCCTCTTCGCCGGCTCCGGCGACCCCGCCTTCGAACAGCACCTCGCCTCACTCGTCCATGAGGCCGGCCTCCAGTCCTCCATCCTCTTCACCGGCTTCCTCTCCGGCTCCGATAAACAGTACCTCCTCCAGCGCGCCGATTGGTTCCTCCTCCCCTCCAGCCAGGAGAACTTCGGCATCGCCGTCCTCGAAGCCATCGAAAACGGCGCCGCCGTCGCCCTCTCCCCCGGCGTCTACCTCACCGAAAGATTCCCCCCCGAAACCGAAATCCTCCCCCTCGACCCCAATGCCTGGGCCGAGTTCTTCCGCCTCCGCATGGCCGATGACCAGTGGCGCATCCGCGTCCGCGACGGCAACCGCCGCCACCTCCTCCACCAGTTCGCCATGCCCCGCATCGTCGAAAACTGGGTCGATACCTTCTCCTCCCTCTTCTCCCTCCCCCCTCGGAGCGGCTCGTGACCAAGCCCGCCATCGCCATCATCGCCAACGAGCAGACCCCCTACCGGCTCCACCTCCACCGCCGCATCGCCGCCGAACTCCCGCACGTCGAGCTCTGGAGCCTCTTCACCCACTCGCTCGCCAGCTCCCCCTGGGCCCACCGAGACTGCCCCGAAATCCGCCCCGTCTCCTTCGGCAAGGACGATTCCGTCGCCGCCCAGGGCCACCTCTCCCGCTTCCCCCACGAATGGCGCAAGGGCGGCCACATCCTCCGCTGGCTCACCAGCCACAACATCCGCCTCGTCATCCTCTACGGCTACAACGACGCCGCCCGCCTCCGCATCCTCGCCGCCTGCCATCGCCGCGGCATCCCCTGCTACCTCTTCGGCGACTCCAACAGCCGCGGCGATCACGCCTCCGGCCTCCGCCTCCTCCTCAAAAAGGCCTACCTCCGCTGGGTCCTCCGTCGCGTCTCCGGCGTCCTCCACTGCGGCCGCCTCGGCCGCGAATACTTCCTCCGCTACGGAGCGGACCCCGCACGCCTCTTCCCCTTCCCCTATGAGCCGGATTACGCCCTCTTCGCCAACCCCGATCCCGCGCTCGCCTCCTCCCTCGCCTCAAGCTTCTCGCTCTCCCCCGCCCGCAAACGCTTCCTCTTCGTCGGCCGCCTCATCCCCGCCAAACGCCCCGAACTCCTCCTCCAGTCCTTCCTCGCCGTCGCCGCCCGCTGCCCCGATTGGGATCTCGTCTTCGCCGGCGATGGCCCCCTCCGCCCCTCACTGGAAGCCGCCTCCTCCGCCCTCCCCGGCCGCGTCCTCTTCACCGGATTCCTCGATTCCCCCGCCCAACTCGCCGCCCTCTACTCCCTCTGCCACGCCTTCGTCCTCCCCAGTTCCTATGAGCCTTGGGGCGTCGTCGTCACCGAAGCCGCCGCCGCCGGCCTCCCCATCCTCGCCTCCGATACCGTCGGCGCCGCCGTCGATCTCGTCCTCTCCCCCTCCGATGGCCTCCTCTTCGGCCCCGGTTCCGCCCTCGACCTCCCCGCCGCCCTCCTCGCCGCCGCCGCTAACCCCGCCCCCTCCTCCGCCCTCGCCTCCCTCGCCCGCTGGCACCACGCCCACAACCCCCTCGCTACCCTCTCGCTCCTCCTCCGGCAACATGACGTCCCGCCCACTGCCCCGCTGCAAATACCCTCCTGGTACCCAGCTCAAACCCGCCCGGAAACCCCCCCCCCCGCGCCACGCGGGCCCGAGCCCCGCGGGGCCGCACGCCCGTGACTCCCTCAGCATCGGCACAACACTCAGGCCCGGGCCGCTAGAAAGCGCAGGACTCGCTGACGCTGGTTTTGAAACGGCTGCTCCAATACATGCCAGCTCACCACTGCCAGCACACAACTGATCGCCGTCATGGCCAGAAAGAACCCCGTTACCGGCATCCCCAACTCCGCCAGCGGCACATACAGCGGCAGGTGGATCACATAAATCCCGTAGCTGTACTTCCCGAAGAAGCGCAGTACCGGCGAGCGGAGCACCGCCAGCCAATTACTCCCAGTGTGCAGGATCGCAAACGCGATCAACGAAAGCCCGATCAGCCCCATCCCCGTGTACCCGAACCGCTCCATTCCGGGCGAGTGGAAGCTCGTTGTCTGGTATCGGATCACTCCGTACGCGAACAAACCGCATCCGCACAGAAGTATGTATGGAAGGCGGCGTTTCAGGGTATCGAGTTGCCCCTCGCTTTGCCAGATTGCGATCAGCGCACCGAAGGCAAGACTATCGAAGCGGAAAAGGGCGTACACAAACTCCGGTGTCGGCAACGGCCAGTGGACAACTATGTAGCGGACGGCAAAGAACCCGCCGATCATCCCATAACAAAGCCGCTCGAGTTGCTTCGCCTGCAAGCGTCGCACAACAAACGGCCAAACTAGGTAGAACTGCTCCTCGATCGCCAGGGACCAGAAATGGTTCAGGCTGGAGATCGAGTTTCCGAACGCATTTCGAAAATTCCCCAGATAGACCCAATACCAGACGTGCTGCGCGAACGGGATTCCGTTCCAGATCACAAACCCCGCCAGAAAACAGTAGTAGAGCGGAAAAATGCGCAAGGTGCGCTTCACGAAAAAGACTCTGTAATAGTCGCCCCGACCTCTCGTTGCCAGCAGGCTCGCCGTAATTAAGAATCCGGATAGGACGAAAAACAGGTCGACTCCGATCCATCCGGTCTTCACTACCTCATCCCACAAGCCGGAACCGGGGGAACGAAGGAAGTGCACCATCAAAACCAGGAGGATCGCGATCCCGCGGATCCCATCCAACTCGGCGATGTGCGCTGGTCAGCCCTCGTTCACAGCGAGTTGCATAAGCTCCCATTGTAGGAGAACTGCCTGTAGTCAGGCCTGCGCACTGCCCACGGCTCCCGATTGTCGGCTTACAAGAAAGGCGCTTGCGGCTTCCCCGCAAACGCTATGCGGATCTGGAAACACCCCCGGCCGCCAATACCAGTCACAAGCGCTCGAAAAAAATCTTAACCCCGCAAACCATTCATAACAAGCACTTTGACAACCTGACGCCCAACCCACACCCCCCACGCCCCCTTCCCCCGCATGTTAGTCTGCAATCGAGAA
>CAZWDD010000308.1:0-6736 GCA_964632345.1 uncultured Solibacteraceae bacterium | reverse complement strand
GCATCTTCCCCGTCTTCGCGTCCAGGCACGTCCCCACCCCGTTGTCGCTCACCATGTACAGCTCATCGCCCACCACCACCGGCGAAGGCGTCAACGGTACTGACCGCGTGTAGCTCCACGCCACATGCGACTGCGTCACGTTCCCGCGCCCCTCCGGCCGCACCGCAAACAGGATCGGCTGAAAGAACCCTGAGCAGATATACACCAGCCCGTGCGCATACAACGGCCGCGGAACATTCGAAAACCCGTCCCCATACTCGATGTACCAAAGCTCCTTGCCCGTCCGCGGGTCATACGCATACGCATGGTGCGCCCCCGGGCTCACCACCTGCGGCCCGCCCGCCGCGTCAATCACCAGCGGCGTCGTATACGCCTGGTTCCCCTTCCGCCGCGCCGTCTTCCAACGCACCTTCCCGGTCCCGGCGTCCAGCGCCACCACATACTGCGCATCGAACCCGTCGCAGCTGATGATCAGCAGGTCCTCGAACAGCACCGGCGAGCCCCCCGGCCCGTGCTGCGGCTCATATTTCAACGTCGTCCGCCACAGCACCTCGCCCTTCTCGTTCAGGCACGCCGTCCCATAAAACCCGTAGTGCACATACACCCGGCCTTTATCCAGAATCGGCGTCGGCGAGGCAAAGCTGTTCTTCGCGTGGATCCCCGGCCCACGGTCGCTCACCCGAACCACTTCGCTATCCACCACTATCTTCCCCGTCCCCGCTTCCAACGCCAGCGCCCGCAGTGACGCGCCCTTCTCCGTCGCCGCCGTCAACCAGATCCGCTCCCCCGCGATCGCCGGGCTCGACCATCCCGCCCCCGGTATCGCCGCCTTCCACCGTACATTCTTCGTCGCGCTCCACTCCCGCGGCAGCACCGCCCCCGTATGCCCCTGCCCTCCCGGCCCACGGAACTGCGGCCAGTCCTCTCCCAGCAGCGGAAGTCCCAAAAGTTTACCCAGCACGGCGCGGCGTTGCATGAAATTCATTGAATCACACGCCGCCCATGACTCGTTCCCCTTTTTTAATGCGCTATACCGTTTAGATAGACCGGCGACTAGGACCTAGACTCCCCCCATGGCGTATGGAAATAAGAAGCTCGACGGAGGCCACGCTGCCTCTCACGGTTCCCTCGAATCGTTCCCCATCCTCGCCCCTCCCTCCCACGGCAAAGAAAAGGTCACCATCCGCGAAGAGCTCAACACCGTCGGCTGCTGGAAGCTCGACGATGTCCGCTTCTTCTTCGACTCCTCCTTCGTCCTCCCCGATTCCAAACCCGAGTTCACCGAGTTCGCCTCCATCCGCAACTCCCTCCCCGGCGCCCCCATCTCCCTGTTCGGCCACGCCGACCCCGTCGGCGACGACAACTACAACAAGGTCCTCTCCGGCCGCCGCGCCGAAGCCATCTACGCCATCCTCACCCGCGACGTCGCCCTCTTCGAAGCCCTCTACTCCAACTCCGAAGGCACCGGCGACGACTGGAAGCTCAACCACATCCAGATCATGCTCAAAGCCCTCGGCTTTGACCCCGGCACCACCTCCGGTTCCATGACCGCCCAGTCCAAACAGGCCGTCAAGGACTACCAGAGCAAAAACGATCTCGTCGACGACGGCGACCCCGGCCCCAAAACCCGCGCCAAACTCTTCCAGTCCTACATGGACTTCCTCTGCCCAGTCACCGTCCCCAAGTCCGATTTCCTCGGCGAAGGCGCCGACCCCGGCGGCAAGGCCGCCTACCAGGGCTGCTCCGAATTCAACCCCCTCATGCTCTTCTCCGCCCAGGAGAACCAGGCCTACTCCGCCCCCGCAAAGAAGGCCGAGCGCAACGCCGAAAACTCGACCAACCGCCGCGTCATGGGCCTCTTCTTCCGCCCCGGCACCAAGGTCCCCATCGACAGTTGGCCCTGCCCCCGCGCCAACGAGGGCACCGCCGCCTGCACCAAACGCCTCTGGTCCGACGCCGCCACCCGCCGCCAGTTCCAGGCCAAACGCCGCACCTTCGCCGATGACCGCGACACCTTCGCCTGCCGCTTCTACGAACGCCTCGTCGAATTCTCCCCCTGCGAAGCCCCCGTCGTCCCCCTCAATACCGAACTCCGCGGCTACCTCCGCCTCACCTTCCTCGACCCCGAAGGCAACCCCCACCCCTTCCCCAAGGACATGCCCGTCATCGTCAA
This sequence comes from uncultured Solibacteraceae bacterium, assembly GCA_964632345.1. GTDB lineage: Bacteria > Acidobacteriota > Terriglobia > Bryobacterales > Bryobacteraceae. The sequence continues at coordinate 4,563 of CAZWDD010000308.1, read as the reverse complement.
CGGCGGCGGCGCCAAACAGACCGAAAAAACCACCGATGACGGCAAGCTCGAATTCGATTTCGACCGCGCCAAAGGCGGCTTCACCCTCGAATTCGAACACCCCGATCACTACGTCGCCATCGCCACCGATAAGTCCTCCCACGCCGAAAAGAACCGCTGGCTCGCCGCCGCCGACCTCGACGCCGCCGTCAAGGACTTCTTCCATGTCTTCAAACTCCCCAAGGAGTGGTCCCTCACCACCTCCGATTGGGCCAAGCCCGACACTTCGCTCTACAAGGAAGCCGATTTCCGCTTCGAGGGCCTCACCCCGCCCGGCGTCAAACTCGGTGACGCCGCCACCCCCGTCGAACTCCAGCTCAACCCCCACTGGCACTTCGTCCGCCTCGAGTTCTTTGACCGTGCCTTCGGCCACGCCGGCCACTCCGGCAAACGCATCGGCATCCCCCCCGTCCTTCTCGAAGGCTTCCGCGATGGCTCCACCGATCGCGGCCCCGTCCCCAACCCTGACACCCGCTCCAACTGGGAACTCAACCCAGCCGACCCCGCCACCCAGACCCAGGCCCTCCCCTGGATCCTCCAGCGCAAGGCCGACGAGTCCGCCGACGCCCGCCCCACCGCCAAAATCCTCCTCCAGTTCACCCAGCCCGAAAACACCTTCATCTCCTCCACCGACGCCGCAACCCGCAAAATCGAGGTCGTTGCCGACGCCGCCAAACGCGCCGCCTCGCCCGATCGCATGGCCCTCTACGACCTCCCCCAACTCTGGAAGTCCTCCAAATACTTCACCCGCGGCGACGCCACCAACAAGTGGTTCCATCAGTTGACCGACGCCGACATCCTCACCTCCGCCGACAAATCCAAACCCCTCACTTTCTCCCTCGACGACATGGTCCTCGTCAAAACCGACGGCGCCCCCGACCCCAGCGGCGGCGACGATCTCGCCCTCATCTTCTTCCACCAGTTCCAGAAACCCGCCACCGGCCATGCCGACATCAAGGACCAGGGCGTCTGGAAGCTCGGCGCCGACGCCACCAAACCCTTCTTCCCCTACTCCGAAGTCAAAATGCCCGTGAAATACTACCTCCATGACTACCCGGATTGGACCCGCGTCATCATCGTGAACGGCAACATGTACGAGTCGTTTGCCGACCGCACCCCCGATACCGGCGCCCATGAAGTCATCGGCGCCCGCGCCGCCACCATGTGGGTCGATAGCGTCGCCGCCGGCCAGCCCCCCACCAATCAGGTCAACCCCCGCCCCGCCGCCACCACCAAACCCTTCTTCTCCATTCAGCCCTTCTTCTGTCAGGACATGCACGTCGTCCGCTCCCAGTGCATGCCCGCCGGCGCCTACAACGAAGCCACATCCCCCATCGCCTCGCTCCCCGGCTTCGTCACCGGCCGCTACGACCAGACCCTCCTGCGCTGCTGCGATCGCAACGGCGCCAACGAAGTCGCCCTCAACTTCAACTTCTTCCGCTTCTTCTTCGACTTCACCACGCCCCCCGCCACCAACGGCGACGGCACCCCCTTCAACAACAACGACTATAAGCGCAAGATGCTCGAAAACGTTCCCAAACGCTGGAACGGCCCGGAAACCGTCACCCTCACCGACGGCTCCTCCATCGTCACCAACACCGGCGACTACCTCTACAAGTCCCAAACCCCCGGCGCGCTCCCGCTCGAATGCCGCCCCTTCCTCTACTGCCAGGACGTACCCCGCCCCCGCGCCCACTTCCTGCTCAACATCATCAATATCCGCCGCGCCAACATGAACGGCTCCTCCGGCGTCGGCAACTTCTCGGCCGATAACGAAACCCACACCCCCGCCACCGGCTGGTTCACCGCCGCCCACGAGGTCGGCCACGGCTACGGCCTCCCCGACGAGTACAACGAGCGTTGGAGCGCCAACGCCTGCTCCTATCAGTTCGCCGGCTTCGGCAGCCAGGTCCCCGGCGACCCCTACTCCCTCGTCCGGAACGCCCTCATGATGGAAGGCGTCGTCTTCATCGAAAACCGCTACTTCTGGCACTCCTCCGAGTGGGTCCGCCGCGTCGTCAACCAGCCCCTGCAGGTCGAATCCGCCGCCTTCCAGTACTTCCTGCCCCAACACGCCCAGGCCCCCAACATCAACCGGACCTTCACCTATTTCCCGCTCCACATCCGCTCGGTCGCCTCCAACGGCACCCGCGGCCGCTTCGATACCTATCTGTTCCCCTACGGCAAGGACTCCTACTCCAGCCGCCTCAAAGCCGGCGTCGTCTACGACGGCATTCTCTGTGTCCTCGTCAAAATCCGCTTCCGCTTCGACTCGGCCCCCGCCTATACCGACGTCACCCGCCCCATCCGTAATCTCATCAACCGCGTCACCGCGATGATGAACTACAAGTTCGCCTTCCAGGGCGCCTTCGCCCCGGCCAACTTCACCAACGGCATCGTCCACTTCATGCCCCGCGTCCTCGTCGAAACCCTCGTCAACGATGGCACCGCCGATAACAACGCCTACCTCGCCGGCCTCGGCTATAACCCCGTCGCCTCGGCCACCCAGGCCGACTACACCACCAAAGTCAACGCCGTCGAGACCAACCACCCCCGCCACTTCCTCATCCGCGTCGTCAACTCCGGCGCCACCGGCTGGCAGAACTCCAATACGCTCCACCTCACCTCCGCCCAGCTCCGCGCCGCCGACGCCTGGAAGTGGTTCGCCGACATGGTCGGCATCGATTGCAGCGGTCTCGCCAACCCCGCCACCGCCCTCACCAACGCCGCCGTCCAAAGCGGCGTCCTCCGCCAGGCCATCCCCACCGGAACGGTGACCACCAGTGCTTAGAAGGACCTTTCAACGCCTGGGATGGGGCGCGCTCGCCGCCTCCCCCATCGCCTGCCAGAAACCATCCCCAACACCGAAACCCACCGAGGTAAAGAAAATGGCATCGATTGCGGCGCAAAGCGCAGCGAAGGAGTTAACGGGGCGGGTTGTCGATCTCCCACCCCTTCCCCCGGCGGCCGTCGACGGCCCGCCCGGCTGCCTTCGCCCCGTCGTCAATGAAGCCCTCAACGGACGGCTCTCCGCGCCCCTCGGCGCCGGCTCCTTCACCGAGGACTGGTCCGCCCCCGTCGATCCGCTCCTCCGCCCCCTCTGGCTCCTCGCCACCGGCAGCCAGTCCGTCATCCTCGGCCGCGAGGAGTGGCAGTCCTTTCAGGACCGTAAGCCGCTCCCCCTCGCCATGCGCGGCGGCGACGACGCCGAATGGCTCCCCGCCCGGAACGTCATCCTCCAGCCCAACCGCCTCGCCGAACTCGTCGCCGACCCCATCTCCGGCGGCGATCCCCAATGGTCAATTCCTCTCCACGGCGCCAACGAAACCCTCCGCGGCTATATCCACCGCCGCGGCGACCACATCGTCGTCGAAGGCTACTCGGAGTCCCGCAGCCCCCACAACCCGGAGACTTCGCTTACCGGTTACCTCGAAGTGCTCCGTCCCGATGGTGAACAGATCGCCTTCCGTGACCTCGAAAACGCGCGCATCCGCGTCGCCATGCACAACGATTTCATCATCGCCGCCCGCCCCGGCGCCCTCGACTATCTCGACTACAGCATGCAATCCCAGCGCCGCATCACCTTCGCCATGCTCCCGCAGGCCATCAGTCTGGACGAAACCGGCCGCGCCTACGTCCTGGCGCTCATCGATGGCCGCCAGCAGTTGGCCATCCTCACCGCCGCCGGCGAAGTCTCTCTAACCCCCATGCCCGCCGGCTTCACGGCGTACCACCGCCCGCCGGTAGTCGGCCTGGACCATCGCGTCTACCTCCTCGGCGCCGGCCGCGTCTTCTCGCCCGGTACACCCACCTGGTCGTATGAGACCCCCGCCCGCCTCGCCGGCGCGACGGTCACCGCCGACGGCCTCCTCCTGCTCGCCGCCGGCGACACCGTCCTGGCGCTCGACAACAAAGGCGCCGCCCGCCCCATCGCCCGCACCCCGGGCGACGAACTCATGGCCCCCCCCATCCTCGGCGCGGAAGGCGAGCTCCTATTTCTTAGCCGCAAAGCTTTGCATTGCTGGCGCCGGAAGTAACGCACCGTTGGCGTCAGCCCGCTGAAACGGGAACTCCGCAAGGGGCGGTAGTCTCGCCATTGCCGGCTCGCGAACATCTATCTGCAATACGCCAACGATCTATTGTTTAGCGCCTGCGGAAAGCGCCAGGACGAGGTTATCGTGTTACGTTGCACTGACGGTAGTGTAGTGGCTTCGAGTCCGTAGTAACGCCGCAACTCTTTCTGGAACCACTCCGGGAACGGCTAGGCAAATGCGGATTGACACTGAATGCCGACAAAACGCGCTTGTTTGTGTTTGGTTGCATTGCGGTCGAGCGACGGAGTTCGCGGTAGTAGGCTCAACCGGAGACGTTGGACTTTCTCGTGTTCAAGTGATGCTGTGGAACTGACCTGAATGGTAAGTCCCGGCTCGCCAGGCTAACCGCTAAAAAGTGTATGCGCGTAACGCTGATTTCGATTCGGGGATAGCTAGGCCAGCGGCGGCACGAACCCGTGCCGGTGGTTAG
>CAZWDD010000307.1:0-6743 GCA_964632345.1 uncultured Solibacteraceae bacterium | reverse complement strand
CGCCACCTCATCGGCTATCTCCATACCGGCTCTCGTCCGAGGAAACCACCATTCCCGCAATTCGCCGGAGCCGCAGTTCCGATCTACGAGGTCCCGGATCCCCTCCCACCTACTCCCGCACCTCCGCCGGCGCTTCAATCGTCACCTTCCCCGTCGCCGCCCACTCCGCCCCCCGCACAAACGTCGCAATGAAACCCGCCTGCCGCACCGCCTCCACATCATGCCCCAGCGCCGTCACAAACACTCGCCCCCCCGGCTCATGCACCCACAGCATCGGCTGGTCCATCCCCGCCCCCGGCGTCGGCTGCTTCGCCTTCCCTCCATACCGCGCATGGTCGTCCCACGCCGTCGCCAGCACCCGGTACTTCTCCCGCGGCTGCCACTGCAGGTTCGCGTACAACTCATCGTTCCGGATCGGAATCGACGCCTTCAGCCCCTTCGTAATCGGATGCTCCCGGTCCCGCACCGTCATCGTGAAGTCGTGCCGCGGCGAATGGTGACCCGCCCCAGGCCGCCAATTTCCCCCGCACAGCTCCTCGTACTCCTTCCACCCCTCAAATGCCGCCAGCGAAAAGTGGTACACCACCAGCCCCTGCCCCCGCTTCACAAACTCCACCAGCGCCTCTTCCCCACCCGGCCCCCACCGCAACTCGTCCATCCGCTTGTTGTCGTAGTTCAGCACCACCAGGTCATACCCGGCCAGCATCCCCGCCGTCACCCCGCGGAACTCCTCCACCACCCGCACCTCGAATCGGTTCGTTTCCTCCAGCATCCGCCGCAGTTCCGGACTCACCGTCCGCCAGTCGTGTCGGTTCTGTCCCGTCACCAGCAGCGTCTGGATCTTCTTCGGCGCCGGCGCGCCCGCCCCCTGCCCGGCCGCCGCCAGGCCCGTCAACAGTCCGACTACAGGGAGAATGAGAACTACGTTTCGGGTACCCATATCTGCCCGGATGCTAGCACCACCCGCTAACGGTGTCACCCCCTCCGCCTCCCCCGCCTCGCCCGTTCACAACACTTGCGCAACTCGATTTTGCCTGTTATCAACCACTTACTAAAACCGCAACCCCGCTGCCCCTTGCGCCCCGTGCTACCTTGCAATCGGGTTCGAACTCGTTTCGCTCCCGCCGAACGGCCCTCCCTCGACGAGGGCCTTCCCCATTTTTACCCAGGAGAAAATCGCATGCCGTCGTTATCCAAGGAACAGCGCGCCGCCATCGCCCGCGCCAACGGAGCCAAATCTCGCGGACCTGTCACCACCGAGGGCAGGCAGCGCTCCTCCCGCAACGCCATCAAACACGGCGAGTTCGCCGAGGCCCTCAAACTCATGGTCCCACCCCACTCGGCCTGCCTCGCCAACGAGGATCGACAGGCCTACTACCGCCTCCACGACGCCTACATCGAGCGCCTCCAACCCGCCGGCGAAGTCGAAATGGAAATGGTCCGCGACATGATCGACCGCCAGTGGAGGATCAACCGCAACAAACAGCTCGAAACCGCCATCTTCAATCGCGAGCTCATCCGCCAATCGGCGCTCGTCGAATCACCCGTGCCCGAACTGCACGATCTCGACGTCACCATCGCCGCCCACGAAGCCCTCGCCGGCAACAAGGCCCTCGCCGCCCTCCGCCGCGAAGCCGCCCAATGCCGCCGCGACCTGAAGCAGCTCGAACAGCGCTTCTTCGCCCTTCGCAAACACTGCCCCGCGCTGCCGGCGCCGCCGCCCCAGCCCGCTCCCGAACGAACCCAGCCCCTGCGGCCGCAACTCGTTCAAAAACAACAGCTGCCCGCCGCCAACGTGCTGCCCTTCCGGCCGCCCGTCCGCCTCGGCGCTCCACCCGCCGAACCCGCTGTCGATGCCGCCATCCCGGGGGCCGCCTAGACCGCCATGTCGATCTCGAACTTTCACATCCTCGCCGCGGCCCTCGCGCCGCTCTATCGCCACGCCGCGCCCGCCGAGGTTCCGCCGCCCTCCGTCTGGGCCGAACAACAGCTCGGCTTCCGCGCCGAACCCAAGCAGCGCGACGTCCTCGACAACGACGCGCATCGGTTCGTTCTCTGCGCCGCCCGCCAGTGGGGGAAGACCACCGTCATCGGCCTCAAGGCCCTTCACACGGCGATCTTCCACCCCAATCAGCAGATCGTCGTCATCTCCCCGGCGCTCAAGCAGGCCGCCGTGCTCATGAACCGCATCCAGCACTACGCCGCCAGCCTCGGCCACCCGCGCCGCCATATCCGCGGACATGCCCATTCTCTCGCCTTCGCCAACGGCAGCCGCATCCTCGCCGTCGCCGCCGCCGAAACCAAGGTGCGCGGCTACTCGGCCGATCTGGTCTTCGTCGATGACGCCGCCTTTGTCTCCGACGAAGTCATCGGCACCGCCCTCGCCTCGCTCACCCGCTCCAACGGCAGCATCTGGCTCCTCGGCACGCCCAACCGCCAGTACGGCATCTTCTACGATCTCTGGCACCACAACGCCAGCCCGCTTTGGCGCCTCGTCAAAGCCACCGTTGACGACATCCCATCCGCCTCGGCCGAGTTCATCGCCGAGCAGAAGCGGCTCTTCCCCGAAGACTTCCGGCGCGACTTCCTCTGCGAATTCGCCCCCCGCCCCGGTCAACTCATCGACCGCGAGACCCTCCAGAGCATGCTCCGCCCGGACCTCGACCCGCCATTCGCTCCCGGCGAAGACAGCACCCTGTAGGGCATCCACACGGCATCACCCGGGTCCCATCCGCCGCCCCCGCGGCAGCAGCGCAACCCGAGGCTCCCCCCGCCCCGAACGAACCACCCGGACTCCACCCGGCCTTGCCCCGCGCATCGCCGGCCCGGATTCCCCGCTCTTTGACAATCGAACCCCTCACTCCGCCCACGGTCTTACTCCGTGTACCGCACCTCCACCAGGAACAGCCCCTCCGGCGGCGCGGTCGGCCCGGCCTCCGTCCGCCGTCCGCCGCCCAGCAGCCGCCGGAGTTCCTCCGTCCCCAGATTCCCCTTCCCCACCTCCACCAGCGTCCCCACCAGGTTCCGCACCATATGCTTCAGGAACCCGCTCCCCCGCACCCGGTACACCAATCGCGGCCCCTCTCGCCATAACGCCGACTCATGAATCGTCCGCCGAAACGAGTAGTCCGCCGTGTACTTCTCGTCCGCCGCCGCAAACGCCTCGAAGTCGTGCGTCCCCACGAACTCCTTCGCCGCCGCCCTCATCCGCTCCTCATCCAGCGGGTACGGATAGTAGTGCACATACGGCCGCTCAAACGGCGGGCAGATCTCCTCCCGGTACATCCGGTATTCGTAAATCTTCGATACCGCATCGAACCGCGGATGAAACCCCGGCGCCGCTTCCTCCACCGCCGTCACCCGGATGGCCCCGGGCAGCAGCTTGTTCATCGCCCGCCGCAGGTTCTCGCACGGGATCGGATTCGCCGTCGTGATCGCCGCCACCTGCGCCAGCGCATGCACCCCCGCGTCCGTCCGCCCGCTCCCTTCAAAATGGACCGCCGTCTTCGACAGCTCCAGAAACGCCCGCTCCAGTTCCCCCTGCACAGTCTGCAACCCGGGCTGCACCTGCCAGCCGTGGAACGGCCCCCCATCGTAGGCGACCGTCACCCGCAACCGCCGCGCCTCTCCCCTACCCGGCATTCCGCGAGCCGGGCTTCACCGCCACCGACCCCTGCTTGCATAACGGACACCCCTCCGGCGCCCACGTCGTCACCGTCAACGTCGCCAGCGCCACCCGTGGCACCCCAATATCCACATGCCCGCCCGACCGGTCGATGATCGATCCCGCCGCCACCACCCGCACCCCCGCATCCCGCAGCAGCTCAATCACCTCCCGCGAACTCCCCCCCGTCGTCACCACATCTTCCACCACCACCGCCCGTTCCCCGGCCGCCACTTCAAATCCCCGCCGCAATGTCATCTTCCCCTGCGCATCCCGCTCCGTGAACTGAAACCGCGCCCCCAACGACCGCGCCACCTCGTGCCCGATAATCAGCCCCCCGATCGCCGGCGACGCCACCAGCGGGATCGCTTCCACCCCGGCCATCTCCCGGAACCGCACCGCCAGCGCCCGCCCAAACGCCTCGGCATGCACCGGATACTGCAGCACCTTCGCACACTGCAGATACTCCGGGCTGTGCAACCCGCTCGTCAATAGGAAATGACCGTGCAGGTACGCACCGGTCTGCTCAAACACGGATAGAATCGGCTCGGAAACTGACATTCGAAGCCCAATATAGCAAGTTGTCCGCTATCGGACGCATCCGCCCCCCCGTTTCCCAATTCCGGACGAATATTTCTTTAGAATGCCCCTAACCCCTGAGATATCATGAAGAAATCGTGGAACATCGGGCGCTGCGTCTGCGTCTGGCCCTGTAATCGGAAAGCCCCTCTGGTATGAACGCACAACAACTGACTAGCCTCCTCTGCTCGCTTCTTCTCCTCGCGCCCGCCGTATCCGCTCAGTCCTCCGGCCTCTCCACCTGGTGGGACAACCTCACCCACCGCTACTCCTGGCAGGATGTCGCCCCCATCAACCTCGGCAACTCCTCCCGCCTCGATCAGTTGATGCGCGCCGGTAAGCTCTACCTCTCCCTTCAGGACGCTATCGCCCTCGCCCTCGAAAACAACCTCGATATCGAGCTGCAGCGCTACGGCCCCCGCATCTCGGAAGCCGAATTCAATCGGGCCAGCGCCGGCGGCGCCGTCCGCGTCGGCGGCGCCGGCAACGTATCTAACGCCACCACCGGCCAGGGCGCCCTCGCCGCCCAGCTCGGCGGCGGCGGCCAGCTCGGCGGCGCCACCGTCGCCGCCGCCGCCCAGACCGGCCAGAATGGCGGCGCGCTCAACCTCGACCCTGTTTTCACCTCCAACATGAGTTGGGCCCACCAAACCATCCCGCAAACCAGCCCCTTCGTTACCGGTAACAGCGCCCTCATCAACCAGCGCACCCTCGCCACCTACGGCGTCACCAAAAGTTGGCTCTCCGGCACCTCCACCACCTTCGGCTTCAACAACAACTTCCTCTCCCAGAACTCCGGCCGTAACGACTTCAACCCCTCCAAGTCCGTCAACGCCTCCCTCAACATCACCCAGCGCCTCCTCCAGGGCTTCGGCATGGCCGTCAACAACCGCAACATCCGCATCTCCAAGAACAACATCAAGGTCTCCGAACTCGTCTTCGAACAGCAGGTCATCGCCACCGTCGCCAACGTCATCTCCCTCTACTGGGACCTTGTCAGCGCCAACGAGGACGTTCGCGTCAAGCAGCAGGCCCTCGCCCTCAACCAGAAGCTCTATGAGGACAACCGGAAGCAGGTCGAGATCGGGACCCTCGCGCCCATCGAGATCATCCGCGCCGAGGCCGAAGTCGCCCGCAGCCAGCAGGATCTGACCGTTTCGGAGACCAACCTGCTCCAGCAGGAGACGGTCATCAAGAACGCCCTCAGCCGCACCGGCGTGGCCAGCCCGGGCCTCGCCGAGGCCCGGATCATTCCCACCGACAACATCAGCATGCCCGAAAACGAGCCCATCGAACCCATGCAGGATCTCGTGAAGAAGGCGCTTTCGGCGCGTCCGGAACTGGAACAGTCGCGCATCAACATCGAAAGCTCCCGCATCGGCCTCAAGGGCACCCGCAACGCCCTTCTGCCGTCAATTGACGCCTTCGTCGACGTTCGCAACAACGGCCTCTCGGGTCTGATCAACACCCAGCCCATCCCACCGGTGCCCGGCGCTCCGGTCGGCGCCGTCTCCCCGCCCCGTAACCCCGCCAACGTGGACCAATACTTCCTCGGCGGCTACGGTACGGCGCTGTCCCAGGTACTGCGGCGCAACTTTCCGGACTACTCGGTCGGCGTCAGCCTCAACATCCCGCTCCGCAACCGGGCCGCCCAGGCCGACATGGTCCGCGACCAGTTGACCCTCCGCCAGAGCGAGGTCCGGCTCCAGCAGTCGCTGAACCAGATCCGTGTTGAAGTCCAGAACGCTCTCATCAGCCTGCAGCAGGCCCGGGCCCGCTACCAGACGGCCGTCAAGAACCGCGTCCTGCAGGAGCAGACACTCGACGCCGAGCAGAAGAAGTACGCCCTCGGCGCTTCGACGATCTTCTTTGTCATCCAGGCCCAGCGGGACCTGACCGCCGCGCAGGCCTCCGAGGTGGCAGCGCTGTCGACCTACGCGCGCGCCCGGAACGAACTCGAACGGGCGACCGGGCAGACGCTGGTGGCCAACAACGTTCAGATCGACGAAGCCATGAAGGGCCAGGTCACCCGGCCGGCCTCGGCGATCCCGGCGACCGCTCAGTAAGGAACGGCGCCACCGACTGCGACACGATGTTGCGCGGGTAGGTCTCGATGCCGGCGAAACCGAGCCGCTCCGGATACCGACCCTCGGGAACATACGCGGTTCCGAAGAGCCAGTCCCAGACGCTGAGGGCAATGCCAAAGTTCCGGTCCACGGGGCCCGCTTCGGGGTGCGCATGATGCCATGCGTGCATCTCGGGCGTATTTAGCAAATACTTTAACCATCCACTTCTAAGCCGCAGATTAGAATGGGCAAAATGGCCGATCAACGTATTGAAGACGCCATAGGCAAACATCGCTTCGACGCTGAAGCCAAAGAACGCGGCCGGGGCGTACAGCAGGGTGCGGTAGACAATGACCTCGGCCCAATGGAACCGCCAGTTGCCGATCCAGTCCATCTCCTCGATGCTGTGATGCACCTGATGGAACCTCCATAAC
>CAZWDD010000306.1:0-6759 GCA_964632345.1 uncultured Solibacteraceae bacterium | reverse complement strand
CGTCGCGCGCATACAGCGCGATCTCGCTGATGGTGGTCTTGCTGACGCCCAGTGCGGCGGCGACCTGCCGCATGCTCAGGCCGCAATCGCCGGCCAGCAATTGAAGTGCTTGTCTGATCTTGCTCATGAGGACCCTTGGTGTGGGCATCGCTTCTCCGGGCCAAAAAGCCGGGCAGCCTATGCCTCGTTGGGTCACTCAGGACACCTCGCCGGTGTCCGCGATCAGGATGGAACGCTGTCCGCCTTCAGCGTGGAACGGCGTCCGCCATCACGGTGGAATGCTGTCCGCCATCAGAGCGGAATGGTGTCCGGGATGGCGTGGAATACGCACTTGTCCAGATGGAAGAGGGCGGCGGCGAGGTTTTTCAGGGCCAGGGGGGCGGTTTCGTCAAGGGCGCCTTCATCCAGCAGACATCGCCCTCACGGTCGCGCGGATCGTCGCTGACGTAGCTGGCGCTCACGCGCTGGAGGGTGTCGAAATGCAGTGCCTTCACCCAGGGCTCGTCGACGAAGCCGACGAGCAGTTCGCGCACCAGCTCGGCGTGGGGGAACAGCAGCTTGTAGCCGAGGTCGTGGTCGGCGGGCGCAGCCTTGGGTGATGCGCTCGGGGCGTCGTTGGCAGGCATGTGTTGACTCTAGGCCCCCGGCCCGCGCCGCATACCCTTGGGAGAGGCCGACGGATGGGCGATGCCCACAGGTTGTTCGTGAGCGGACGGGTCACGATCTGGCTGTCGACGTGGTGCTTGACTGTTTCCCAGGAGTGGCCGCGCAACGGCGCTGACTTCCGATCTGATTCCGAAGACTATTTCTTCGGTGATGCGATCCTCCAAAGCCCTGCATATCTTTCGGGTAGCTGGACAATTCTCTCTCCGTCGTACTCGCTCCAGCATGGGGTTTCATAAAATCCTTTTCCAAAACCACCAAATAACAGATATTCTGGAAAACCTGCCGTATTTGATGCGACAACTTTCTTGAAGGTGGAATCAGCTTGACCTACAGACTCCCATTCGCCGCCCATGGACCCGGGTTGAACTAGTGCTAGGATTCTCGGGGCGATCATGCTCTTGCAGTAAAGCGACAGGTAAACTTCACACATCTCCCCCGCAGAAAACAAGAAGCTGAATCTCTTGGGTCCTGCCTCCGGGCCCGCCGAACTGAGGCGCTCCCACACGCTCCAATGGATGAATCTCTCCACCGAAGGGCCGCGGTAATGTTCTGGCGGATCTGGCAGAGCGTTCGTAAGGAGATCATGGTGCGGAACCTTCATACACCGAATGGGACGATAATTCTTAAATCCGCATTCCGGTCGGTCGCCGAGCAAGTTGTCGAGGAAAATTGTTTCAGAAATATCATAGTCGCAGTAGACAAATGAGTTGATATTTCCGGATAGAAATTTTACTGGCGTTCCATTTAATCCGCAGGCGGGGTAAAACAGTGAGTCCGTTAGTATTCCTTCGAGTTTGGGGAATGCCGAATTTTCGTTGACTTCATCGAGCCATGTCGGCGTATCGAGGGCAGAAATTTCGTGGATCATGGCGTTCCTTTTGATCGGAGAGTTAAGATGGCTCTGGTTCCTTTGTTACGTTATAGTCTAGTGAAATCGGCCATTTCGATGAAAAGAGGCCATTTGACCAACCAATTGGAGTGATCTGGTTATCTGGCTTTTTAGATCGATTGTGGGTCACCTTTGTTGACAAGGCGGTAGATGTTTTGAATAGGATATTTTATCTGTCATCATTTAGATTTTTTCTTGATATGGTGTAAATCACCTGCTGGACGCTCTGGGCGTATCATCTATTGATGTAGGTATTGATTTGATATTTGGGGATTATCCAACCAGGCTCCCTTATTGGTGGCGCTTTCAAAGCCCTTCACAACGCGGAAAAGAAGAGGCAAATGTGCATCTGTGCCACTTGATTTGGAGAATTTATTTTCGACAAGAATTTCACAAACGAGTTCGGTGACTTCGCCTATGGTAATTTTCCCGCATAGCCCTAATCGAATATCGGCGAAGCCATTATCTTGTCCATTTGCATAGCCTGTAAGCATGGGCGTGATTCCGCCGACTTTGCTCCCTTTTCCCGGTGCGTCGTTGGTGAAGTATTGGGGACCCCGAGCAATGTCACCGGGGTGTGTGGTCGAGTCTTGTTGAATATTTTCAGATCTCAGCCATGGTTTATAATCAGATTGTAATGTCGTCTCGTCGCCTCCAAAATCATGCCAGCGGGCTTCTAATTTAGACATTCCTGGATTGGCAGCAAAAACTCCAAGTGAGTAGATAAGTTTCACCAAAGCGGCGTCAGCTTTTTTTCTTGCCTCCAATCCATTGCCAAGCCCCTTTGAGAGAACATTCAAGTAGAGCCGAAAACTATCGCCCTCGATTTGTACGCCTATCCTGATGGTTCCATTTGGATTGGTGCTTCCTTTGGCCTGATTAACGAGCGAGGGCTGACTCCAAAATGCCTCAACGAGTCCGGTTCTAGAAAATCCGGAACGACAGAAAAAATAAGTTCCGATATTGTTTCTATTTTGTTTAAATTTTTTTCGAACGTGAGTGTCGAAAGTGGTGCGAACATATGCGGCCCACAACTTCCACCAAAGTGAATGCAGACGGTATCGGTGCAGCATGTTGCCGATCTCCATAGCGTCGTGCCAAGTCAGTTTCTCATTGAGTTTTTCATTGAGTTTTTCAAATAAATCACCCAGGGATCTGCAGAGCTTGATATATTGCTCGAGTACTGGAGTCCTTATTGCGCCTTTATTGCGTTCGGTATTCAATAGATTGCCAAGAAGAGTGAAGCCGATCCACGACGTCGGAGAATCATTTAGGTAGTTATCGCTCCCAATAACATCCCCGCCGTTTCCTGCAAGAAGAAATAGTGGTGGTCGATAGTTGCAATTCTTTCCTCCCCATTTTTGCTCCAATACTTCTCGGTAACCCCCGAGCTGGTCTGCGGCTGGATAATCCTTGACCTTGACTTCCACTGCGAAGAGCGGTCGTCCGATCTTGATGATTCCATCTTCATTCTTGATTCGTTCAAGAATCACGAGATCCATGTGATTCCACTCTCGCTTCACAAATACATATTCATTCCCATTTTTCAGTTTTTCGCAAGTTGGTTTAATCAATTCCTGGTCCTCATGACCCAGTATCTCGAGCAAGCGAATCGCCGCATCCTTTGTAATCGACTCCGGATCATCCAATTCGTCGCCAGTACCTTCTGGATTTTGCGACAACTCTTCGGCCAGATACTGAAGTACGTTCGAGTGGAACAGCTCGTTACTGGAAAGACTGAGGCGGAATGCCCAGTTGTCCCACAGGCTTTTTAGAATATCCTCCAATTCCCGCTCCTTGGAGTTGCCCATTTACTTTCCGCTTCCTGTTTCCTAGATGATCTCAATGCAACTTACCAACTCGGCCGAATAACTTCCATCTCCAGCTGTGACACCTTTGTGCTTCAACTCTCGCTGCAAGGTGGGCTCTACTGCTAGAGCGAAGAGCTCGATCCTCTCGGCTGCGGAAAGCAAAGGCGGCGCCGGCTGGGCTTGCAGGTAGCGCTCTACCTGACGCTCCGCGGTTGGCACGCGTGTGCCGTCCGCCTTGACGGCGATCGGTTGCATCACGACCCGCCGTTCGCCGTGGCCATTGAAGGCCTCGACCATCCATATCGACAGCAAAACGGGCGACCCAAGATCTCCCGTCACCGAAATGCCTGCCTCCTCCGGCGGCACGCTGCGCCAGCGGCCAAGTTCTTCCTGGATCTGCGGGTGATCGAGGCCCAGCAACTCCACATCGTCCCGGCTCGTGGCGGCGTCGCGGTTCATCGTGAATCGAGCGCGGCGAACGCCGTCAACGGTCAACAGATCGTAGGTCTCGGTGTCGCGCTTGATGAGGTGCTGCTGACGCTCCGCTGCAGCAGCAGACAGGAAGCGCACCAGACGGTCCAAGCTGGACGAGACGTCCGAGAACGGCTTGTAGTCATCGAGACTGAATCCATCAAGATCTTGGAAGAGGTCGAACACCACCTTCCGTGCCTCGTTGGAGTTCGACAGCGCCGCCTTCAGTTCCTCCTGCGTCCGCTTCAGTTCCGGGTCTGACAAGGCGTCTTGGTAGAGGCGGTCGTAGTTCAGGCGCTCAGAGAGATGACCAAGGATTTGCGCGCGCAGGTCCTCTGCCACATTTCCTTGGTCATCGACCTTGCCCACGGTTCGTGCGATCTCCGTGAGCTTCTGATCGAGCAACAGGAAGATGCGGCCCTCGATGGTGTCTGAGAGAACCAGGTTGTAGACCTGCGCCGTGTGGTTCTGACCGTAGCGGTGGATGCGGCCGATGCGCTGCTCCACGTCCATCGGGTTCCAGGGCAGGTCGAAATTGAACAGGATGCGCGCGAACTGGAGATTGATGCCTTCCCGACCAGCCGCGGTGCAGACCAGGACCCGGGGTCCATCCTTCTGGCGGAAACGACGCTCGGCGGCGACCTTGGCGCCCAGGTCGCCCCCCCGCAGTACGACGACACCAGGCCCAGGCTAGGTCTGCTCGATCGAGCGGGCGATCAGTTCTACCGTCCCGAGGTAGGTGGCGAACACGACGACCTTTTCACTCGGGTTCTGCCGCCAGAGGTAGCCCAATCCGTCCAGCAGCTTCTGCGCCTTCGTTTCCCGTTGGGCTGGAAAGATCTTCAGCAGGTCCCCGATACGCAGACGCTCTTCGGGCAGATGCATCTCGACCGCCGCCGACGCCGCGTCCTCTGCGTGCGTCGCGGAATACTCGCTGCCGTAGGGGTCTGACGCAAGCTCCAGCGCCTCCTCGTCCAGCCGCTTTACCAGGCGGTACTTGAGATCGGCCAGCACCCTATCCACCTCGCTGCGACCGATGCTGTCGCGCGCAAGCTGGAATTCCAGGTGGATGAGCTCCCGCGCCTCGTCCACGAGGCGTTCGCGGCCCTCGATGTCGAGCGCCTTGTCGCGCAGCAGCGCTTCGTGGATCGTCAGCATCAGCAGCCGCCGTTTCAGCGTCCGCCGAACCGCTGCGAAGCTCGACGCTGCGATCTTCTGGAAGATCGCCATCAGGAAGCCGAGCGCCTGTCCTTGACCGCCTTGCCGCCGAGCGAGGTCGAAGCCATCGTCCAGGTACTCGCGCAACTTCTCGTAGAACAGACGCTCTTCCTGGTTCATCAGGAAGGATTCGGTATGCACCCAGCGCCGCGCGAAAAGCGGTGAGCCGTCCGGTTGGCACGCATCAGCCTTCGTCCGCCTGAACATCACGGTGTTCAGCCGGTGGCGGTTCTCGAGCATCTCCTCCGGGCTACCGAACAGCGTCGGATTCAGCAGTTGGACCAACATCCAGAACTGGAAGTGGTTGCCCTGGTGCGGGGTGGCCGACAGCAGCAGCAGGTCGCGTGCGTGATGCCGCAACGCTTCGGCCAGCTTGTAGTTCTCGGTCTTTCGCACCTTGGCGCCGTTGCGGTACGCGGTCAGGTGATGCGCCTCGTCGAACACCACCAGATCCCAGCGTGGCGCTTCCAACAGTCGTTTGATGCGTGCCGGCCGCTTCAGCGTGTCGATGCTGGCGATCAGGCGGTCATGCTTGGCAAAGGCGTTCGTCTTCCGGTCGGTGATGTCGCCCTCCGAGCCGAACACCTCGAACTCGAGGTTGAAGACCTCGTTCAACTCGCGGTGCCAGTTGTTCACCAGGCCCGCAGGCACCACCATCAGCGCGCGATTCAGCTCGCCACGGCTTGCCAGCTCCCGCAGGATGAGCGCCGTCTCGATGGTCTTGCCCAAACCCACTTCGTCCGCGATCAAGTACCGGCGCGGGGACGCGGTGGCGACGCGATGCGTCAGCACCACCTGGTGCGGCAGGAGGTCGATCTTGGCCGAGGTCAGCGCCGAGGCGCTCTCCATGACCGGCAACGCGTGTGCCTCGTACGACAGCCACGCGCGGCGTGCGCGGTCAGACCCAGGCTCGACGGCGCGCAGGATGCGCTCGGTCCGCGTGAGCTCGCGCCTGATGGAGCCCGCCGGGACACGGCGCTCACCGACGCTGAAGAAAGCGCGCAGATAGCCGTCGCGCGCGGAGTCGAGAACAACGCCTTGGCCGAACTCGTGGTGAGTGATCCGCTCGCCAGGTTGAAACGGGGTCTCGGCTCCCACGCGCTGCCCTCAGGTGATGCGCAGGTGGTAAAGGCCCGCCGGCTTGCTGGCCTCACGCAGCAGGATCTCCTGTGGGTACTCGTTGGCTTCGCCCCAAAGGATGCGGCCGAAGTCGAGCTGGCTTCCGCGGTGAGGCGCCTCGCAGAGCCAGGTCACCGCATCGGTGGCCGGGTTGGTTTTCAGCCGCTCGCGTGCCGATGGCATCCAGAAGCTCAGCGCCGCCTGGCCCTCGTAGTACGCCTGGAACGACAGGACGGCAGGCTTGATCGCATCAGCCAGCCAGATCTCGGCGTCCTTGGGTGAGAGCAGGTCGAGACTGCCGTCCAGCCCTGCCACCACGAGCGCGTCGCCGCGATTGCTGGGCAGATCGTCTGGCCAGTGCCCGACGGCCCGCAGAAACTGACGCAGGCTCCACACCTCGGACGCCGCGCACACCAGGTTGCGCGCTTCCTCGTCCCAGATCCAGCTCGTGCCGCGCCTGTGCCAGGTGCTGTCCAGCGTTTGCCTCATGCCTGCCCTCCGCGGATGCCGGTGCGCTTGACGATTTCCTTGACCAAGGTGTGGAAATCGTCGTAGCACTGTTGCCTGTTGGCCTGGTGCGCGCCG
>CAZWDD010000305.1:2656-6799 GCA_964632345.1 uncultured Solibacteraceae bacterium | reverse complement strand
GACCTCTACCGTGTCAAGGTAGCGCTCTAACCAACTGAGCTACGGGCCCACAAACGCTTGAATTCACATCTTAACACAACCGCGGTAGCGGGCGGTAAACTGGTAATTGGAAATTCTATGCCGGCTCCAGCACTGTCCATCGTCATCCCCATTCATAACGAAGAACCGGCGATCCTCCCTCTCTACGACCGCCTCACCGCCGTCCTGGAAAACTTGAACCGCACCTACGAAATCATCTTCATCGACGACGCCTCCACCGACCGCTCCTTCGACCTCCTCGCCAACCTCGTCGAAACCGATGCGCGTCTCAAAGTCATCCGCCTCCGCCGCAACTTCGGACAGACCGCCGCACTCGCCGCCGGTTTCGACGAGGCTATCGGCGGCATCATCATCTCCCTCGATGGCGACCTGCAGCACGAACCCGAGGACATCCCGGCCCTGCTCGAAAAAATTGACCAGGGCTACGACCTCGCCTCCGGGTGGCGCAAGAACCGCATCGACAACGCCGTCACCCGCAAAATCCCCTCGCGCATCGCCAATTGGCTGATGAAGAAGGCCAGCGGCGTCGACCTGCACGACTTCGGCACCACCTTCAAGGCCTATCGCGCCGAAGTCCTCAAGGACATCAACCTTTACGGCGAACTCCACCGCTTCATCCCCGCCCTGGCCAGCTTCTACGGTGCCCGGATCGTCGAGGTACCCATCAAGAATGTTCCCCGCGGCGCCGGCAAGTCCCACTACGGTCTCAGCCGCACGTTCAAGGTGTTCTTCGATATCCTCACCATCCGCTTCTTACTCACTTATTTCACCCGCCCCATGCATTTCTTTGGCAAGTACGGGTTACTCGGCCTCGCCTCAGGCGGGACCATTCTCACTTATCTGCTCGGCTATAAGTTACTCCATATGGAGCGCGACCGCGCCATGGAACACGGCCCGCTGATGGTGGCTGGCGGCCTGCTACTGCTCGCCGGACTGATGCTCTTTTGCACCGGCTTTCTCGGCGAGGTACTGATCCGCACCTACTTTGAGAGCCAGGGACGGCGTATCTACGCTGTCCGCGAAATCCGCGCCCGCAAGACCGCCACCTCCGAACGCAGCGAGCGTTAGCTCAGCCCCGCGACGGCATCGGATTCGAGCGCCGCCAGTAGTCTTCGAACAATCCCTTCATCGCCTCCGATAGACCACCATGGTCGAAGACCACGGCCGTCCACGTCGGCCGCGTGATCACCGGATCCAACAGCGCGATCATGCCCCGTTTGCCGTCAAACAGAGCCAGCTTCAACGGTAGCGAAGGCACCTGGCTCACCTCCACGCCGATATCGATGAACTCCATCAACCGCCGCCGGTGTTCATCGTCCAGCGTCCCCACTTCAATCAACAGCCGGCACCGCACCCCGCGCTGCCGCGCCGCCCGCACCAGGTCGTCGTTCAACGGATCCACCGCATATGGCGGCCGTGAAAACTCCAGGTACTCCGTCTGCACCTCGCTGATCATCCGCCGGTACTCGGCCGCCGTCTGCAGCGGTTCGCTCACAATGCGCAGGAAGTCCAGCGTCCCGCGCCCGCCCTGTCCCTCCGAATACGAGGAGTTCAAATCCTCCACCAGATCGGTTGCAAACCGGGACTGTTCCGTCAACTCCTGCTGCAGATGCTGTGCCCTCCGGGCAAAATACGCCGGGATGGCCAGCGAAGGTTCCACCGCAGAAAACAACTTCGTCTTCTCCCGCACCACCTGCGCGAAGCCCTTCTCCACCAGCGAGTCCAGCACTTCATAGATCTTCTGCCGCGGCACATGCGCCCGCGCCGCCAACTCCAGCGCCTTGAACTTCGGATGGCCCACCAGAACCAGGTAGCTGCGCGCCTCATAGGCGTTCAGGCCAATCTGTTGCAGGCGCTTCCAGAACCGCTGGTACTCAACTTCGGGGAGGTCGTTTGGCATATTCACTTTCTGGCTTCTTTCGGCCGCGGGCAGGCACCTGCCACCGTTACCAGGTGTATGGCGGATTCTATCAGGACTTCGCCCGAATTTGCCAATACGCCATGGCTGCTACAATCGGAGACTGGGGGTGATTCCGTGCCTTCTGCCGATCGAAAGCCGGCCACGTTGGGAGAGTTCAAGAGCAGCGAGTGGGCCGGTCAGTTTCCGCCCTCGCGCACCGTCAAAGACGAGGTGCGGGACAATCTGATCGCGCGTCTTCGCTCCGGTGAACCCCTGTTTCCCGGTGTTCACGGCTATGAGGACACCGTCGTGCCGCAGGTGATAAACGCCCTGCTGTCGCGCCACAACTTCATCCTCCTCGGCCTTCGCGGCCAGGCAAAGACCCGCCTCATCCGCATGCTTACCTCTCTGCTCGACGAGGCCGTTCCCTACATCGCCGGCTCGGAGATAAAGGACCATCCGCTCGCGCCCCTCTCCGCCTTCGGCCGCCAGCAGGTCGCCTCCCTCGGCGATGCCACTCCCATCGCGTGGCTTTCCCGCGACGAGCGCTACGTTGAAAAGCTCGCCACGCCCGATGTCACCATCGCCGACATGATCGGCGACATCGATCCCATCAAGGCCGCCCGCCACGGACACGACATCGCCAGCGACCTCAATATCCATTACGGCCTGCTCCCCCGCGCCAACCGCGGACTCTTCGCCATCAACGAGCTCCCCGACCTGGCCGGCAAAATCCAGGTCGGCCTGTTCAACATCATGCAGGAAGGCGATGTCCAGATCAAAGGCTTCCCCGTCCGCCTGCCCCTCGACGTGTTGCTGATCTTCACCGCCAACCCGGAAGACTACACCGCCCGTGGCAAAATCATCACCCCTCTCAAGGACCGCATCGGCAGCGAAATCCGCACCCACTACCCGGCCACCCTCGAACAGGGCATCACCATCACCGCCCAGGAGGCCTGGACCGCTCGCACCTCGGCGGCCCAGGTCATCGTTCCCAAATATGTCCGCGAGGTCGTCGAAGCCATCGCCTTCATCGCCCGTGACGACAAGCGCATCGATAAGCGCTCCGGCGTCTCCCAGCGCCTGCCCATCTCCGTCATGGAGAACGTCGTCTCCAACGCCGAACGCCGCGCCATTCTCAATGCCGAGGCAGAAGCGGTTCCCCGCATCGCCGATCTCTACGCCGCTCTTCCCTCGATTACCGGCAAGATCGAACTCGAGTACGAAGGCGAATTGAAGGGCAGCGAAAACATTGCCCGCGAACTGATCCGCATGGCCGTCGGCCGCGTCTACAGTTCCTATTTTGAAGGCGTCAACGTCGCCATGACCATCAAGTATTTCGAACGCGGCGGAGCGCTGAAGGTCGACGCGGCCACCGGCTCGGCCGCCCTGCTCGAACAACTTCTGCTCGTCGACGGGTTGATGGAAAAGACCCGCGCGCTCGGCCTGTCCGCCAATGAACCGGACGCCGTCCGAGCCGCAGCCGGCGAGTTCATTCTCGAAGGCCTGTACGCCCACCGCCGCATCAGCCGCAACGAGGAACTCGGGTTCAGCGCTCCGGAAGACCGCCGCCGCGCTCAGGACCCCGACGACCCCGACTCCCCGCCCCGTCCCCCCAAGCGCCGCCAGTTCAACTAGGAGGTCCCATGCGCTGGATCCGCTACTCCCAGTTCGAAGACGACGACTTCGGCATCTCCGCCGAGGACCTGATGCGCGCGCTCTCCGACTACTTCCTCCAAAGCGGTTTCCAGGATCCCTACGGCGGATACCCCTTCAACGAGGACACCCTCGATATGCTCCGCGAGGCCATCCGCCAAGCCCTTGAAAATGGCGAACTGCTCCCGCCCGATCAGTACGAACGCCTCACCCCGGAACAACTCGAAGCCCTCATCGACCGCCTCGTCGAAAAACTCTGGACCGACGGCTACGTCACCGAACCGCCCCCCGGCCCCGGCCGCGAAGGCGAGCCCATCAACGACATCCGCGTCGAAACCACCGACAAAGCCCTCGACTTTCTCGGCTACAAAACGCTCAAGGATCTCCTCGGCTCCCTCGGCCGCTCCAGCTTCGGCGCACACGATACCCGCGACCTTGCCACCGGCATCGAATCCTCCGGCGCCTCCAAACCCTACGAGTTCGGTGACACGCTCAATCTCGACGTTAACGAGACCCTCTTTTCCGCCCTCCGCCGCACCGGACGCGCC
>CAZWDD010000305.1:0-2646 GCA_964632345.1 uncultured Solibacteraceae bacterium | reverse complement strand
GAGCGAGTACCAGTCCAGTTGCGCCACCGTTCTGCTGCTCGATTGCTCCCACTCCATGATCCTCTACGGCGAGGACCGCTTCACCCCCGCCAAACGCGTCGCCCTCGCCCTGGCCCACCTCATCCGCACACAGTATCCCGGTGACTCGCTCCGCCTCGTCCTCTTCCATGATTCGGCCGAGGAGATGCGCCTCGGCGAGCTCGCACGCGTGCAGGTGGGGCCCTATCACACCAATACCCGTGATGGCCTTATCCTGGCCCAGCGCATTCTCCAGCAGGAGAAGAAGGACATGAAGCAGATCATCATGATCACCGACGGGAAACCCTCCGCGCTAACCCTCGACAACGGGCAGATCTACAAAAACCCGTTCGGGCTGGACCCGCTGGTCATCGCCCGCACCCTCGACGAAGTCAGCCGCTGCAAACGCCAGGGCATCCTGATCAATACCTTCATGCTCGCGCAGAACTACGATCTGGTGAACTTCGTCCATAAGGTCAGCGAACTCTGCCGCGGAAAGGCGTACTTCACCACACCCCACACCCTCGGCCAGTATCTGCTGAGGGACTACATGAACCGCAAGACGCGGACCGTTCACTAGTCGCCGGACGCCGTCCGGCGCGGCAGCGCCGCCAGCGTCGCGGCCAGCTCCTCCCGGTTCACCGGCTTGCCCAGAAACCCGTTCATCCCCGCCAGCAACGCCCGCCGCCGCTCGTCTCCCGACACCCCGGCCGTCAACGCCACGATCGGCACATCCCGCACCGCGCTCTCCAGTTTCCGGATCGCCGCCGTGGCCATATAGCCGTCCATCTCCGGCATGTGGCAGTCCATCAGAATGGCGTCGTAGTCACTCTCCCGGCACCGCTCCACCGCCTCCAACCCATTGCCGGCCAACTCCACGTTCGCGCCCATCCGCTGCAGTAGTGCCGCTGCCACACGCTGGTTGATGGCGTTATCCTCCACCACCAGCACCGTCATCCCTTCAATCGAAGGCGCCGCCGCCGGCGTGGCCGCTTCCGGCGGCGCAACACCCCGCGTCATCGGCAGCGTCACGCAGAAACCGAAGGTGCTTCCCCGCCCCGGTTCGCTCTCCACCGCCAGTTCGCCGCCCATCAGCCGCGCCAGTTGCCGCGAGATGGACAGCCCCAATCCCGTCCCCCCATATTGCCGCGTCGTCGAGGCGTCCACCTGCCGGAACTTCTCAAAGATCTTCTCCTGCTCTGCCGCCGGGATCCCGATCCCCGTATCCCGCACCGCGAAGCACAGCCCGGCCATCCCCGCCTGCGACGCGCCGTCCACCTCAATCGATACCTCGCCGTTCCGCGTGAACTTGATGGCATTGTTCACCAGGTTTGTCAGCACCTGCCGGATGCGCGTCGCGTCGCCCGCTACGAACTCCGGCACATCCGCCGAAACCCTCACCCGCAACGCCAACCCCTTCCGCTCGGCCGCCGGCCGGAACGCACCTTCCACCTGTCCCGCAAGCCGCCGCGGCGAAAACACAGTGATCTCCAGCAGCATCACCCCGGAATCGATTTTCGATTGGTCGAGAATCTGGTTCAACAGTTCCAGCTGCGCCAGCCCCGACTCCCGGATGATCTCCACATGCCGTTTCAATTCTTCATCTTCCAGCGTCTCCAACAGCAGGTCCGCCGTCCCCATCACCCCGTTCATCGGCGTTCGGATTTCGTGGCTCACGTTTGCCAGGAATTCCGCCTGCATTACCCTCGCCCGGTCGGCCGCCCGGCGCGCCAACCGTAGCTTCAGCAGTAGGCCCGTCAATATCCCGATCGCCAGCACAAGCACCAGGCACGCCGCCGCCAGCCACTGCAGATGCCGCGTCTGCTCCTGCAGTCCGAATACGCGTTCCACCTCGCTGCTCGAAAACGTCAGCCAACGCCGGGCATACGCCAGCGCCGTACCGTCCACCTGCATCTCGACGATCTCCCGGTACAGCAGGTCCGCCAGCGGCCCCAGTTCCTTCACCGCAAACAGACTCGTCGGGTCACTGCGCTCCGTGATCGTCCGGATCCGCAGCCGGGCCTGCCCGCATCCTGCCGGTCTCTCCAGAAGCGCCGTCTCCACATATTGCAGGTCCAGCAAAGCCACGTCCGCCTCGCCCGCACACACCGCCTGCAGCGCGTTCTCCCGCGAGTCCACCGCACGCACCGGGAGCGTCGGAAACAACTTCGCCGCCAGGTTTCGCATCACCAGCCGATCGATGATCGCCAGCCGCTGTCCGCCCCACGCCTGCGGCTCAACCGGCAATCGATCGCGGGACCATACCAGCGCGTGACGGTCCTCGCTCCACGGCTTCGTTTGATGGACCATCGGATAGTCGCCCGGCCGGTAGTAGCCCACCGGCCATAGCTCCACCTTCCCGCTCAGCATCGCCGCCTTCGACCCCTCCGGGCAGTAAACCCACTCCAGCCGGACTCCCAACCGCCGCGCCGCCTCATTCAGCACGTCTACCGCGTAACCCGTTGCCCCGCCGCCCTCCGACCAGTCATAGTTCGGCGGACTCTGGTCCACCCCGATGCGGAATGTCCGCCCTCGGTAGCGCTCCAGTGTCCGGTAATCCCGCCAAATCCAGACCGCGGCCAGCGTGATCAGCGTCAACGCCGCGACTCCAGCTACCCGGCCGGGTGC
>CAZWDD010000304.1:0-6828 GCA_964632345.1 uncultured Solibacteraceae bacterium | reverse complement strand
GGTGATTCTGCAGCGGCCGAAGCTAAAGGACTTTCGCGACCCGATCCGTGCCAACATCGCGCGGATACTGGGACTGGAGATCGATCAGGTTTCGGTGAAGTTCAAGACGGCCGAGAAGGTCGGGCCGGTGGGGGAAGGGAAGTCGGGCGAGGCGCAGGCCGTCGCGACGCTGCTCAAGTAATTCCCTGGCGCCAGGGTGGGGGGGCGAGCGTCCATAATAATTACTGTTATGAAGACCGCTCGATTCGTAATGCTGTTCTCGCTGGCCACGGCCGGGGCTTGGGCGCAAGTCACCTACACGCAGGAGATTGCCCGGATCTTTCAGGCCAAGTGTCAGGGCTGCCACCGGGAGGGCGACATCGCTCCCTTCGCGCTCGATTCCTACGCGGCGGCGCAGACCTGGGGCGAGGATATTCAGCGCGTGGTGAGGGAGCGGATCATGCCCCCGTGGAAGCCTGTCGATGCACATGGCCGGTTCAAGGGCGACTTCGGGCTGACCGACGAAGAGCGCGAGAACATTCTGGCGTGGTACCGGAACGGGGCGCCCGAGGGAGACCCAGCCGCACTGCCCGAACCCCTGCCGGAGACCGGTGAATGGCACCTGGGCGAGCCGGATGCCGTCATCCAGATGCCCGAACTCTACAACGTGCCGAAGCGCAAGGATACGTACCGTTGCTTTGTCGTGCCGACGAACTTCGACGATGACCAGTGGCTGAAGGCCGTGCAGGTGGTGCCGGGAGAGCGGCAGGTGGTACACCATGTGATTCTCTACATGGATCAGACGGGGCAATCGGCCGCCTTGGACGCACAGGACGAGGAGCCGGGGTATGAGTGCTTTGGCGGGCCAGGCGACGGCGTGCCGCTATCGGTGAGTTCTATGTTGGGCGGATGGGTGCCGGGTTCCCGCACGGAGGCGCTGCCGGATGGAGTTGGTCTGCTGATTCCGAAAGGAGCGCGGGTCATCATCCAGATGCACTACTATCCCGCCGGACGAGAGCACAGCGACCAGACAAAGGTCGGCCTCTACTTCGCGAAGGCCGAGGAGCGGATGCGCAAGCGGATGATTTTCCTGCCGCTGGTCAATACCACCTTCCGTATTCCGGCCGGGGCGAACGACCATCCCGTGGCCGCTTCGATGCCAACACTGCCGGCCGATATCCACATGGTGGTGCCGCACATGCATCTGCTCGGCCGGAAGATCGAGGTGACCCGCACGCCGCGGCTGCACTGGAACGAGGAGCCGCTGATCCGCATCGACGATTGGGACTTCAACTGGCAGGGCTTCTACACCTTTGTGAAGCCGGTGCGGGTGAACTTTCTGGACCGCATTTCGCTGCGCTGCCGGTTCGATAACTCGGCCGATAATCCGCGCAATCCATCTAATCCGTTGAAGGTGGTCCGCTGGGGCGAGGGCACCGAGGACGAGATGTGCCTGGCATTTCTCGGCGTGACGCTCGACACGCAGGAGTTCAACGACCTGCTGCGGTTTGAACGGCACAACAACCGTTCCCGCGGCCCGCGGCCGTAGCCGATGGCAGCGTTGATTCGCCCGCCCGGCCCGCGCGCCCGCTCCATCGGCGGCAGCTTCGGTCCGTTCCGGGCGGACCCGCTTGCGTTCCTGCAACGCTGCGCGGCCGAGTTCGGCGACATCAGTTACTTCCGCGCGGCGCACCAGCACATGTACTTCGTGAACACGCCGGCACTCGTGCAGGAGACGCTGGTGACGCAGAGCGGCAAGTTCATCAAGAGCCGGATTCTGCAGCGGGCCAAGGCGCTGCTGGGCGAGGGGCTGCTGACCAATGAGGGCGCAAGCCACCTGCGGCAGCGGCGGCTGGTGCAGCCGGCTTTCCACCGGGACCGGCTGATCCGCTATGCGTCCGACATGACAGCGCTGACCGTGCGGGCGCGCGAGCGGTGGAGCGCCGGCGAAACCATGGACATCGACCGTGAGATGATGCGGCTGACGCTCAGCATCGTGGGCCGGACCCTGTTCAGCGCCGAAGTGGATGACGATGCCGAGACGGTGGGCGAGGCGATGAATGCGTTGATCGAGATGATGCCCCTGCTGATGTTTCCGGGGTCGCAACTGCTGCTTCGCATGCCGCTGCCGTTCCTGCGGCGGTTCCAGCAGGCGGGCGAGAAGCTGGACGCGACCATCTACCGGATCATCGACGAACGCCGGCGGAGCGGTGCCGACACCGGCGACCTGCTCAGCATGCTGCTGCTGGCGCGCGATACCGAAGGCGACCAGACAGGGATGACCGACCAGCAGGTGCGGGACGAGACACTGACCCTCTTCATCGCCGGCCACGAAACCACGGCGACTGCGCTGACCTGGGCCTGGTACCTGCTGGCGCAGCATCCGGAGGCCGAGGCCCGGATGCATGCCGAGATTGACCGGGAACTCGGCGGGCGCCCGCCGGCCTTTGCCGACGTGCCGCGGCTGACCTATACGGAGCATGTGTTTGCCGAGGCGATGCGGCTCTATCCGCCGGCATGGGCCATCGGCCGGATGGCAGCGGAGGAGCTTGATCTGGGCGGCTATCGCCTGCCGAAGAAGTCGATCGTCCTGCTGAGTCCCTACGTCATGCACCGGGCCGCCGCATGGTGGCCGGAGCCGGACCGCTTCCGGCCGGAAAGGTGGCAGGAGGACGCGGGCGCCCGTCCGAAGTTCGCCTACTTCCCGTTCGGCGGCGGTCCGCGGCTTTGCATCGGCGAGCGGTTCGCGTGGATGGAGGGCGTGCTGGTGCTGGCCACGGTGGCGCAGCAGTGGCGGTTCCGGCTTCAGGATTCTTCGCCCGTGGAACTGGCGCCGTTGCTCACGCTGCGCCCCAAGGGCGGGCTGCGGCTGCGGGCGGAGCGGCGTTAGGGTGCCTGGCTCTTGCGCCGCGCCGGCAGGAACTCATCCCCTTCGCGCCAGGTGGGCATGGCCGGGTTGTTGGCGACATAGAGCCCGATGGTGAACCCGAAACGGGCCATCTGCTCCGGACCGCCCATGTCCCATTTCTCGTTGTACTCGTCGCTCGGCTGATGGTAGTTCTTGGCGTTGTACTCGTAGGCCAGTTGGGCGCCGGCGTTCTCGTCCTTGCCGATGTAGTCGTCGCCCATGTTGATGGAGAAGGCGGGCACGCCGGCGCGGGCGAAAGCAAAGTGGTCCGAGCGGTAATAGTGGCCCTGTTCGGGGCGCGGGTCGGGCTTGATGGCAAGGTTGAAGCGGCGCGCCACCTGCTGCACGATGGGGAAGACACTGGTGCGTTCGGCGCCGTTGACGACCACGTCGCGGACACGGCCGAACGGGAAGAACGAGTCAAAGTTCAAGTTGAGCGCTGTCTTGCCGACCGGAATGATGGGCCGGCCCGCGTAGACTTCGGCGCCGCGCAGGCCGCTCTCCTCCGCCGTGACGGCGACGAAAATGGCCGACCGCTTGGGCCGGTTGCGCAGGGACGCCCAGGCGCGGGCGATCTCGATAAGCACCGCGCAGCCGGAGGCATTATCGACGGCGCCATTGTAGATGGCGTCGCCGTTCACCGGCGTGCCGATGCCCAGGTGATCCCAGTGCGCGCTGAAGACCACGGTTTCCTTGCTCAGCACCGGATCGCTGCCCGGGATAATGGCGGCAACATTCGCCGTCTGAATGGGCCGGATCTTAGCCGGGACTTTGCCGCGAATGCGGATGCCGAGCGGAATCGGCGTGAAGCCCCGCTGATCGGCGCGCTTCAGAAGGTCATCCACGGTGTGGCCGGCCAGCGCGAGGAGCTTGTCCCCGGCGGCGCGCGAGACCCAACCGGCGAAGGCGAGCGCCTCGGCCCCGGCCGCGAGCTTTACCTGCGGGTCCTCCTTCCCCCAGGAGTTGCGGACCACTTCCCACCCGTATCCGGCCGTGGGCGTGGTGTGGATCAGAACGCAGGCCACCGCCCCCTGCCGCAGCACCTCTTCATACTTGTACGTCCAGCGGCCATAGTAGGTGAGCGCCTTGCCGCCAAAGAACTTGGCGTCCTCGCTCGGCGGCTCGTTCGTGAACAGCACGGCCACCTTGCCCTTCAGGTCCACGCCGCGATAGTCGTTCCATTCAAACTCCGGGGCGGTGATTCCATGGCCGACGAAGACGGCGTCGGCGTCGAAGGAAGCGCCGTCCTGCTGGCGCATCGTGTTGCCGACGAAATCGGTGGACCAGGCGAAGGAGATGGGCGCGCCGCTGGCGCCGGCGGCCGATAGCTGGGCGGACGGTTGTGGCTCCACACCGACAAGGTCCACGCGCTGAAAATATGTCCCGTTATCCCCCGCCGGACGCGCCCCGGCGACGGCCAGCTGGGAGGCGATGTAGTTGGTGGCCAGTTCGCCGCCGCGCGTGCCCACGCCGCGCCCCTCCAGCAGATCGCTGGCCAGGAAACGGATATGAGCGCGAATCCGGTCGCCGGTGATCGAGTCCTGTCCGGGCAGTGCGCACACGCCGGCCAGCAGGAGAAAGAACAGTCGCCGCATATTCCAGTATTACCGCAGCCAGCGCATCAGCCATTCGCGCCAGGCGGCGTCAATGGCCGGACCCGTCGCTTTGTGCCCGTCGGTGGTCAGCGCGAATCGCAGGCGGTCCGGTGCGCCCAGCAACCGGTAGATCTCATGCGCACGGTTGACGTAGCCCCAGCTCTGCCGGTCGTCCGAGTCCCCGCCGTTGTCCTCCCGGTCCCCGCCGCCGCCGATCAGCAGAAACGGCTTCGGCGCCGCCAGCGCCAGCAGTTCGTGATGATCGTGCTCCAGCCCCGCGCGGCCGGGGTCCGGATTCAGCAGGCTCAGCACGGTCTTCTGCGGAGTGTCGATGTCGGCAAACGTGCGCGTCCAGTCCATGTACCATGGCGCGTAGTAGTTCGTGCCGCCGTTTAGCGCGATGTGCGGATCGACGGATACCACCGCGGCGATCTCCGGTGCGAACGCGCCCACGTACACCGCCGTCTTGGCGCTGAGCGAAAAGCCCATGAACCCGATGCGGCGCGCGTCCACATCGCCTCGCGCCTTCAGAAACGCCGCCTGTTGGCGGACATCCCACACCATCCGGCTCAGCCCAGCCCAGCGGCCGAAACGTTCATACACCTTCTCCGCGGCGTTCCGCGAATAGTGCGATCCGTCGCGGTAGTTGCGGATATGCGCCCAGCCGGTCAGCACCACGAAGCCGCGCTCGGCCAGCCAGGCGCCCCACCACTTCTCGGGTTCGCGCCAGTCCGGCGTGGTGGAGGTCCAGGCGATGACGGCCGGCCGGGGCCCGGCCGCGGGCTTCTTCGGCAGCAGCAATAGCGACGGCTGCCAGAAGTCCTTCTCCAGTGCCAGTTCCAGATGGATGCGTGTGTAATGCGCGGTTTCGGTGCGCTCGATCTCCCGCGCGGCCGGCACGTCGTGGAACCAGCGCCGGTCCTCTGCCGTTGGCTCCAATTTGCCGAGGATCTTCTTCCACGAATCCACCACCAGTGGGCGGCGCACGGTCTCCCATTCGCTGCGGCTGGCGGCCAGCGACGGTATTTGCACCGCCTCTGCGCCCGGCTCCGGCGCCGGACTACGAGTGGACGAGACGCGATGCTGATTGAGGCGCGCCTCCGGGGGTTGTCCAAATACGACAATCCCCATGGACAATAGGAGGATTCGCTTGCTAAGTTGGTAAGGAAACATGGATTCGCGCACACTCAGCCATCTGCGGGCGTTGGAAGCCGAGAGCATGCAGATCATGCGGGAGGTTGTCGCCGAGTTTGCCAAGCCGGTGATGCTCTACTCGATCGGCAAGGACTCGTCGGTGATGATCCGCCTGGCCCAGAAGGCATTTTATCCCGGCAAGCTACCCTTTCCGCTGCTGCATGTCGACACGACGTATAAGTTCGATGAGATGATCACGTTCCGGGATCAGTTCGCCAAGGATCTGGGGGCGGAGTTGATCGTCCATACGAACCGCAAGGCGATTGAGGAGGGAGCGAATCCGTTCACGCTGGGGACCAGCAAGTGCTGCGCGCTGCTGAAGACGCGCGCGCTGCTCGACGCGCTGGCCGAGGGCGGCTACGACGCGGCGTTCGGCGGGGCGCGGCGCGACGAAGAGAAGTCGCGCGCCAAGGAACGTGTCTTCTCGTTCCGCGACCGTTTCGGGCAGTGGGATCCGAAGAATCAGCGTCCGGAACTGTGGAGCCTCTTCAACGGCAAGGTGGAGAAGGGGGAGACCATCCGCGTCTTTCCGCTGTCGAACTGGACGGAAATGGACGTCTGGAACTACATCCACCTGGAGAACATTCCCATCGTGCCGCTGTACTTCGCGCAGGAACGGGAGATGGTGGTGCGCGGGAATCAGTTGATCCCGCTGGAGCACAACATGCCGCTGCTGCCGAGCGAAAAGCCGCAGAAGGTGATGAGCCGGATGCGCTCGCTTGGCTGTACCTACTGCACGGGGGCGATCCGCAGCGAGGCGAACTCGCTGCCGGACATTATCACGGAGCTGGTGCAGTTCCGGCGTTCGGAGCGCGAAAACCGCATCATCGATCACGATCAGGAAGGCTCCATGGAGCTGAAGAAGCGCGAGGGATATTTCTAAGTCATGGCCGAATCGCAGTTGCTTCGTTTTTCGACTGCCGGGAGTGTGGACGACGGCAAGTCGACTCTGATCGGCCGGCTTCTCTACGAGGCCAAGGGCGTCTATGAAGACCAGATGGCGTCGATCCAGAAATCGGCGCTGAACCGGTCCACGGGCCCCATCGACTTTTCGCTTCTCACCGACGGGTTGCGGGCGGAGCGGGAGCAGGGCATCACGATCGACGTGGCCTACCGCTATTTCGCCACCCCGCGGCGCAAGTTCATCATCGC
>CAZWDD010000303.1:0-6830 GCA_964632345.1 uncultured Solibacteraceae bacterium | reverse complement strand
TGCGAGTTGATGTCCTCATGGCTGTCCCACGGCTGCGAGTTCCCGAAGTACACCTGCACCATCCGCACCCCGCGCTCCACCAGCCGCCGCGCCAGCAGGCACCCCCGTCCGAACTCCGAATTCCCGTACCGCTCCCTTGTCCCCGCGCTCTCCCGCTCGATGTCGAACGCCTCCGGCGCCTCTGCCTGCATCCGGAACGCCACTTCCATCGCCTGCACGCCCGCCGCCAGCTTCGGCTGCGCCTCTGCCCGGCCCAGGTACAACTTGTTCAGCCGGTCCAGCAGCCCCAACTGCTCCTCCTGCTCCCGCACCGTCAGCGACGCATTCCGCACGTTCTGCACCAGCTTGTCCGGCGCCGTCTCATTGTTCGGGATGTAGGTTCCCTGATGAATATTCGGCAGGAACCCCGAACTCCACAGCCGAGGCCCCATCACCGGATACCCCGGGCACAACGCGATAAAACCGGGAAGATTCCGGTTCTCCGTCCCCAGCCCGTAGCTGATCCACGACCCCATCGACGGCCGCCCCGCCAGCTGATGCCCGGTGTTCATCAGCATCAGCGATGGCCCGTGATTCCCGTTGTCGGCATAACAACCGCGCACCACCGCGAAGTCGTCGATCAACCCGCCCACCCGCGGAAAGATCTCGCTTACTTCAATTCCGCTCTGCCCGTACTTCCGGAACGAGAACGGAGACTTCATCAGGTTCCCCGTCGCCGAATCCGTCTTCACCTTCGGCCCCGGCAGCGGCGTGTTGTGCATCCGCGTCAACTCCGGCTTCGGGTCGAAAGTGTCCACCTGCGAAAGCCCGCCGTTCAGAAACAGGAAGATCACATGCTTTGCCTTCGCCGGGTGATGCGTCGTCGCGCCCGCCGCTGTCCCGGCCAGTCCCAGCGCGCCGAATCCGGCGCCGAACATGAATTCCCGTCTCTGCATCGCCTACCTCATTTCACCGCACTGAACTCGGCCGCCGCCAGCAGCACCTGCGCGTACTGCGCCCACTTGCCGCTACCGCCCCCAACGAACTCCTCACCCAGCCGGATCTCCTCCGCCGTCGCCGGCCGGCCATACAGCATTTCGTATGCCGCGCCAATCCCCATCTTCTCGATCCGCGCCCCCAGCGCCTTCGCCTGCTCCGCCACAAACGGGCTGTTCATGAAGAACAAGCGCTGCATCGGCCCCACTGTCACAATCCGCTGTTCTGCATGCGCGTTCGCATCGGGAAAATCGAACAGCGCCATCGTCCGGTCCGGTTTCGAACGGCTCACCGTTCCGTAAATCGCCCGCCGCGTGAACGTGTCCGCCAGCGGCTTGGCCGGCCCGCCCATCGTCAGGTCCAGCGTCCCCGCCACCGCCAGAATCGAATCCCGCAGCGCCTCGGCATCTAACCTTTCGACTACGTTCGCCCGCCACAGCAGACGGTTATCCGGATCCTTCTTCGCCCCTTCGCCCTCCGCGCCCGACGCCAGTTGATAAGTCTTCGACAGCAGGATCTCGCGGTGCAGCGACTTCAGACGCCAACCCGATTCCACCAGCCGCGCCGCAAGGTAATCCAGCAGTTCCGGGTGCGTCGGCCGCTCGCCCAGTTGTCCGAAGTTGCTCGTCGTCCGGACGATCCCGTCGCCGAAATGCCACGCCCACAACCGGTTCGCCATCACGCGCGCCGTCAGCGGATTCTCCGCCGAAGCAATCGCATTGGCCAGTTCCAGCCGTCCGCTACCCTGCGTAAACGGCTCCGGCTCCCCCTCGCACAACGCGCGCAGGAATCGCCGCGGCGCCTCTTCGCCTAGGTTCTCCGCATTCCCCCGAATCGCTACCTTCGTATTCGCTGGCTTGTCGACGTCACTCAGGATGTGGAAGTACGGATACGGCTCCGGTACCGCCACCTGCAGCGCCTTCAACTCCCCTCGCAGCGTCTCCAGATACGCCTTCGTCCGCGCCTCCAGAAACCGCTCCACATCCTTCGGCCCGTAGTAATAGACCCCACCGCCGAAGTTCAGGTCCTCCACCTTATACGGCCGCGACGCCATATCCCGCCAGAAGTAGAACCGCTCAATCGGCAGCGCGTCCACCAGCGTGTCGATCACCTTTCCGGTGTCCTTCATCCCCTCGATCCCGCCCAGCTTGACGTAGTTCCGGTCGTCCAGCGCCTTCTTTTCCGCGATCACCCTCCGCACGGCCGCCTGCATCTCCTCGGCTGCCGAGCGCCCCGGTTTCTCGAACCACGGCGCAAAAAACGGATGATCCTTCTTCCCATCCGCCAGATACTTCCTCCACCGCTCAACTGTCTCCGGGTCCAGGCCCTCCCCGCCGCTCCCCGTGTGCGCCGCCATCAGATAATCCGCCGTCCGCGAGGCCAACACGTCAGCCACCAGCTTCGTCTGCCCATCCAGAAACAGGTTCAACTCCTCCTGCTTCGCCGCCACGGCCGCCTTGGCGTCTTTGTACCTCTTCACCACCGCCGCATCCACCAGCGGGTGCTCATCCACCTTGCTGCTCTTGAAGACCCCCAGCAGCGAATAGTAATCCATCGTCGGAATCGGATCGAACTTGTGATCGTGACACTGCGCGCAACCCACCGTGAAACCCAGAAACGCCCGCGTCGTCACATCCACACGGTCGTTGTCGCTCTCGCCGAACGCCTGGAACCCCAACGCCTCCAAGTGTTTCTTACCCGGCAACAAATCCGCCGCAATCTGCGCCCGCACGAACTCGTCATACGGCAGGTCATCGTTCAACGCCCGCACAACCCAATCCCGGTAGCGGAACGCGTTGGCGTACGGCGTATCGTCCCGCGCGCCCTGCGCGCCATCCGAGTACCTCGCCACATCCAACCATCGCCTCCCCCAGCGTTCCCCATACCGCGGCGACGCCAGCAGCCGGTCCACCACCTTCTCAAATGCTTCAGCCGATTCGTCCGCCAAAAACGCCCGAACTTCATCCGGAGTTGGCGGCAGCCCGGTCAGGTCAAACGTCACCCGGCGCAACAGCGTCCGCTTGTCCGCTACAGGCCCCTGCCTCAGCCCCTCGGCCGCCAACCGCGCCCCGATCAGGCCATCGATTGACGCCCCCGCCGGCTTCCGTACCGGCCGCAGAGACCACAGGACTTTCCCGTCCCCGGTGGACTCGGCCGGCCAGTTCGCCCCATCTTCCACCCACGCCCGCAGGTCCGCAATCTCGCGCTCCGCCAGCTTCCTGACCGGCGGCATCTTCAGCTTTCCGTGCGAATGCGTCACCGCCTGAATCAGCAGACTCGCATCCGCCTTCCCCGGCTCCACCGCCGCGCCTGACTTGCCCCCGCGCAGCAGCGCTTCCCGCGAGTCCAGGCGTAGCCCCGCCATCGCAGTCTGCGCGTGACACGAGTAGCACTGCCTGGCCAGCAGCGGCCGGATGCGCGTCTCAAAGAACGCCGCATCTCCGGCCGCCGCCGCCAGGCCCGTCAGTGCCAATGCTGCTGTGAGTCGAATCATCAGAACACGAGCTTCAACCCAAACTGTACCGCACGGGCCGGTACCGTCACTCCCCGAATTCGACCTAGCGACGCCGGTACCGACAGGTTCGCGCCTGGATTCCCGAAGCTCGGCGTATTCGGCATATTGAACGCCTCCGCCCGGAACTGCAGGAATCGCGTATCCGTAAAGTGGAAGTCCTTTAGCACGCTTACGTCGATGATCTTCTGCCCCGGCCCGAACAGCATGTTCCGCGCCGCGTTTCCGAACGTGAACGGATCCGGAATCGCAAACGCGGACGCGTTGAACCATCCCTCAATATTCTGGTTGTCCGGATACAGGTTCGAGTTCACCACGTTGGCGCGCCCCCCGAACCAGCCGGCCTGATTCGGATTGTAGGTCACACTGAACGGCGTGCCCGCGCGGAACTGCCCGATGCCCGCGATCTGCCATCCGCCAAGAATCTTGTTCGTCTTGAAGAACGGCAGATCATACGTCGCCGAGACATACGCCACATGCGGGCGGATCGAGTCGCCATTTCCACGGTCGGCCGCCGCGTTGTACGGATCCTGAGGCCCCCCAACGATCGGCACGTTGTCCAGTGTCTTGTTCCACGTATAGCTCGCCTGCACGAAGAAGCCCTTCGAGAACCGCCGTATCAACTCCGTCTGCAACTGGTGCGTGATCGAATTCCCGTTCGTATCCAGCGTGATGATGTCGGCCCACGGCTGGAACGGCCGGTTGGACTGAATTGTCCCCGGCCGCTGCTGGAACGGCATGTTGCGGTTGTAGTTGTACCAAGGCACCCGCGAACCCTTGTTGCCCACATAGGAAACGCGCACGCCCGTATTGGCCGCCACTTCCCGTTCAATCGTGAAGTTGAACTGCATCGACGACGTATTCCGGATCTCCCGGTTCACCGCCGTGATGCCCGGGTTCGCCGACAGCCGTCCCGCGCCTGGGAATGGATTGGACAGCGACAGCGTTGGCGTCGCCCCGGCCTCAAACGTCTCCGTCAGCAGAAACGGCGTGTTCGTCAACGATATCTGCCGGATGCCGATATACACCGGAATGTTGTTATTGATCACCCCGAATCCGCCGCGGATCACCGTCTTGTTGTCGTTAAACGGACGGTACGCAAAGCCGAACCGTGGGCCAAAGTTGTTGTGGTCCGCCGTAATCACATTGCTGCCCCAGCCGTTCTTTTCCGACTCCACAAACGGATACGCCTCCAGCAGGCGCGGAATCGCCAACCGCGGCAACTGTCCGTTCTCCGTCCGGATCACATAGACGCCTTTTGCCAGATCGAAGTTGGCGAACGACCCGTCGCGTTCCTGCGTCTGCGTCTGCAGCGTGTACCGCATGCCGTAGTTCAGCGTCAGCTTCGAGTTCACCTTCCAGTCGTCCTGGATATAGGCGCCGTAGCGCGTGTTGTAGAGCAGATTGTTGATGTTCGGCGTCGCCCGTGCGGTGTTCGTCGGCAGACCCAACATGAAATCGCCATAGGCATTTCCCGTATATCGAGGCTGGAACGTGAACGATCCGAACGCCGTCCCGCCCGCACCCGGGTTCGTCGAAATGCGCCCGAATCCGATATCAACGCCCATCTTCAAAGTATGTGCGCCCTTCACGATCGATAGGTTGTCGGTGAACTGCTGCGTAATCTGTGGCGCCCGTGGGCTGCCGCCGGAATCGCCGATCCTTTGAAACCCGGCAATCGTCACGTTTGGCAGTCCGCCGATCGGCAGCGGCCGGTACAGCGTCGGGAAGATCGTCGTCGGGTCGAACGTTGTGTTCTGCCCAATTCGCAGGCTCGCGTGGTTGAAGTACGAGTACCGGAATTCGTTCAGCGTCGTCGGGCTGATCGTCCGGTTGTATCCAAGCGATGCTGATTTTGTCGTGTATCCGCCGTCACCGAAGTTCCCGTAATTCGCCGGCGTACCCAGCGCCACGAAATACGGCGACCCTTTCGAATAGCTCAGCACAACATTCAACGTATTTCGCGAATCGAAATTGTGGTCCGCTTTCGCCGTATATCGGTTCACGTCGATCACATTGCCCACCGTCTCGGCGAAGTTGTTTGCCGGGCCGCTCGATCCCATCGTCCCGGGCTGGTTCGGCAGCGGCACGAAATTCACCAATTGCTGCGCCTGCGGGTTCAACCGGTTCGTCGGAATGATGTTGTTCGGGAATGGCGTACCACTTAACGGATCCCGGATCGCCGCTATCCCCGTGAAATCCCCGCCGCGCATCGCCGCTGTGCCCACGCTCAGCACGTTCGTTCGCGCCGTCCGCTGCCGCAGCCCCTCATAGGAACCAAAGAAAAACGTCTTGTTCTTGATCACCGGGCCGCCCACCGTCGCCCCGAACTCATTCCGGTTGAATGCCGGCTTCGGCAACCCGGTCGCGAAGAACTCCTTCGCCGCCGCAAATCGGTTCCGGTTGAACTCGAACAGCGTAAAATGCAGATCGTTGGTCCCGCTCTTGGTGATGATCGAGATCGCCGCCGAACCTTCATGCTCGGCCTTCGCGTTGTTCGTCTCGATCTTGAACTCCTGAATCGTATCCACCGACGGCGTCGTCGACAGTGCCGTCTGGTAGGAGTACGCGGCCCCGCCATTGCCGAGGTCGTTGAACGCCACACCGTCGATCGAGAAGAAGTTCCCGCCCCAGTGCAGCGACCCGGCCAGCTTCGGGTTCGATGGACTGTCCGACGTGTTACCCGGCGTGATCAGAATCAACCGGTCCAGTGTCCGCCCGTTCAGTGGTAGCGTCACCACCGTGTGGCTGTCCACATTATTCGCCAGCGACGACGACTCCGACGCCACCACCGGCGCTGCCGCCTCCACCTGAATCGTCTGCTGCAGTTCGCCCGGTTCCATCCGGACGTCGTTCCGGATCGTCTGGCTGGTCAACAGCTTCACCTGCTGCACGTCCACCGAACGGAACCCCGACATCTCCACCCGCAGGTTGTACGTCGCCGGCGGCAGATTCGGTATCACATAGTCGCCATCTGCATTGGACAGCGTTTCAATCATCGTGCCCGTGCCCGCGTTCGCCACGCGCACCTTCGCCGCGGCGACAACGGCCCCGGTCGAATCTCGAATCGTTCCGACCAATGTGCCGGAAATGCTCTGCGCCTGCAGCGTCAGTGCCGCGATTGCCAACAGAAAAGAACAACGAGTCATCATACGAAATCGCACCTCTAGGCGGACGAATTTTTGATGCTCAACACTGGGAGCCGGTCGGTCCGGCGAACAACGGGTTCTCCGGTCAAAACAGTTCCACGCGGGTCTCACCACAGACCCGAGTTCACCGTATCGTAACAGATCCAAATTCCAGATCGAATTCCGCGTATCCTCCCCCCGGTGTACTCTAGTTC
>CAZWDD010000302.1:0-6862 GCA_964632345.1 uncultured Solibacteraceae bacterium | reverse complement strand
GTTGCGCTTGAAGTCCGTAAGGGGGTGGATGTCCTGACTGAGGTTAACCATGAAGCTCTCCGCATCGAAAACGCATCTTTAACGATGCTATCACTGCGCGTCCCTCGGGGCGAGCCGAACGGGGATTGCGCGCATGGGTGTCTGGGCAGGAAGCGGGTTGAACGGCAGAGCCGGCACCGGATTCGATGACCCGCTTCCGGTCGTTTCCCAGATCACGATTCGAGGAAGAATCGTGCGGATTCGCGATTCAGGTCTGGCACGGGCGGCTGCCTGCTACCAATTGGTATACGACCCGTCGGGGCGGCGGATCATGGGGATGGAGGAGTAGCGTTCGGTGTAGACGCCGATCTGCTGGAGCTTGGAGGTATCGACATCGACGCCGATGCCGGGGCGCTCGTTGGGCCAGAGTTTGCCGTTTTTGAAGTCATAGCCGGCGCGGAGGTAGGGCCACTCGCGCTGGCCGCCCATCACCATTTCCATGAGCACGGGGCCGCCGAAGGCCGCCGAGCAGTGGACCATGGCCGCCTCCGAGATGGGGCCGGTGAAGTGGGGGATCATGCCGACGTAGTGGGTCTCGCAGAGGGCGGCGATCTTCATGAACTCGCTGATGCCGCCGACGTTGGGGATGGTGGCGCGGGCATAGTCGGTGAGGTGCTCCTCGATCAACTGGTTCCACTCCCACTTGGGGCCGAACTGTTCGCCGACGGCGATGGGCACCTTGACCTGTTTGCGGAGGGTGCGGTAGACGCCGGGGTTTTCGCTGCGGACGAGGTCCTCGACGAAGTAGGGTTTGAGGGGCTCGATGAGGTTGGCGAGGTTGACGGCGTCGGGCATGTCGAGCTGGGTGTGGAAGTCGATGCACCAGGAGCCGTCCTTGCCGACGCCCTCGCGGACCTGCTTACAGTGCTCGTAGGCGTTGGTGACGGCTTCAAAACGGTCATAGACCTCGGAGCCGGCGGGGGAGATGCGATAGGCGCGGAAGCCGGCCTCCATGCAGGCGCGGGCGACTTCGCGGGGAGCGGCCTTGAGGGGGAAGCCGGTGGAGTAGCACTCGATGTACTGGCGGGACTGGCCGCCGAGGAGCTGATAGACGGGGACGCCGAGGGCCTTGGCTTTGAGGTCCCAGAGGGCAACGTCGAGAGCGCCCAGGGCATGGACCTTTTCGCGGCCGGCGGGATAGAAGTAGCCGCGGTACATCATCTGCCAGATGCGGTCGGTGCGGAAGGGATCTTCGCCGATGAGCATGCTGGCGCACTGCTCCATGGTGTCGCCGGCGCCGCCTTCGCCGACGCCGATGAGGCCGGTATCGGTTTCCACGATGACGACGTTGGTGCTCTGATTGAAGAGCGGCTGGCGGACGTTGGGGCGGCCGGCGGCGTCGGTGGGGGTCTTGTAGTAGCGGATTTTGGTGATCCTGCTTTTGGGTAGACCCGCGGCACGGGTGGCCAGAGAGGCCGCGGCGCCGGCGACACCGGTGAGAAAGGCTCTGCGTTGCATATGCCGGATATCGTATCGGGTTTTCGGGGGCGGCGAGGGAGCGGCAGGAGAGACCGCGGGGCGAAAAACGGCTATTCTGGAGGGAGTCTCTCCGCACAGGTAATCCCACTTTGAAAATCGGTTTTGTCAGCCTCGGCTGCCCCAAGAACCTCGTTGATTCCGAGGTAATGATGGGCAATATCGCTTCCGCCGGCCACTCGCTTACGGCGAATCCGGAGGAGGCCGATGTCATTGTTGTGAACACATGCAGCTTTATTGACCCGGCGAAGAAAGAGTCGATCGATACGATTCTGGAGATGGCCGAGTATAAGCGGACGGGGCGGGCGCAGCGGCTGGTAGTGGCCGGATGCCTGGTGGAACGCTACCGGGCCGAGATTGCCACGACGCTGCCGGAAGTGGATGCGGTGCTGGGCACGAATGAACTGGACAAGGTAGTGGCGCTGTGCGAGGGGTTGACGCCGGCGGGGGCGGCCGATGAGCCGTATCTTTACCACGACCTGACGCCGCGGATCCGGACGACGCCGCGGCACTTCGCCTACATGAAGATTGCGGAGGGCTGCGACCATCCGTGCACGTTCTGCGTGATTCCGCAGTACCGGGGCGCGTTCCGGTCGCGGCGGTTCGAATCGGTGATCAACGAGGCGACGAAGCTGTTTGCCGAAGGGGTGCGGGAGATCAACCTGATCGGGCAGGACACGACGTGCTACGGCGAGGACCTGGGGCTGAAGGACGGGCTGGCGGTGCTGCTGGAGCGGCTGGCGCAGATTGAGACCGAGCACGAGAAGTGGGTACGGTTCCTGTACTGCTATCCGAACCGGGTGACGCAGAAGCTGCTGGACACGATCGCGGCCAATGAAGCGCTGGTGAAGTACATTGACATGCCGCTGCAGCATGCGTCGCGGGAGGTGCTGAAGCGGATGAAGCGCGGGTCGAACGGGGACCAGTTCCTGAAGCTGCTGGAGCGGATCCGGAAGACGATACCGGGGGTGGCGATCCGGACGTCGATGATTGTGGGATTTCCGGGCGAGGCGGAGTCCGATTTTGAAGAGTTGTGCCAGTTCGTGCAGGCGGCGCAGTTTGACCGGCTGGGGGTGTTCACGTATTCGGACGAGGACACGTCGGCGAGCTACCATCTGGACCGGAAGGTGGGCAAGCGGGACATCTACAACCGGAAGCGGAAGCTGATGGCGATCCAGCGGCGGATCAGCGCGGCGCGGAACAAGCAGTACCTGGGGACCGAGCATACGGTGCTGGTGGAGGGGCCGTCGCCGGATTCCGAGCTTCTGTGGCAGGCGCGGCTAGCGACGCAGGCGCCCGACATCGATGGCGTGTGCTACATTGCCGACCCCGGAGAGGGTCCGCTGGCGGCGGGGCAGTTCCGGCGGATGCGGATTACCAAGACGCATGACTACGACCTGGTAGGCGAGCTGGTGGACCGTGGACGGCCGGTGCCGGCGCCGCCGCAACCGCTGTTTCCGATTCTGGCGGCGCACCAGACGCCGAACGCGCTTCCACACCGATGAAATGTCCAATCTGTAAAAAGCCGGTCCAAATGAGCGATCCTTTCATGCCGTTCTGCTCGGAACGGTGCCGCGAGATCGACCTGGGCAACTGGGCTAGCGAGCAGTATGTGATTCCGGAGCCATTGAAGCCGGACGAGGTGGACGAGCTGCTGAGCCGCCAGAAGCCGAATTGAGGCGGCGGGTGGCGAGCGCGATTGCGACGTGGTTCGGGGCCGGGTACGTACCGAAGGGGCCGGGGACGGCGGGCAGCGTGGCGGCGCTGTTGTGCGCGTGGCCGCTGCAGGGGCATGTGGCGCTGCTGGCGGCCGGATCGATCCTGCCGGCGATCTGGGCGGCGGATGTGCATGCGGCGTTTTATGGAAAGAAAGACCCGCAGGAGGTGGTGGTGGACGAGGTGGCGGGGCAGTGGATTGCGCTGGCGGGGGCGACGCATCTGGGCACGGCGGCGCCGTGGTTATTGGCGTTCGTGCTGTTCCGGGCCTTCGACATCTGGAAGCCGTGGCCGGTGCGGTGGTTCGAAAAACTGCCCGGGGGGACGGGAATCGTGATGGACGATGTGATGGCGGGAATTTACGCGGGGCTTGTGATGCGGCTGCTTGGGTGGAACAATCTGTATTAGCACATGGCCCGTAAATCAGCCGCCAAAACACCGAGCATCGCCACCGTCTCCCCGCAGGCCGCCATACCGGGGGGAGAGATCCGGATCCACGGGAAGGGGTTTGCGCTGGGCGCGCCGCCGCGCGTCTCGCTGGGCGGGGTAAACGCACCGCTGATTGTGGGGTCGGACTCGTACCTGATCGCGCGGGTACCGGAGGACGCCTACGAGAACGTGGTGCGGGTGGATAGCGGGGAGATGTCGTCGACGGAGTGGGCGTGCGACATCGGGATACCGATTGCGGACGGGGTGCATCCGGTGGCGAACCCGGCGATTGATCCGAACGGGATTGTGTTCACGACGTTTTCCGGGTCGCGGGGCCAGAAGACGGCGACGTCGGTGTTTCGCGTGGATCCGCATGAAGGTCCGGCGCCGTATCTGACCGACATCATGAACGCGACGGGGCTGGCGTTTGACCGGGCGGGGACGCTGTATGTGTCGAGCCGGTTTGACGGGATCGTGTATGAGGTATCGCCGCGCGGGGAGATGTCGGTGTACGTGGAAGGGATGGGCGTGGCAACGGGCATCGCGTTCGATCCGGAGGGGAACCTGTATGTGGGGGACCGGTCCGGGACGATTTTCAAGATCAGCCGGGACCGGCAGATTTATGTGTACGCGACGCTGGAGCCTTCGATAGCGGCCTACCACCTGGCGTTCGGGCCGGACGGGTATTTGTATGTGACGGGGCCGACGACGTCGAGCTTCGACTGCGTGCAGCGGGTTTCGACGACGGGCGAGGTGGAGGTGTTCTACCGGGGCCTGGGGCGGCCGCAGGGGCTGGCCTTCGATGCGGAGGACAACCTGTATGTGGCGGCGTCGATGGGCGGGCGCCGGGGCGTGGTGCGGATCACGCCGGAGCGGGAGGCGAGCCTGTTTCTATCGGGGCCTGGGATTGTGGGCCTGGCGTTTTCGCCGACGGGGAGCACGATTGTGGCGACGAGCGGGATGCTGTACCGGGTGGAGTGCGGCATCGTGCCGCGTCCGCTGTAGACGCCGATGAACGCCGAGATCATCGCCGTCGGCTCAGAGATGCTGACGCCGGACAAGGTGGACACGAACTCGCTGTACCTGACGGGGGAGCTGAACGCGCTGGGGATCGAGGTGGCGGCCAAGTGCATCATCGGCGACGACCGGGAGCGGCTGACGGCGGCGATCGAGACGGCGCTGGGCAACAGTGAACTGGTGATCCTGACCGGGGGGCTGGGGCCGACCGAGGACGACGTGACGCGGGACGCGGCGGCGGCGGCGCTGCGGGTGGGGATGACGGAAGACGCCGGATGCTGGCAGGCGATCCTGGACCGGTTCCGGAAGTTCGGGCGGGTGCCGACGGAGAACAACCGGCGGCAGGCGCTGATCCTGAACGGAGCGGAGGCGCTGGCGAACCCGAACGGGACGGCGCCGGGGCAGTGGTTCCTGCGGGAGGGACGGGCGGTGGTGCTGCTGCCGGGGCCGCCGCGGGAGTTGAAGCCGATGGTGGCGGAGCATGTGGTGCCGCGGCTGGCGGCGATCCTGCCGCCGGCGGTGATCCGGACGAGGTGGTACCGGGTGTCGTTGATGCCGGAAAGCGAGCTGGACGCGCTGATCTCGCCGCTTTATACGAAGTACACGAACCCTGCGACGACGGTGCTGGCGGCGGCCGGGGACATCGACGTGCATCTACGGGCACGGGCGGGGACGGCGGGAGAGGCGGAGGCGCTGCTGGCCGAGTTGGGGGACCCGATCGCGGAATTGCTGGGCGACCGGGTGTATTCGACGAATGGCGACTCACTGGAGGCGACGGTGGGGAAACTGCTGCGCGCGCGGGGAGAGACGGTGGCGGTGGCCGAGAGCCTGACGGGTGGGATGCTGGGGGAGCGGTTTACTGCGGTGGCGGGGGCGAGCGACTACTTTGCGGGCGGGTTTGTGACGTACACGGACGCGATGAAGCGGGCGCTGGTGGGCGTGCCGGGGGAGGTGCTGGAGGCGCACACGGCGGTGAGCGAGGAGACGGCGCGGGCGATGGCGGCGGGGGCGCGGGAGCGGACGGGTGCGACGTATGCGCTGAGCGCGACGGGCTACGCCGATGGGGAGAAGGCGGGGCAGGTGTGGATCGGGCTGGCGAGCCCGGGCGGGGTGGAGGCGCGGAAGGTGCAGTTGTCGGGGGACCGGCTGCGGGTGCGGTCGATGACGGTGATCCACGCGCTGGACTGGCTGCGGCGGACGCTGCGGAAGGGCTAGGGGCGGCGGCGGCCGGCGGCCTGGCGGAGGACATCGCGAAGTTCGATGGCGCGGACAGGCTT
This sequence comes from uncultured Solibacteraceae bacterium, assembly GCA_964632345.1. Lineage (GTDB taxonomy): Bacteria > Acidobacteriota > Terriglobia > Bryobacterales > Bryobacteraceae. The sequence goes on along the minus strand of CAZWDD010000302.1, from coordinate 908 downwards.
GGCGAGGAAGCCGTCCATGCCGGCCTGGCGGCAGCGTTCGCGGTCCTCGGCGAAGGCGTTGGCGGTGAGGGCGACGATAAAGGAGGCCGGACCGCCTTCCTCGATGGCGCGGATGCGTTCGGTAGCGGCCCAGCCGTCCATTTCCGGCATGATGCAGTCCATGAGGATGAGGTCGTAGCCTGCGGGGGCGCGTTCGACGGCTTCGCGTCCGTTGGCGGCAACGTGGACAAGGCAGCCCTCGCGTTCGAGCAGGCCCTGGACGACGCGCTGATTGACGCGGTTGTCGTCGACGACGAGGACGCGGCAGCCGGCGCCGGCGCCATCGGGAGCGGGGGCGGAGGAGGTGGACAAGCCGGCATCGAGGAGGCGGGAGGGCCGGAGGGGGAGCGAGGCGAGGGTGACGGGCACGAGCAGGGCACCATCCTCGACCTGGCGGACATCGGTAACGAGGCGGGCCGAGTGGAACTGGAGCGCGCGCAGGACATGCTCGGCGTGCTGGCGTGACCCCTCGCCATCGGCGACAAGGACGACGGGGCGGGCCAGCCATTGGGGGACCGAGCCTTCGAGCGGCAGCCAGACGAGGAAGGTGGAGCCGGCGCCTGGGGCGCTTTGGAGGCGGATGCCGCCGCCCATGCCCTCGGTCAGGCGCCGGCAGATGCTGAGGCCGAGGCCGGTGCCACCAACGGGCTGGCCCTTGCCGGAACCCTGAACGAAGGGCTCAAAGATACGGGCGTGATCCTCCGGGGCGATGCCTGGGCCGGTGTCGCGCACGTAGAGTTCGACGCCGGCACCGGAGCGGCGGAGGCCGATGACGACCTCACCACGCTCGGTGAAGCGGATGGCGTTGCCGGCGAGATTCATGAGGACCTGGCGGACGCGGACGGCGTCGCCTTCGACGAGGCGGGGAG
>CAZWDD010000301.1:0-6952 GCA_964632345.1 uncultured Solibacteraceae bacterium | reverse complement strand
GTGCCGCCGAACGGCAGTTGATATTCCACGCCCGCGCTCGGCAGGTTGATCGTGAGCAGCCCGGCCTCGCAGCCGTAGACAAACTCAAAAACCCGCGACAGGTTCGACGTCTGCACCGACGCCGACAGCCCGAACGGAATGTTGTTCGCAATCCGCAGCGCGTCGTTGAAATCCTTCGCCTTCATTACCGCCAGCACGGGTCCGAACACCTCTTCCTGCGCCAGCCGCATATCTTCCGTCACATCGGCGAAGATCGTCGGCTCCACGAAGTACCCCTTGTCGTAGTCGCCTCCGGTCAGCCGGTTGCCGCCCAGCACCAGCCGCGCGCCCTCCTGCTTGCCGATCTCGATGTACTTCAGGTTCGTCTCCAACTGCCCCTGGTCCACCGCCGGTCCGATGTCCACCCCGGGCTCCATCCCGTTGCCCACCTTCAACTTCGCCGTCCGCTCTGCCAGCGCCTCAACGAACTTGTCGTAAATCGACTCCTCGACAATCGCCCGGCTCGTTGCCGTGCACTTCTGTCCCGTCGAGAAGAACGCCGCGTTGCACACGTTCTCCACCGCCGCCTTGAAGTCGCAATCGGCCAGCACGATCGTCGGGTTCTTTCCGCCCATCTCCAGCTGAATCCGCAGGTGCCGCTTCGACGCTTCCGCGTGCAGCCAGTTGCCGATCTCGCACGACCCCGTGAACGACACCGCCTTCAGCGGCTTTGCCGATACCAGCGCGTTGCCGATCTCCCCGCCCGATCCCGCAATGAAGTTCACCACGCCCTTCGGAATTCCCGCCTCATGGCACGCCTCCACAATCCGCCACGAGCTCAGCGGCGATACCGACGCCGGCTTCACGATCACCGTGTTCCCGCACACCAGCGCCGGCGCCATCTTCCACGCCGGAATCGCGATCGGGAAGTTCCACGGGTTGATCAGCCCGATCACCCCGATCGGCTTCCGGATCGCGAACATGTGCACCCGGTCCCGCTCGCTCGGCACCAGATGCCCTGGCAGCCGCGAGCCCTCACTGCCGAAGTAGCGGAAAATATTGATCGCCCGCCGCACTTCCCCCTTCGCCTCAGGCAGGGTCTTGCCCTCTTCCCGGCACATCTCCTCGCCCAGTTGGTCGAACTTCTTCTCCAGAATGTCGGCCACCTTGAACAGCAGCGCCCCGCGTGCCGGCCCCGGCATCGCCGCCCAGCCCGCAAACGCCGCCTGCGCCGCATCCGCGGCCCGGTGTACGTCCGCCGCCGAGCCCTTCACAAACAGGCCCACTACCTCATCGGTGTTGGCGGGATTGCGATTCTCAAAAGTGGGCCCGTCCACCCACTCGCCATTGATGTAATTGCGAAATATTTCCGGCATGAATTGAATTCCTCTTCTTTTTTGGATGCGGATGACTGGGCGTGGTGACCCCGGGTGTGACCATCCTACTTCGGGTTGAAATCGACTTTCGGCGCCTGGCGGGATGCCGGGTCCGTTTTGAAGTACGCATCGTTGCGCTGGAAGCCGAAGATGCTCGCGGCTATGTTGTTCGGGAACAGCTCAATGCTCGTGTTGTACTTCTGAACTGACTCATTATACTTCCGGCGTTCCACCGCGATGCGATTTTCCGATCCCGCCAGCTCATCCTGCAGCCGCAGGAAGTTCACGTCGCTCTTCAACTGCGGGTAGCTTTCCACCACCACCAGCAGCCGCGACAGCGCCGTGTCCAACTGTCCGTTCGCCGTTATCTTCTCCTGCGCGTTCCGCGCCCCGCCCAGCGCCGCCCGCGCGTTCGACACCGAGGCGATCACCTCTTTCTCCTGCGCCGCGAACCCCTTCACCGTCTCCACAAGGTTCGGCACCAGGTCCGCCCGCCGCTGCAGCACCACGTCCACCTGCGCGAACGCGCTTTCCACCGCATTCCGCTGCGTCACCAGTTCGTTCCGCACGCCCACCAGTTGCCCGCCCGCCAGCACCGCCACCACCAGCAACACTCCCAGAACTATCACTCCGGCCTTCATAATGCTCCTTCTCCTTCGTTGCCTTCCGTCCGCCGGGACATCCGGTCCACGGCGCCCGTCAGCTTTTCAATCTGTTGCATGTACTCTGCCAGCAGCGTCAGCGGCTTTACGTCCCGTGCCTTCCGGCTCCCCGCGCGCAGGTCCAACAAAGTATAAAACGGCCCGGCGTCAAACCCGAATCGCGCCGCGCTCGCCCCGATTCCCTCCCGTTTCGTCCGCGGCGCCTCCTCCCCGGCCAGCCGCAGCGCGTGCCGCCCCAGGTGGCAGAACGTCGATACCGATTCCGCCATTAGCCGCACCAGCGCCTCCCGGTCGCTCAGCAGACCCCCGGCCTTCTGCCGCAGTCGCAGCAGCTTCGCCCGCAGCTCGTGCTCTACCTGTCCCCGGTAGTACCGGTTGTCGATCTTCAGGTCCGTCACCACATCCGCCCCCGCCAGCACCCGGTGGCACTCCACGATGTCGTGGAACTCCATCGCAAAGCAGTCCGTGGCGTTATGCAGTTCGTCCTCCCGCAGCAGCAGCGGCGACGGATTGTCCAGCGAATGCCACCACCGGATAATCGGCTCAGCCAGCCCCAACTCCTCCGGGCCGATCGTTCGCAGTACGCACAGCACGTTCAGGTCGCTGTAGCTCCCCTGATACTCGCCGCTCGCCGCGGACCCATACAGCACCACCGACAACAACCTGTCGCCGAACGCCTTCGTCAGGCGGCCCGTCAACTCGCTCAGCCGTTTTTCCAGTTCATTCGCCATAGGTTTCACCAGTCACTTGACGCGCCTCCACCGCCCGAATCCCCTCCGCCAAATCCGCCGAACCCGCCCCCGGAGTCATACCCGCCAAATCCGCCTCCTCCATGCCAGTGCCGGCCCCCACGGCCCTGGTTCATCAACATCGCCAGCAGCCACCACGAACTCCCTCCTCCGCCGCCGCCCTGGCTGAAAAGGAACAGCAGGATCAAAAGGCCCAGCAGCAGCACCGGCGCCGGCAATCCGCGTCCAGGCTCCCGGTACTGCCTCCGCGGCTGCACCCGCTCGTCAATCCGGACACCCTTTTCCCGCGCCACCCGCTCACCAATCTGGTGCGCCGCTACCAGCATCGCCTCCCCGTATCGCCCCTCCCGCAGCGCCGGCCGCATTTCCCGCAGCAGTCCCCCCGCCGCCCCGTCCGGCAGGATCGGTTCCAGCCCGTAGCCCACCTCCAGCCGGCTCCGCCGGTCCTGCACCGATAGCAGCAGCAGCGCCCCGTTGTTCTCCCCCTTCTGCCCGATTCCCCACTTCCGGTACAGCAGGTTCGCCACGTCTTCCACCGGCTCCCCCTGCAGGCTCGGCACCAGCACAAACGCCATCTGCGCCCCGGTCGCCTTCTCCACCGCCGCGCAGTAAGCCTCAATCCGCTGCCGCGACCCAGCGTCGATCACCCCCGCGTAGTCGTTCACGTACCCCTGCGGCTGCAGCGCCGCCCAGTCCGCCCCAGCCAGGCTCATCGCCAGCAGAGGCAGCAGGACCCCCGTGCGCATTGGCCGCAATCTCATCTCAACAGGCCAGGTCTCGCCGCGAAAACCTCTGCGTCCCCGGCGGCGCCACCACCGTCAGCGCCAGCTTCTCCTGCGTCAGAAACGTGTTGGCAATCTCCCGCACATCCGCCTCTGTCACCGCCTCAATCGCCGCCACGATCTCCTCCATGTCCGTGAACCGCCCGAAGAAAAGCTCCTGCCGCGCGATGTTCGACATCCGGCTCGACGTCGATTCCAGTCCCAATACCACCGACGCCTTCAGATTCTCCTTCGCCCGCCTCAGCTCCTCCTCCGTCACAAACCCATCCTTCATCCCCCGCAGTTCTTTCATCACCGACGTCACCACCCGCCCCAGCGTTCCCGGCGACGTCCCCGCGTAGATCCCCATCGCGCCCGAATCCCGGTACAGCGTCAACTCGCTCGAAATGTGATACACCAGACCCTGCTCTTCCCGCACCGCCTGGAACAGCCGCGAACTCATCCCCCCGCCCAGGATCGTGTTCATCAGATAGCACGCGAACCGCTTCTCATGCGCAATCGGATACGACGGCGCCCCGATGCATAACTGCGCCTGCTCCAGCGACGGCTTCGTCTTCATCGCGATCTGCGGAAATACCGACACCGCCGGTAGCTCCGGCAGTTCCGTCCCGGCTGCCATCCCGCCCATCACCGCGTCCACCATCTTCACAAACGCCCCGTGTTTCACCTTCCCCGCCGCCGTGATCAGCATGTTCGACGGGATGTAGTGCCGCTGCCAGTAGTCCCGCAGCATCGCCGGATGGAAACTCCGCACATTCTTCGGCGAACCCAATATCGGCCACCCCAGCGCGTCTTCCTTCCAGAACTTCCGGCAGAACAACTCGTGCGTCTGCGATTCCGGGCTGTCGAGATCCATCTTGATCTCCTCCAGCACCACGCCCTTCTCCTTCGCCACATCCTCGTCCCGGAACCGCGGCCGCAGCAGCATGTCGCTCAGAATGTCGAACGCCTGCGGCGCATGCTCCGCCAGTACCTTCGCGTTGTAGCTCACCAGCTCCTTCCCGGTGAAGGCGTCCGAGTACCCGCCCAGTGTATCCAGTTCCCGCGCAATCTCGTGCGCCTCCCGCCGCTCGCTCCCCTTGAACAGCATGTGCTCGATGAAGTGCGAGATCCCGTTCTCCGCCTCCGTCTCCCGCCGCGATCCTGACCGCAGCCAGAACCCCATTGAGATGGAGTGCGCGCCGGGCATCGCCTCCGTGATGATCTTGAGGCCGTTTGGTAACACCGTGGTCTCGACGGCGAGCGAACGATTCAAAGTTTTTGCCATGGAATGCCGAAAGGCTTGCTTCCCTTCTATTCTAAAGGGATGGGACTCCGCACTCAGCCAACTCTCCTCGGGCTGGACGTTGCCGGTCTCCGCGACCTCCTCGGGCCGGAGACCCCGGCCTTCCGTGCCCGTCAGTTATACGACGCTCTCTACAAGCGCAACGTTGCCGATCTCGACGAATCCACCGAACTCCCCAAGGACCTCCGCGACCGCCTCCGCGCCGCCCTCCCCCTCGGCCGCCTCGACGTCGACCAGCGCTTCGACTCCGCCGATGGCACCGTCCGCTATCTCCTCCGCCTTCCCGCCGATAGCCGCAGCGTCGAAACCGTCCTCATGCCCCAGGACCAGCGCCACACCATCTGCATCTCCTCCCAGGTCGGCTGCCCCGTCGATTGCCGCTTCTGCCTCACCGCCCAGATGGGCCTCGAACGCAGCCTCAGTGCCGGCGAAATCGTCGGACAGGTCCTCCACGTCTGCCGCGAACACCGCCTCGATCCCCGCGCCTCCCACTGCAACATCGTCATGATGGGCATGGGCGAACCCCTTCTCAACCTCCCCAACGTCCTCCAGGCCACCCGTATCCTATGCGACGACAACGGCGTCGGCTTCTCCCAGAAACGCATCACCGTCTCCACCTCCGGCATCGTTCCCAAAATCGCTGAACTCGGTGCCGCCGAGGTCCGCCCCAAACTCGCCATCTCCCTCAACGCCTCCCACGAAGAGCAGCGCCGCGAGCTCATGCCCATTACCCGCAAGTACCATCTTGCGGACCTCATCGAGGCATGCCGCGCCTACCCCCTCCGCCCCTGGGAGTTCCTCATGTTCGAGTACGTCATGCTCCGCGGCGTCAATGACACCGATGCCGACGCCCGCCGCGTCGTCAGCCTCCTCGGCAACCTCAAGGCCAAGGTCAACCTCATCGCCCTCAACCCCGGCCCCGGCATCCCGTTTGACACCCCACACCCCGAACGCGTCGACAGCTTTCAGAAGATCGTCATGCGATCCCTGCCCTGCTATATCCGCCGCCCCCGCGGCCTCGATATCTACGCCGCCTGCGGCCAGCTAAAGAAAATGCAGGCCGCCGACCTCGTCACCATCCAATAAATCCTACGGCTTCGGCCGCGGCGTCGCCTCCCCGCCCGCCGTCATCCCCATCACCCACTTCGCCGCCTCCAGCCACATCTTCTGCACCTGCGGATGCTCCCATACCTCCGTCCGGTGCCCCAGCGTCGAGACAAACACCCGGCCCTTCCCGTAGTTCCGCACCCACGAGATCGCAAAATCCTGGTCCGTCCGGTGCACCCCCTTCTTCTGCAGGTCCACATCCGCCACGTCCAGCCGCATCAGCACCCGCACCTTGTCCCGCGAGTAGTTCTTCAACTGGTAGATCTCGTCAAACAGGAAAAAGTCCTTCGGAAAGTGCGATGTCGCAGGATGCGCCCCGTCCTCGTTCACAATTTTCGCCTTGAACTGATTCCACGGGTGCAGGTCGAAATACCCACCCACCAACTCCCCATACTCCGGCCACGAGTACAGCGTGTCCACGCCGCTGTGCGCCGCCATGAAGCCCTTCCCCTCCGTCCGCACAAACTCCAGCAGCGACTCCTTCTGCTCCTCGTCCAGGTCCAGTTCCCCCGACGTGTAGAAGAAAATCGCGTCAAAGTAATCCAGGTTCTTCGCATTCGCGCCCAGCTTCTTCTTCGTGATCAGCTGCGTGTCCGTGCGGATATACGTATCCCACAGCCCCGTCTCCTTGCCGATCTTCCAGATCGTCGCCAGCCCGTCGGACGTCGAATCGTGCTGGAATCCCTTCGTCTGGCCGATCGCCAGTATCTTCTTCCGCTTCGGCGCCTCCTGCGCGGCGGCAATGCTGAAGCCGGCCAACAGGGCGGCGATGAGTAGGGTTCCGATCGGGCGCATAGCACCCGTAGTGTATCAACCCCGCCGCGCCCGCCTCACACCCTCACCACACGCCGCAGCGTGTACAACTCCGGGTTCACCTGCCCCTGCTCCAGTTTCTTCCAGTCGTCGTTCACGTGCACCACTTTGCCGCTGATGTGATTCGATCGCTCCGACGCCAGAAACAAGGCCAGATGGATCTGCTTGTCCGGCGGCACCCCGCCCGTCATCCGTATCA
>CAZWDD010000300.1:0-7006 GCA_964632345.1 uncultured Solibacteraceae bacterium | reverse complement strand
TCAATCGTCACGTTCGCCGCCGACGTCCGCAGTCCGTTGATCACTGTCGGCCCGCGCCCATCGGAAACCCCGGCCTGCAGCGTGAACAGCGTGCTCACCTGCCGGTTCGCCGTCGGCAGAATCGTCAATTGCTCCTGGCTCACCGTTCGCGCCAGTTCGCTTGTCGTCACCTGCACCGCCTGCACGTCGCCCGTCACCTCCACCACCTGCTCCGTCGCCGCCACCTCCAACTGCACGCGAATATCCGTCTGTACCAGCGAATCCACTTTCACTCGGCGCGTGATGCTCTTGGCGAAGCCCGGCGCTGTGATCGCAACATCATAAAACTCCGGTCGCACGGCCGAAAAACTGAAATTCCCCACCGTGTTGGTCTGCGCGGTAAGCAGCGGTGTCGCCCCGCCCGCGATAAATACGTCAACCTTCGCGCCCGGAACACCGGCCCCCGAAGCATCGGTCACAGTACCCGTTATGCCACCGCTGACTTGCGCATATACGCACGCGGCAGACAAGACTAAGACGACTCCCATCCTGCTCATGGAACGAGCGTAACATTTCTGTTACCCAGATAAAACTCCAAACACCCCCCAAACGTGGTTCCCGGCCCGGAAGGCGCCTGCGCTACACTGCGGAAACGCATGGGCCGGAAAGAACTCCTTCTGCTGATGGTGGGCGCCAGTACCGTCAACTACATCGGCCGCACCGCCATGGCTATCGCCGGCCCCGGTATCGCCCGCCAGTTCCACTTCACCGAAGCCCAGCTCGGCGAGATCTTCTCCGCCTTCTGGCTCGGCTACGGCCTCATGATGTGGCCCTCCGGCTGGCTCGCCGACCGCTTCGGCGCCGCCCGCGTCCTCGGCATCTGCGGCCTCCTCACCGCCGCGCTCCTCGCCGGCAACGCCTTGCTCTCTGCCCTCGCCGGTTTCCTCGCACTCCGCCTCCTGTTCGGCGTCGCCTCCGCCGTCCTCTACCCCGCCTGCGGGAACCTTTCCGCCGGCTTCTTCCCCAACACCCGTCTTGCCGGCGTCCAGGGCCTCATCATCGGCGGCAGTAACTTCGGCGCCGCCATCGCCCCGTTGCTCGTCGTCTGGGTCACCCATCGCGCCGGCTGGCAGGGCGCTTTTCTCGCCGTCGCCGCCCTCACCGCGGCATTCTTCCTCCTCTGGCTCACCCGGGTCAAGGACCGCGCCGCGCAGGATGCCGCCCCGCAGGGCCGCCTGACCCTCCGCCGCCCCCTCCTCCTGCTCGCCGCCCAGGGCTTCTGCATCGGCTACTTCTACAGTTTCGGCGACACCTGGAGCTTCTACTACTTCCGCGAGGTCCGCCACTTCCCCGAGGAGCAGAGCGCCCTGTTCGCCACCCTCCTCCAGGTCGCCGGCGGCATCATGATGCCCCTCGGCGGCTGGCTCGCCGACCTTATCGCCCCCCGCTACGGACGCCTCTGGCCAGCCCTCATCGCCCTCGCCGCCGGCGGCCTGCTGCTCATCTTCTCCACCCGGACCACTCAACCCATCGCTGTCCTGGCCTGCATCGCCATCGCCTATAGCCTCGTCGTCGCCTGCGAAGGCGTCTACAGTTGGGCCATTCTCACCAACTCGCCCGACGCCCCAGCCACCGGTTTCGGCTTCGCCAACGGCGTCGGCAGCGCCGCCCAGTTCCTTGCCCCCCTCGCCTATCCTTTCATCGCCGCCCGCTGGGGCTGGGATGCCGGCGTCTGGTCCGCCGGCGCCGCGCTCCTATTCGGCGCCATCCTGTGGGGCCTTGTCCCCGTCCGGCGGACTTAGTACTTACACCGCCCGTTCGCCGCCTTCACAAAGTAACTCCGGTAGTTCTTCGCCTTCGGGTCCATGCACCCTTCCAGGTCCAGCAACTCCACCTTACGGAAGTCCACCGGGTGGCTCTCGCTCTGCAGCGAAATCGATCCGCCCGCCAGCAGCCTCCCGTCTACCTTCACCGCCGCATCATGCTTCGACACCGCTCCCCCGCCCATCTGCGGCTTGTCATAGGCCAGCACCACCTCCCCGTCGATGATGTGCTCAATCCGCTCATCCCCCAGCACCCGCGTCTCCACCCGCACCCACTGCTCCCCGTCATACGTCTTCGACTTCGACGTCAGGCAATGATTCGTAAACAGCTTCCCGTCTATCTCCACATTCGTCCCCGGCGTGCACAGATTCGCCGTCGTCCGCGGCCCCTTGCCCAGCCCGCCCAGCAGCTGCACCTCAATCGAAATCGGGAAGTCCTGATCCTTCCCCATCGTCTGCGGGTCCTGCCCGTGCACCATAATTCCGCTGTTCCGCGTCGCCCACCCCGGCCCGCCCTTCACCTGCTCTCCCACAAACCGGTATTCCACCGCAATCACATAGTACGAGTACGGCTTGGCATAAAACAGATGCCCGAACCGCTCCTTGAATTCGTCATACCCGTCGTAGCGGACCTGCAGCAGCCCGTCCTTCACCCGGAACGTCTTCCCGTAGTTCTCACCAGCCGGATAACCCGTGATCTTCGGCGTCCAGCCTTTCAGGTTCTTCCCGTTGAAGAGCTGTATCCACTCCTTCCGGTCGGCATTCTTGTTCTGGGCAAACACGCAAACGGCCGCCAGCAGGGCCAGGGCAACAGGGCGAAGACGCATTCCCCTACGGTAACGCAAACACCAGGCGCGGATTCAACACATACGGCGGCACCAGCCCGAACGTGTCAGACAGCGGCAACAACTCCTCCGCCAGCCGGAATCCCAACACCTCTGTCGCAAACCGCCGCCGCGCTCCAATCCGCCCCCACGCCGCCGGATAACGCGCGGCCATCTCAGCCCGCAGCGCTGCATCCGCCACCGCCACCCCGTCCTCCATCCGGCTCGAAAAATACACCGGGTTCGACGGAATAACGTCGGTCTGAAACACCATCCCCGTCCGCACCCGCTCCGTTGACCCCGCATACACCGGTGACGCCAGCCACTCGTCCAGATGGATCAGGTGCCCCGCGTTCAGAAACACCCCGTACATGGCAAACGGCAGCCGCTCCTGCACCAGTTCATGCAACTCCCCGCCCGTCACCCCGATCCGCAGCGCCTCCAACCACTCGCCCATCGCGTCCACATACGGCCCGGCAAACGCCTCCGCATAGTCCCGCGCACCCTCCGGCAGGTCCGCCTCGCTCTCGGCCACCCAGCCCGCCCGGCAGATGTTCGCCCCCCAGTACGCCACGTTCGCCGACCACGGATATCCCCGCTCCACCCGAGCCCCGCTCGCGCTCGCCAGGCTCACCCGCCGCGGCCCCGTCTTGCAGCTCATATGTGTCGACAGCGGCAGCCCGTCATAGCCCCCCAGTGCCACCACCTCGTGATCCGTCATCCCTTCCCGCATCCCGAATAACATCCGCCTTACCGCTTCCGCCGCCCGCGAATTCGTGTACTCGAAGAACGCGATCTCATACGCCGAGCAAGTGCTCCTCAGCCCGATCAGCACCCCCGCCGCGTTCCGCACCTCCCCAGCCAGCCCCCGCAGCACGTCCACAATCCAGGCCGGCGCATCCCTCCGCTCCGGCGCTCCATACTCCTTCCACCCCGCACAACCCACCCGCGCACTCGCCTCGATCCCCTCCCCCGCCAATATCTCTTCCAACGCCCGGCTGCTGTCCCTCGGTTGGTCCGGCAGCGAAAACGGTTGATACCGCTCCGCCCGCAGCTCTCCGCCGACATACAGCGGGCTGATCCGCAGGTACGTCATGCACTCATTACCCGTCAGCAGCAGCGGCGCGCCTTCCCGCCCCACCACCAGCAGCCCCTCTTCGAACCGCGGATCGAAGTTCGTCAGCCACGTCAGGTTCGCGAAATGTTCCCGGTCCCCGTACACCACCAGGTGCGTCCATCCCTCGGCCGCCATCGCCGCCCGCGCCCGCTCCAGCCGCCCTCGCAACTCCTCCACCCGAAGCTCCGGCCGCGCCGCCGCCCCGTAGTCCGGCCAGTCAAGCTCGATCAGCCGCGCCATCTCCCGTTACAGTTCCACCACTATCTTGCTGATCGTCGCCGGCGCCGCGTACCAGTCCTGCAGCGCCTGCGGCGCGTCGTCCAGCGCCACCACCCGCGACACCATCTCCTCCAGCGGAAACGCCGTCTCGCTCAGCATCCGGATCACCCCCGCAAAGTCCTCCGGCAATGCATTCCGCGATCCCAGTATGTCCAGCTCCTTCTGCACAAACAGCCGGCTGTCGTACTGCACCTCATCCTTCACGTAGCCGATATACACCACACGCCCCGTAAATGCCGCCAGCTCCACTGCCTGCCGGAACGTCTCCGGCGTCCCGATCGCCTCAATCACCACATCCGGCCCCAACCCATCCGTCATCCGCTGCATCGCCTCGCTCAGGTTCTGCGTCTTCGTGTTGACGCCCTCCTTCGCCCCCGCCCGCTTGGCCAACTCCAGCTTCCGGTCGTCCACGTCCGCCGCAATCACCCGCGCCCCATGGAACGCCGCCGCCGCAATAGCCCCCAGCCCCACCGCGCCGCAACCCAGCACCAGCACCGTATCTGTCTCCGTCACCCGGCCCCGCCGCGCCGCATGGTAGCCCACCGTCAGCGGCTCCACCAGACTCAGGTCCCGCAACCCCAGACCTTCGGCCAGAATCAGCTTCCCGTACGGCACCACGATGTACTCCGTCAATGCTCCGTCCCGCTGCACCCCCAGCGTCTGGTTGTTCTTGCACGCATTCGGCCGCCCACGCCGGCACGACGCGCACACCCCGCAGTTCGTATACGGCGACAGCGTCACCGCCTGCCCCGCCCGGTACTCCTCCGGCACGCCAGCCCCGGCCGCCTCGATCGTCGCCGATATCTCATGCCCCGGAATCCGCGGATAACTCACCAGCGGGTTCTTTCCCCGGTAGCTGCTCAGGTCGCTCCCGCACATCCCCACATACCGCACCCGCAGCAGCACCTCTCCCGGCCCCGCCACCGGCGCCTCCAGTTCCCCGATCTCCGCTTCCAGTGGCTTCCGGATATATAGCGCGCGCATAGTCTTGCTCCCCGTATTGTTCACGAACCCCACACAGTACAGTCAATCCGCTCGGACAAGGATTCCATACCGCCTCGATTGGGGGGGCCGGCTTTCTAGCATACAATGACCGATTACATGTCTTCGCAAACGAATCGTTGGACCCTTGCCGGCGCCGCCGTCCTCATGCAGGTCTGTCTCGGCATCATCTACGCCTGGTCGGTCTTCCGCGGGCCGCTCGAAGCCCACTACGGCTGGTCCAAAACCGAATCCATTGCCCCCTACCGCTGGTCCATTCTCTTCTTCACCCTCGCGATGATCGTAGCCGGCTTCTGGCAGGACAAGAAGGGCCCCCGCCTCGTCGGCTCCGTCGGCGGCGTCCTCCTCGGCGCCGGCTGCCTGCTCGCCGTCTTCATCGGCGACACCCCCATGGGCCTCAACATCGCCTACGGCGTCGTCGCCGGCCTCGGCGTAGGCTTTGCCTACGTCACCCCCATCGCCACCTGCGTCAAATGGTTCCCCGATAAACGCGGACTCGTCGTCGGCATGGCCGTCATGGGCTTCGGCCTCGGCTCCCTCCTGTTCGCCCCTCTCCTCGAAGCCCTCCTCGGCAAGGACCCCGCCGCGTACGCCCAAACCATCCCCCGCACCTTCCTCATCCTCTCCGCCATCTTTTTCATCTTCGTCATCGGCTGCGCCCAACTCTACAAAATCCCCCCCGCCGGCTGGAAACCCGAAGGCTGGACCCCTCCCGCCGCCGTACCCGGCGCCCGCCTCGATTTCACCCCCGCCGAAATGCTCCGCACCCCGCAGTTCTGGATCCTCTGGCTCATCTACTTCCTCGGCTCCTCCATCGGCCTCACCGCCATCGGCGAATCCGCCCCCCTCGTCCGCGAACTCGCCGGCTCGGCCGCCGTCATGACCGGCGGTGTCGCCCTCGGCGTCATGAGCCTTTTCAACGGCGTCGGCCGCATGCTCTGGGGCGCCGCCTCCGACAAAATCGGCAAGCAGAAGGTCGTCTACGCCATGTTCCTGATCTCCACCCTCACCTGCGCCCTCCTGCTCCCCGGCACCACCGATTTCTGGCGCGTCCTCGCAGGCATCTGCTTCGTCGGCTTCTGCTACGGCGGCTATCTCGCCCTCATGCCCTCGCTTACCGCCGAGTACTACGGCGCCGGCAACATCGGCGCCAACTACGGCCTCCTCTTCACCGCCTGGGGCGCCGCCGGCTTCACCGTCCCCCGCTACATCGCCGCCATCCTCGAGGAAAAGAAAAAGGCCGGCTCCGTCGGCGAAGGCTACGATCAGATGTTCTACATCCTCGCCGCACTCGCCGTCGCCGGCCTCGTCATCAACATCTTTCTTCGCAAGCCCGCCGCCGCCCGCCAGGCCTAAACCTCCGGCGCCGCCGCGAGTCCTCCTGCCAGCCGATCCATCTTTCATCGATCGGACATCGGTTCGCCCTCCTTCGCACCGGCCGACTGCCAGCCCTATCCTCCGGCTACTTCACCGGAACCAGGTAAATGTCGGTTTATCAAAGGCCGGCCCTCCGGACGGAACCGCCCGTTCCCTCCCTCCAACTCGATGTTCGGATCGGAGGCGGCATTCCTCCGTCATTCAACTTTCAGGTAACCGTGACGGCAACGAAACCTGCAATCGTTAGCCTCTTTTCATGACTCTCCCGTCAACCGGTATCTTGCTGTTCGCTCTATTACCCTCCATCTTGCTGGCCCAAGGTTCGGCCGGCTCTGTCACCGGGCTTGTCCTTGATCCCTCCAACTCCGCGGTCGCCGACGCCTCCATTGTTCTGAGAAATACTGCCACGAATGACGAACTCCGGTCCACCTCTACATCCGCCGGTGTTTTCTCCTTTCCAAGCGTCCGGATTGGCTCCTACTCTCTAACTGTCGAAGCTGCTGGCTTCCGCCGATCGGTTCTTGCGGATCTACGCGTGGAAACCGCTTCCGCCACCCGTGTCAACGTTTCACTGCAGGTCGGCGCCGTCTCGGATAGTGTTTCGG
>CAZWDD010000299.1:0-7014 GCA_964632345.1 uncultured Solibacteraceae bacterium | reverse complement strand
TGGCGCGGGTGCTGGAGGGGATACAGAAGCGCGGGGCGAAGGATTTTTATGAGGGCCGGACGGCGCGGCTGCTGGCGGCCGAGATGGCCAAGAATGGCGGGTTGATCACGCTGGAGGATCTGCGGCAGTACGAGGCGGTGGAGCGGAAGCCGCTGGAGGGAGAGTTTCGGGGCCACCGGATATTGACGGCGCCGCCGCCGTCGTCGGGGGGCATCGGGATTCTGCAGATGCTGGCGGTGCTGGAGCAGACGGGTTACGAGAAAGAAGGCCCGGGCGGGGCGAAGGCGATCCATTACACGGCTGAGGCGATGCGGCGGTACTACGCGGACCGGGCCGAGCACCTGGGGGATCCGGACTTCTGGAAGGTGCCGGTGGCGGGGCTGTTGCACCCGGATTATGTGGCGAGGCGGCGGGCGTCGATTGACCCGGAGCGGGCGACGCCGAGCGATGCGGTGAAGGCGGGGGTGCCGGTGGGCGAGGAGCGGGAGGAGACGACGCACTACTCGATCGTCGATGGAGAGGGGAACTGCGTGGCGGTGACGTACACGCTGAATGGCGGGTATGGGTCGGGCGTGACGGTGCCGGGGTTGGGGATTCTGCTGAACAACGAGATGGACGATTTTTCGGTGAAGCCGGGGCATCCGAACATGTTCGGGGCGCTGGGGGGCGAGGCGAACGCGATTGTGCCGAAGAAGCGGCCGTTGAGCTCGATGTCGCCGAGCATTGTGCTGAAAGACGGCAAGCCGGTGCTGGTGGTGGGGACGCCCGGGGGGACGAAGATCCTGACGTCGGTGATGCAGGTGATCCAGAACGTGATCGACTTCAAGATGAACGTGCAGGATGCGGTGAATTTTCCGCGGTTCCACCATCAGTGGCGGCCGGACAAGCTGCAGATGGAGCCGTTCTTTTCACCGGATACGCGGAGGCTGCTGGAGCAGCGGGGACATGCGATCGAGACGCTGCGGAACATCTGCGAGATGTCGGTGATTCAGTTTGAGGAGAGCGGGTGGCTGGCCGGGGCGGCCGATCCGCGAGTGGAAGGAAAGGCCGCCGGATTTTGAGGACTCATTTACCGTTATGAACCATGCTGTATCGACGCATTTCTTTATCAACCATCGCCTGACGACGACGGCGCTCGATAAGATACGAGGGGCCGGCGTGGGGTGGGTGGAGATCTTCTGCGCGCGGCAGCACTTGGACTACTACAACCGGGAGCAGGTGACCGAGCTGGCGCATTTCTTCCGGGACTCGGAGTTGAAACTGCATTCGCTGCACTCGCCGATGTACAACGACGACGCGAACGGACGGAGCGGGCCGCAGGCGGTGGTGAACATCGCCGACCGGGTGAAGGCGAAGCGGATAGCGGCGTGCGATGAGATCAAGCGGGCGCTGGAGATCGCTGAGACGGTGCCGTTCCGGTATCTGATCCAACACCTGGGAGCGCCGCAGGACGACTACGACGAGGCGAAACTGGAGGCGGCGTTTTCGAGCCTGGACGAGCTGCGGCTGTTTGCCAAGCACCGGGGCGTGGAGATACTGCTGGAAAACATCCCGAACGGGCTGTCGAGCGCGGAGAAGCTGTTGCTGTTTCTGGGGCAGACGCACCTGGACATGGGGTTCTGCTTCGATACGGGGCACGCGAATGTGATGGGCGGAGTGGAGCAGGAGTTCGAGTTAATGAAAGACCGGATCCGGTCGCTGCATGTGCATGACAACGACGGGACGAAGGACACGCACCTGTTTCCGACGCTGGCGGCGGGCGGGACGATCGACTGGGCGAAGGTGATGCCGATGCTGCGGGCGCGGGAGCATCAGTATCCGCTGTTGCTGGAGATCAAGGAATCGCCGGAGTTTCCGCAGCCGTTGGAATCGATTCCGCAGATATTCAAGAATCTGGAGTCTTACTAGAAATGTCGGCACCGAGAGTTCGCATTGCAGAGATAGCCCGGTATGAGGGGCAGACGGTAACGCTGGCGGGGTGGTTGTACAACCTGCGGCGGTCGGGGAAGATCTGTTTTCCGCTGGTGCGGGACGGGTCGGGGATTATCCAGTGCGTGGCGGTGAAGGCGAATCTGCCGGAGGAGACGTTCGAGGCGTTGAAGGACCTGACGCAGGAGTCGTCGCTGCTTGTGACGGGGAAGGTGCGGGCGGAGGCGAGGGCGCAGGGCGGATATGAGCTGGACGTGGAGTCGGCTGAGATTGTGCAGCGGGTGGCGGAGAGCGATCCGTACCCGATCACGCCGAAGGACCATGGCATTGAATTTCTGATGGACCACCGGCACCTGTGGCTGCGGTCGAAGCGGCAGGCGGCGATCCTGCGGGTGCGGCATGAGGTGATCCGGGCGATCCGGGACTACTTCGACAATCAGGGGTTCACGCTGGTGGACACGCCGATCTTCACGCCGGCGGCATGCGAGGGGACGACGACGCTGTTCGAGGTGAACTACTTCGACGAGGAGAAGGTATACCTGACGCAATCGGGGCAGCTTTATAACGAAGCGAACGCGATGGCGCTGGGGAAGGTGTACTGTTTCGGGCCGACGTTCCGGGCCGAGAAGTCAAAGACGCGGCGGCACCTGACGGAGTTCTGGATGGTGGAGCCGGAGATGGCCTACGCGACGCTGGAGGATGTGAAGGCGCTGGCCGAGGGGCTGGTGGTGTACTGCGTGGGGCGTGTGCTGGAGAACCGGCGGCCGGAGCTGGAAGTGCTGGAGCGGGACGTGAAGAAGCTGGAGAGCGTGAAGAGTCCGTTTCCGCGGATGAGCTACGACGATGCGGTGAAGGTGCTGCAGGGCAAGGGGAGCGAGATTACCTGGGGCGGGGATTTCGGCAACACAGATGAGACGCTGCTGACCGAGGAGCTGGACCGGCCGGTGCTGGTGGACCGGTATCCGAGCGAGATCAAGGCGTTCTATTTCCAGCCGGACGAGCAGAACGAGAAGCTGGCGCTGGGAGTGGATGTGATTGCGCCGGAGGGGTATGGGGAGATTATCGGCGGCGGGCAGCGGATCCACGATCCGGAGCTGCTGCTGCGGCGGCTGAAGGAGCACGACCTGCCGCCGGAGGCGTTCAACTGGTACATGGACCTGCGGAAGTACGGGACGGTGCCGCATGGCGGGTTCGGGATGGGAGTTGAGCGGTTTGTGGCGTGGATGTGCGGGACGGAGCATATTCGCGAGTGCATCGCATATCCGCGGATGCTGTACCGGACGCGGCCGTAAGTGATGAAGCAGAGCACGATCGCGATTATCGGGGCGCCGCTGGACCTGGGGGCGGGGCGGCGTGGCGTGGACATGGGGCCATCGGCGATCCGTGTGGCGCATCTGCATGAGCGGGTGGCGGCGTTGGGCTACAAGGTAGAGGACCAGGGGAACGTCGAGGTGGAGCAGGCCGAGGCGGCGCACTATGGGGCGAAGCGGGCGCGGTATCTGGCTCAGATTGCCGAGACGTGCCGGCGGCTGGCGGAGAAGGTGGAGCGGGCGCTGCAAGCCGGGAAGGCGCCGCTGGTGCTGGGCGGGGACCATTCGATAGCGGCGGGGACGGTGTCGGGCGTGTCGAACCACTACCGGAAGCGGGGCCATAAGGTGGGGCTGATCTGGGTGGACGCGCACACGGACATGAACACACCGGCGACGTCGCCGAGCGGGAATGTGCACGGGATGCCGCTGGCGTGCCTGGTGGGGAAGGGGCCGAAGGCGTTGACGCACCTGTTGGGGTACGCGCCGAAGGTGGACCCGCGGAACGTAGCGCTGGTGGGGATACGGGACGTGGACCTGCTGGAAGCGCCGCATGTGAAGAAGTCCGGCGTGCGGGTGTTCACGATGCGGCACATCGATGAGAAGGGGCTGCCGCGGGTGATGGAGGAGGCGATCGAGATTGCCTCGGCCGGGACGGCGGGGGTGCATCTGTCGTTCGATATGGATTCGGTGGACCCGGACGAGGCGCCGGGAGTGGGAACGCCGGTGCGGGGCGGGATCACCTACCGGGAGGCGCATCTGGCGATGGAGCTGATAGCGGATGCGGGGAAGCTGGTGTCGCTGGAAGTGGTGGAGGTGAACCCGGTGTTGGATGTGGCGAACCGGACGGCGGAACTGGCGGTGGAGTTGATGACGTCGGCATTGGGAAAGCGAATTTTATGAAGAAGACAGTGGCCGTGGTGTACGGCGGGCGCTCGGGAGAGCATGAGATATCGGTGCGGTCGGCAAAGTCGATCCTGGCGTCGCTGGACCGGACGAAGTATGAGGTGAGAGAGATCTTCATCACGAAAGAGGGCGAGTGGGAGCCGGGGCCGATTGTGCCGCAGCCGGGGGCGAACGCGGGGATTGACGTGGTGTTTCCGGCGCTGCACGGGACGTTCGGCGAGGACGGCACGATGCAGGGGCTGCTGGAGCTGGCCGACCTGCCGTATGTGGGGCCGGGGGTGCTGGGCAGCGCGCTGGCGATGGACAAAGAGGCGATGAAGCAGATCTGCCGGGCGCACGGGCTGCCGGTGGTGGAGTTTGCGACGCAGTACCGGGGGCATCTGGACGCGGGGGCGATAGAGGCGCGGTTCGGGTATCCGGTGTTTGTGAAGCCGGCGAATCTGGGGTCGAGCGTGGGGGTGGCGAAGGCGAAGGACCGGGGGCAGTTGGAAGCGGCGCTGGCGGCGGCGGCCGAGTTCGATACGAAGATCATTATTGAGCGGGCGGTGACGGGGCGGGAGTTTGAGTGCGCCGTGTTGGGGAACGATCCGCTGGAGGCGTCGATCCCGTGCGAGATCCTGCCGTCGCGGGAGTTCTACGACTACGAGGACAAGTATCTGCTGGACAAGGCGGTGATCGAGCTGCCGGCGAAGCTGACGGCGGAGCAGACGGCGGAGATGCGGCGGCTGGCGGTGGCGGCGTGCCGGGCGTGCGAGGTGCAGGGGATGAGCCGGGTGGATTTTCTGATGGACGGGGCGACGGGGCAGTTCTTCGTGAATGAGGTGAACACGATCCCGGGATTTACGTCGATCAGCATGTACCCGAAGATGTGGGAGTATACAGGGGTCCCGTATCCGGAGTTGTTGGACCGGCTGATCGGGCTGGCGTTGGAACGCCACGAAACCAAAAAGGCGACGCGTTACTCCAAGTAAGAAGTGCGACGGATACTCTACCTACTGATTGCCTCGGTGTGCCTCCATGCGGAGGACGACCTGGAGCAGACGGTCCGGAAGATTTTCGGCGTGCTGCAACTGGTGGAAGAGAACGGGGCGGACCCGGTGGACGGGGAGAAGGCGTTTTATGCGGGGATTATTCCGGGGATGCTGCGGAAGCTGGACCCGCATTCGGCGTTTCTGGACCCGGAGCAGTTTGCGCAACTGAAGCGGATGCAGCGCAGCGAGAGCAAGGGATTCGGGAGCGTGGTGAGCATTCTGCCGGGGCGGGTGATCGTGCTGCAGACGCTGGCCGGGACGCCGATGGGGCGGAGCGGGATCAGCGCGGGGGACGAACTGCTGGCGATCAACAACATTGCGCTGGGGCCGCTGACGCCGGAGCAACTGGTGCAGGTGTTGAGCGAGGCGCGAAAGGGCCCGGCGCTGGTGCATGTGCGGAAGCCGGGGAACATGCGGCCGCTGCAGTTCACGCTGACGCCGCAGGAGATGCAGACGCCATCGGTGGAGCGGGCGTTCGTGCTGGCGGGCGAGGTGGGGTATGTGCGGGTGTCGTCGTTTGACGAGAGCACGGCGCGGGACATCAAGGCGGCAATCGAGAAGCTGGGCGGGGCGAAGCTGAAGGGGCTGGTGCTGGACCTGCGGGAGAATCCGGGCGGGGCGGTGGCGTCGGCGCTCGATACGGCGGCGCTATTTCTGAAGCCGGGGCAGGTGATTCTGTCGGCGAAGGGGCGGCGGATGGAGGCCGAGGAGAAGGTGCCGGCGGTGAACGACCCGTATGAGTTTCCGCTGGCGGTGATTGTGACGGAGAAGACGGCGAGCGCGGCGGAGATTCTGGCCGGGGCGCTGCAGGACCATGACCGGGCGGTGATTGTGGGGGACCCGACGTTCGGGAAGGGGCTGGTGCAGAACGTGATGCCTCTGCGGGAGGGGACGGCGCTGGCGTTGACGACAGCGTTCTACTACACGCCGAGCGGGCGGAGCATACAGAAGCCGCTGGAGGGGATGCAGTTGGCCGAGTCGACACAGAAGCCGGAGCATGTGTTCCGGACGGACAAGGGGCGGCCGGTGCGCGGGGGAGGGGGAATTGAGCCGGACGAGCGGGCGGCGCCGCTGCCGGCGACGCGGCTGCAGCAGTTTCTGGACGCCTCCGGGGCGTACACGATGTTTGCGACGGAGTATCTGCGGGGGAAGCCAGAGGTGACGGCGAAGTTCGTGGCGCCGCCGGATTTATTGGACAAGTTCCGGGCGTTTTTGTCGCAGAACCGGGTGCAGCCGTCGATTGGGGAGTGGTTTGCGAGCGCGGACTGGATCGGGTTCCGGCTGCGGCAGGAGATCGTCAACCAGGCGGTGGGAGTGGAGGCGGGCGACGAGATTGAAGCCGAGCGGGAGCCGATGATCCAGACGGCGGTGCGGGCGATTCAGTAGTTGAGATAGACGGGGTATTCGGGGTAGCGGGAGGCGTCGAGGGAGAAGCAGAAGCGGCCGGCGGGGTGTTCCCAGGCGGGCTTGGGCAGGTCGGAAGGGGTGGGCGGGGTGGCGGTGTTGAAGGTGGCGCAGAGCTCGTAGCGGGGCGCGGTGAGGACGCGGTACTCGTAGCGTTTCTGGGTGAAGGGATCGGAGAGCATGACGCCGGGGGTGGTGGGGGAGCCGAGTTCGGCGAGGTCGGCGGGGAGGGTGCGTTGGGAGGCGTCCTTCTGCTGCTGCCAGTGGGTGGCGAGGCGGGTGGCGATCTGGTAGATGTCTTCGAGACGGCGGCGGTCCTCGGCGAGGATGCGCTGTTCGGCGGGGGAGCCCGTTTTGAGGAAGCCGAGGCCTAGGGAGAGGAGGATCGTGGAGGCGGCGGCAAGGGCGAAGCCGCGGTTCCAGGAGCGAGGGGAGAC
>CAZWDD010000298.1:0-7023 GCA_964632345.1 uncultured Solibacteraceae bacterium | reverse complement strand
GAACTGGCGGAGGATGCGGGTGCCGTGGTCGGTGAGGGGCTGGCGTTTGGTGAAGGACTGGGGGAAGCCTTCGGTGAAGCGCATGGAGGCGAAGCGGATGCCGGAGGCGAGGAGGTTGGGGAAGTTGATTTCGGCGGGGAGGGGGGAGAGGGCGCAGACGAAGGTGGAGGAGTAGGAGGCGAGGAGGCCGCGGGTGGCGATGGCGACGGTGAGGGGGCTGTTGTCGATGCGAATGGCGGAGGGGCCGTTTGTGGCGAGGGCGAGTTGGAAGGGCTGTTCGGGGTTGGGGGGCGGGGTGACGCGGACGTTGGAGATGCGGAGGGTGGCGAGGCCGGAGGGTCCGAGGGAGAAGTTGAGGCCGGCGAAATCGAACTGGTTGTTGGCGCGGACGAGAGGGGTGGCACCGGTGGAGACGGGGCCGGAGCCGGTGTCGACGGTGAGGACGGCGTCGATGGAGTTGGTATCGGGGTTGCGTTTGTTGGTGATGTTGCCGGAGAAGGAGATGACGCGGAGGTCGGCGCGGACGAGGCCGTTGGGGGAACCGCCGGAGCAGTTGAGGACGATGTCGCCGACGGGTTCGGTGAGGCCTTCGAGGCGGACGAGGGCGGGGACGGCGGTGGCGAGGCAGTTGAGGGGGGAGAAAGACTGGGCGGGGAGGGCGGCGGCGGCGGCGAGGAGGGTGAGTATATGGCGCATAAAGTTCTTGTCGATTTCCCTACACGATACAATGAGGGGGAAGGCCGGCGAGCAGTTTCCCGGAAAAAGCCATGTCAACCTCAACAGTCGTGAATGTAGTGGACGAGATCCAGGCTCTGCGGAAGGAACGGAACGCGGTGATCCTGGCGCACCACTACCAGGAGACGGAGATCCAGGAGATTGCCGACGCGATCGGGGACAGCCTGGAGCTGGCGCGGAAGGCGAAGGAGCTGGAATGCGAGGTGATCGCGTTCTGCGGGGTGTGGTTCATGGCGGAGACGGCGAAGATATTGAATCCGGCGCGGACGGTGATCGTACCGGACCATGAGGCGGGATGTTCGCTGGTGGATTCGTGCCCGGTGGAGATGGTGCGGGCGTTCAAGAGGAAGTATCCGGACCATGTGGTGGTGAGTTACATCAACACGTCGGCGGATGTGAAGGCGGAGAGTGACATTATCTGCACGTCGCGGAATGCGGTGCAGATTGTAAATTCGATACCGGCGGAGCAGCCGATTCTATTTCTGCCGGACATTAATCTGGGCAACTATGTAAAGAAGCAGACTGGGCGGGCGAATATGCGGATCTGGCAGGGGGCCTGCATCGTGCATACGACGTTCGCGGAGCGGAAGCTGCTGGAGGCGATGCGGGCGCAGCCGGAGGCGTTCGTGGTGGCGCATCCGGAGTGTCCGACGGCGGTGCTGCAGCATGCGGGGTATATCGGGTCGACGTCGGCGTTGATTGATTACTGCGTGAAGTCGGAGCATCAGTCGTTCATCGTGATGACGGAGAGCGGGGTGAGCCACTCGCTGAAGAAACTGGCGCCGGAGAAGAGCTTCACGTTTGTGACGAACGAGAACTGCAACTGCAGCGAGTGTCCGTACATGAAGAAGAACACTTTGGAGAAGCTGCGGGACTCGCTGGCGACGCTGACGCCGAAGGTGGAGCTGCCGGTGGAGATGATGGACCGGGCGCGGCATTCGATTGAGCGGATGCTGGCGGTGAAGTAACCCGCCATGGCACTTATCGACGGCTTCGAACGGCTGCACGATAACTTACGAATCAGTGTGACGGACCGGTGTAACATCCGGTGTTTCTACTGCATGCCGGAGGGTCCGATTCCGTTTCTGGAGCGGGAGGAGATTCTATCGTTCGAGGAGATTGAGCGGGTGGCGCGGGTGGCGGTGGAGCTGGGGGTGCGGAAGATCCGGGTGACGGGCGGGGAGCCGCTGGTGCGGAAGGATCTGCCGGTGCTGGTGGAGCGGCTGTGCGGGATTGCGGGGTTGGAGGACGTCGGGCTGACGACGAACGGGGTGCTGTTGGAGGGGCTGGCAGGGGATTTGTGGGGGGCGGGGCTGCGGCGGCTGAATGTCCACCTGGACACGCTGGACGCCGAGCGGTTCCGGCAGATCACGCGGCGGGACGATTTCGGGCGGGTGATGGCGGGGCTGGAGCGGGCGCTGGAGCTGGGTTTTCAGGTGAAGATCAATGCGGTGGCGGTGAAGAATTTGTGCGAGCCGGACGTGGCGCCGCTGGCGCGGTTCGGGCGGGAGCGGGGGGTGGAGATCCGCTACATCGAGTTCATGCCGCTGGACGCGCAGGGGTTGTGGGACAAATCGAAAGTTCTACTGCAGGACCAGATGATGGAGATGCTGCGGCGGGAGGTGGGGGAACTGGTGGAAATACCGGACCGGGACCCGCGGGCGCCGGCGACGGAGTACCGGTTTGCGGATGGGGTAGGGAGAGTTGGGTTCATCAGCTCGGTGAGCAAGCCGTTTTGTTTGAACTGCAACCGGCTGCGGCTGACGTCGGACGGGAAGATGCGGTATTGCCTGTTTGCGATCGAAGAGTTGGACGTGAAGGGGCTGCTGCGGGGCGGGGGTACGGACGGGGAGCTGGCGGAGGTGATCCGGGAGACGGTGCGGCGGAAGTGGATCGGGCATGAGATCCATTCGCAGAAGTTCGTGGCGCCGCCGCGGCCGATGTATTCGATCGGGGGGTAGTACAGAATTTCCGGGACGAAAATCGGGCGTGAATTCCGTATGATTAACGGATGATAACGCTGGTCAAGTTTTCGTTTCCAAGGACGGGATCGCATTTCCTGACGCATATTTTATCGGGGCTGTACGATGCGGAGGACGGGGGTGCGGGGTTGGTGGATGGGGGGGGCTTGCGCGGGGGTACTTCTGTTCCGTCCGGTTCGGCGGCCTCGTCCGGTTCGGCGGCCGCGGCGGTGGCGATGGCGGTGGATGTGAATGAAGAGGTGCTGACGCGGGACAACGAGTTGAACCCGGCGGCGTTGTATGCGCTTAGCCTGCGGGAGCGGGACGGGTGGAGGGCGCCGCTGCGGGTGGTGACTGGGCGGACGGGGATGCATGGGAAGCCGGGGAGCCTGCGGGACGGGGAGACGGCGGTGGTGTTGATCCGGGATCCGCTGGCGACGGTGTTCAGCTATTACCGGGTTCTGCGGGACCGGTGGGAGCCGGGAGCGGCGTTTGATGCCAATTCGGTGCGGGTGAATCTGGAGGCATACGGGGAGTTCTATGACGCGGGATGGGGGTTGAAGCAGGAACGGCCGTCGCAGGTGGCGGTGCTGCGGTATGAGCGGCTGGTGGCGTCGCCGGAGGAGTCGCGGTATCTGATCCATTTTCTGAATTACCGGCCGAAATTGGAGCCGGAATTCGTGTGGGAAGTGACGCGGTTCCAGAACATGGTGACGCCGGGCGAGCGGACGTTTTACCGGGAGGCGAACAACGAGGCGTGGAAGCGGGACGCCTACTTTGTGGAGTGCGTGCGGGGAGCGGGGGAGTTTGACTTCACGCGGTTCGGGTATGGGAGCCGGGCGAGTTATCTGGAGGGGCTGTAGAGGCAGGCGGGAAAGGTGTGCTAGGATAAGAGAGTGCGCGGCGTGCCGTACAGGTGTGCCGTTTTGGAGAATTAGCAATGGAATGTCCCGTAACAGGCATCAAGACGCGATTTGGCAACCGGGTTTCGCACGCGAACAACAAGACGCGGCGGACGTGGGAACCGAATATGCAGACGAAGCGTTTCTGGGTGCCGAGTGAAGACCGCTATGTGCGGCTGCGGCTGAGCGCGCAGGGCATCAAGCTGGTCGACAAGGTCGGCATCGAGGCCGTGCTGGCAGATATGAAGAAGCGCGGCGTGAAGCTGTAAACCAGAGAACTGAAGTAAGAATGGCGAAGGGCCCAGCCGGATGGCTGGGCCCTTCTGCTGTTTGGGGGCGGGAGAGGAGGAGGGGTCAGGTTTTGGCGAAGTAGAGGGCGGTGGCGCGTTCGAGGTCGGGCCTGGTCATGGCGATGGGGCGGCCCTCGTAGCGGGAGATGGATTCGAGGATGTTGCAGATATCGGCCGGGTAGCAGGCGCGGAGTTCGGTGCGGCCTTCGCGGAGGCAGAGGCGGCGGAGGTACTCGGCGCTATCGGATTCGGCGGGGACACGGCGGGCGGCGACGACGCGTTCAAAGATCTGGTCAAAGACGGAGGGGCTGACGGCCTCGACGTAGATTTTGTTCTGGATACGGCGGAGGAAGGCTTCGTCGGCAAGGTCTGAGGGTTCGAGGTTGGTGGAGAAGACGACCATGAGTTCGAAGGGGATCTGGAATTTGACGCCGTAGCGGAGGGTCAAGTAGTCGACGCGGCGGTCGAGGGGGACGATCCAGCGGTTGAGGAGGTCGCGCGGGGACATCAACTGGCGGCCAAAGTCATCGACGATGAAGATGCCGTTGTTGGCCTTCATTTGCAGGGGAGCGGAGTAGATGCCGGAGGCTTCGTCGAGGCGGAGTTCGAGCATGGAGGGGATGAGTTCGCCGCCGACGACGATGCAGGGTCGTTTACAAAGAACCCAG
The DNA here is from genome assembly GCA_964632345.1 of uncultured Solibacteraceae bacterium. Taxonomy (GTDB): domain Bacteria; phylum Acidobacteriota; class Terriglobia; order Bryobacterales; family Bryobacteraceae. The sequence goes on along the minus strand of CAZWDD010000298.1, from coordinate 2,467 downwards.
CGGGGGTCGATGTCGGGATCGTCGGTCTCGATGGGGTTGTGAACGACGGGGTCGAAGATGGAGATGATCTGGTTGTCGACCTCAACGGAGTAGGGGATGAGGACGGCGTCCTGGTAGACGCGGAGCATTCGCTCGGCGATGGAGGTTTTGCCGTTGCCGGAGGGGCCGTAGACAAAGATGGAGTTCTGAGAGATGAGGGCGGGGCCGAGTTGATCGAGGAGGCGGTCGGTGACGATGAGATCCGAGAAGGCCTGGCGGAGGGCGCGACGGTCAATTTCGAGGCGGGCGGACTGTTCCTTGGTGGCTGCGTGGTACTCGTTGAGCGAGACGGGGCAGGCGCCGGCGTATTGGGAGATCTGGAAGCGCTCGCTGGCCAGTTGGCGGCCGGTGGCGGAGGGGGCGAAAAAATAGTCGTTGCCGACCATGCCCTTGACCTCGACCAACTGCTGCTTGCGCATGTACTGGAAGACGTGATCGACGACGGGGACCGAGACGCGGAGCTTGCGGGCGAGGGCGGAGAGGGTGGAAGTGCCGTCGAGCATGAGGCGGCGGACGACGAGGTCGAGCACGAGGTTTTCGCTGATGCCGAGGGCTTCGATGGACTCCGGGATGCGGGGTGAGAAGCGGGAGATCAACGTCTTGCCTTGCTGCGATTGCATGATCGACATAGGTATCTTCGGGAGGCTCCAAACGGTGTATCGACAGGTGCGAGTCGATACTTTACCCGGCTGGAGGGGCGGAGAAATCCGAGGGTGCACGGAAACGGGGTATTGTGCGTCATAGGTAAGAGTGGGAATGCGTGGATTGATGGTGCTGGCCGGGAGCGCCGCCCTACTGTGGGCGGGGGAGCCTGGCGCGCGCGCGTTGATGCGGCAGGCGGTGAAGGCGGAAAAGAACGGGAACATCGCCGAGGCGGTGTTGCTCTACAACCGGGCGGGGGCGAAGGGGGCGGCGGCCGGGGCGGCGCGGGCGGCGGCACTGCTGCGGGAGAAGGCAAGAGAAGAGGCGGGGATGGCGCCGCTGGCGGTGGCGGCGAAGGCAACGGCGGAGGAGCTGGGGGAGCTGTTTGCGCCGATCACGGAGCGGGATCTGCGGGAGGCGCGGGAGTTGCTGCCGCCGCCGCAACTGGAGTTGGCGGCGACGGTGTATTCGGCCGACTGGCGGGAGACGCCGGACAAGATATGGGAACGGGCAGGGCGGACGCTGGGGCTGGAGGTGCTGTTCGACGGGGAGTATCCGCCGGGGGGGAAGACGGTACGCTATCAGGCGACGGAGCAGAAGGGGCAGCAGGTGCTGCAGGGGTTATCGACGGCAACGGGGAGCTTCGTGGTGACGCTGGGGCCGCGGAAGATTCTGGTGGTAAAGGATACGACCCAGAAACGGCAGGAGCGGGAACCGACGGTGGCGGTGGTGCTGACTTTGCCGGACCCGACCTCGGCGCAGGAACTGCAGGAGGCGGCGCGGGTGGTGCAGCAGGCGATGGAGATCCAGAAGTTCGCGATCGACAATACGCGGCGGATGGTGCTGCTGCGGGACCGGGTGTCGAAGGTCCGGCCGGCGCAGCATCTGTTTGAACAACTGCTGGGGGCGCGGCCGGCGGTGGTGGTGGAGCTGGAGCTGTATGAGCTGCGACGGACGGGGAACGTGACGGCGGGGGTGGGGCTGCCGACGTCGTCGAAGCTGTTCTGGCTGAGCCGGCTGTTCAACAATGACCCGGACAAAGTGGACCCCGGGGCGCCGATGGCGACGTTCGGTGGGGGCGGGAGCCTGATCGGGATGACGCTGGCGGATGCGACGGTGACGGCGACGGCGTTGAAGAGTTTCGGGACGTCGGTGCAGCGGGCGTTCGTGCAGTCGGTGAGCGGGCAGCCTGCGCAGCTACTGTTAGGGGAGCGGTATCCGATTCTGACGGGGGGATATTTCGGATCGACGGACACGAGCGGGGGACAGGTGTTCACGCCGCCGCCGCAGTTTCAGTTTGAGAATCTGGGGCTGACGATGAAGGTGACGCCGTTTGTGCATGACGCCGAAGAGGTGACGCTGGACGTGGAGGCGGAGTTCAAGCTGCTGTCGGGAGCCGAGATCAACGGGATTCCGATTCTGTCGAACCGGAAGTTCACGACGCGGGCGCGGATGCGGCACGGGCAGTGGGCGATTCTGGGGGGGTTGACACAGGACTCGTTGACTAACAATGTGAGCGGGATTCCGGGGCTGATGCAGATTCCGTGGCTGGGAGCGGTGCTGCGGAACAATACGGTGGAGAGTAATGACGGGGAGTTTCTGGTGGTGATGAAGCCGCGGATGCTGGGGGCGGGGACGGATCTGATGCCGGGGCCGATTTATCTGGGGAGTGAGGCGCGGCCGGCGATGATTTATTAGGGGCGGGGGTGGGGGGACGTGCTGAAGCCTCGTCCCCGTGGGGTGTTTCGGGGTTGGGGTTGTGGGTGGGGGTTGCGGAGTCTGGGGA
>CAZWDD010000297.1:0-7032 GCA_964632345.1 uncultured Solibacteraceae bacterium | reverse complement strand
GAAATTGTCGCCGCCTGCGACATCGATCTGGCCAGGGCTTCCCAGTCGGCGCCCCGCGCCTTCGACGACCTCGAACGCATGCTCGACGCCGTCCACCCCGACTTCCTCGACATCGCCACACGCCCCGAACTCCATCTGCCCATGCTCCGTATCGCGGCTAAAAGAGGGATCCCCGTCATCTGCCAGAAGCCCATGGCGCCTTCCTGGGAAGACTGCCTGGAGATGGTCCGCGTGGCCGAGGCTGCCGGCATCCCCTTCATGATCCACGAGAACTGGCGCTGGCAGCCCTGGTACCGCGTCGTCGCCTCGCACATCGCCTCCGGCGCCCTCGGCGCGCCGGTCACCTACACCTTCCGCACCCGCAAACGCGACGGCGCCGGCCCGGAGCCCTATACGCTCCAGCCCTATTTCCGCAACATGCCGCGCCTGCTCCTGTTTGAAACCCTCGTCCACCACCTCGACACCGCCCGCTTCCTGTTCGGCGAACTCGATACGCTCTTCACCCGCCTGCGGAAGGTGAATCCCGTGATCCAGGGCGAGGATCAGGTCCTCCTGGTCGCCTCCCACCGCTCCGGGCTCAACGGCGTCATCGACGGTAACCGCTTCCTTGATCTGTCCCCCGACTCGCCCCCGCTCGGCGACGCGCTCTTTGAGTTCGAAAACGGTGCGCTGCACGTATCGGCCACCGGCGACGTCTTCCGCCTCACCTCCGAGGGCCCGGAACTCGCATGGAAGAATGAGGTGCGCGAAGGCTATCGCGGCGACTCTGTCCGCGCCACCTCCCGCCACTTTGTCGACTCGCTTATCTCCCGCCAGCCCTTTGAAACCGGCGGCCGCGACTACCTCGTCACCGTCGCCGCCGTCGATGCCGCTTATCGCAGCCACGCCGAAGGCGTACCCGTTCGCACGCCCGGCCCCGCCGACATCCAACTCGCTCTCGATTCCAAATGAACTGATATGACTCGCCGCACCGCTCTGCAACTCGCCCCGGCCGCCTTCGCCCAGTCCGCCGCCACTCCCGGCTTCGTCAAGGGCGTCGGCACCGTCTCCTTCCCCCGCGAAATGCCCTTCGCCCGCATGTGCCAACTGGCCCGCAAGTACGGCCTCGGCGTGCTCGAACTCCGGTCCGTCGACGACATTGCGATTCCCCATTCGCCCGCCCAGTGCACCGAATGGAAGCGAACCGCCGCCGCCGAAGGCATTCAACTCGGCTGCCTCTGGGCCGCCGGCCGCCTCTATGTGGATGGGGCCATGCACGATGAGGACCCCGCCCGCCGCCGCAAGGGGCGCGATTCGCTGGCCCGCGCCATCGAAGCCGCCGCCGCGCTCGGCGTCGATTCCATCCTCGTCAACGCCGTCCGCGTCGGCACCGGACCCAAACTCATGAACCGCTACGAGCATGTTTACGAGCGGTTCCAGGAGCAGCTCCGCACGCTCCTTCCCGTCTGCGCCAGCCACAAGGTGCGGCTGCTCATCGAGAACGTCGGCAACCGCTTTCTGCTTAGCCCCCTCGAGATGCGCCGCTTCATCGACGAGATCGGCTCGGAATGGGTCCAGGTCTACTTCGACGTCGGCAACGTTCTGCTGCAGGGCTATCCGCAGGACTGGATTCCCACGCTCGGCCCGCGCATCCGCCGCCTGCATTTCAAGGACTACAAGTTCGAGAGCAACTACTCGGGCCGCTTCGTCGAACTCGGCGAAGGCGATCTCGATTGGAAAGCGACGATGGCCGCCATTCGCGCCATCCGCTATCAGGGCTTCATCGTCGACGAGTGGACCGCCGGCCCGGACTTCGAACAGCGCCTGCAGCGCTCCAGCCATGCGATGGACCGCATCCTGGCGCTCTGATCAGCGCGTCCGTTCCACCGGCAGCAGCGCATCGCGCAGTTGCTCATAGTTGGACCGCGTCACCAGCGTGTAGCGCACCGGCATCCGCGTGTATTCGTGCAGCGTGTGCTGCGTGTCCTCGGGCGGAATGTCGGGCGTTGCCAGCAGCAGTTCGCGGCCCTCGCGCCGGATCGGGATTACGCCGTGCGCGCGGGCGATGTGCGCCGGCAGCGCCCGCGCCGCCGCCGGCGCCACCTCGTCCGGCTCGATGTTGATCAGCGGCATGCAGTGCTGCAGGCTCAGCGCTTCGTACATCTCCTCTTCGCTCAGGTCGCCGCGGTCCATCATCCAGTCCGACAGCCGGCGGCCGGGCGGTTTGGTGGCGATGGCCTCCTGCACCTGCTCCTCGGTGCAGTAGTTGGACTGCACCAGCACCTCCTGCAGCGTCGGCCGGTGGGCCTCCAGCGCAAAGCGGTTCGGATACTGGTGCGCCGTCTTGAGCCACACCAGCGGTTCGCCGCGCACCCGCGCGCCCCAGTAACGCCACGTCGCCCGCACGCAGGCGACGGTGTTGATGAGGTTGGCCAGCGGAATGCGGAACGGGCTCAGCAGCGCCTGCCACGGGCCATAGAACCGGTAGACGAGTCCGGCGCGGATCAGCGTCTGCAGTCCGGCCATGCCGAGCGTGAACGGGGCAACTGCAAGCGCCGGATGGTCAATCGGGACGAACAGCGCGTAGAGCAGAATGAGATTGGCCAGCAGGCTCACCGGGCTGCCGAGGAGCCCCTTGCGGTCGCGCCAGTGCCACCACCATTGACTGGCGCCGCCCTGCCAGCCGTGCCGCTCCAGGCCCTGCCAGACGATGCCCGTCACCCAGCGCGTCCGCTGCCGCGTGGCGCCTTTCCACGTGCGCGGAAAGTACTCGCGCGTGGCGACAACGCCCTCGCCGGCCGGGAGCAGGATCTGCCGGAACCCCAGATTCCGGACGCGAAAGCCGTTCTCGTAGTCTTCGGTAAGGCAACCGGGCTCGAAGATCCGGTTGTTGGCCGTGACCGCCAGGCGCTCAATGGCGCGACGGCTGAAGGCGGTCCCGACGCCGGCGGAAGGTAGAAAGCCGCCGACGCGCGAGCGGACATACAGATCACGCGACTGAAACTCGCTGAACTCATCAATGTAGACTCCGTGAACCCAATCGGTAAGCGGCGTCGGCAGCGGAAGCACCGGTATTTGAATCATGTCGTATTCGTCCAGATGGGAGTGGATGGCGCGCAGGGAGTGGGGATGAATCAGGTCCTCGGCGTCGTGCGTGACGATGGCGTCAAAGCGTTGATTGGTTTCCTCTTCGTGGAGCAGCATCTGCTGGTAGATCCAGTTGAGGCAATCGGCCTTTGAAGTGGGGCCGTGATGGGGGACGAGGGCGAGGTGAACGTTCGGGTATTGCTCCTCCAGTTCGCGGACGGCGTCGATGGTGGCTTCGTCATTCGGATAGGCGCCGATGAAGAAGTGGAAGCGGCTGTACTGAATGCCGGTGACGTTGTGGGAGACCATCTGGCGGATGACGGCGTCCTCCTGCCAGAGGGGCGTGAAGATGGCGATGTTGCGTTCGGGCGTGTCGGAGTTCGCGGGGCGCGGACGTTGACGGCGTTCGGCGAGGCGGAGTTGCGCCCAGGCGAAGATGAGCACGAGGTCGTCGACCCCGCTGACGGTGAGCCAGACCGCGAGCGGGGGCAAAATCCACGACAATGCCTCGGCAAAATACACTTGTTACAGTAGTGGCACGGAGGTGGTGGAATTCTCATGGCAAACCAGTGGCGGCGGCGGGAATTTCTGGTATCGGGCGTGTTGGGTGCGGCGGCGGCGCGGGGGCAGCCGAACGGGTTCCGGTTTGCGCTGATCGGGGACCGGACGGGATCGGCATTTCCGCAGATTTACAGCCGCGTGTGGCGCGAGGTGAGCCTGTTCGGGCCGGACTTTGCGGTGACGATCGGCGATACGATCGAGGGCGGAAAGGACGCGACGGCGGAGCAGGAGTGGCGGCAGATGGACGCCGTCTGGCGGCGATACCGGAAGTTTCCAACCTATTATGTTGCGGGGAATCACGACATCTGGTCGGAGAAGTCGAAACAGGTGTTTGAGGCGGAGGTGAAGCATCCGGCGACGCACTCGTTTGTGCACGGCGGCGCGTTATTCGTGATTCTGGACAACAGCCGGACCGAGGAGTTGGCGCCGGATCAGATGCGCTATTTGGAAGCGGCGCTGGAGCGGCACAAGGCGCTGCGGCCGAAGTTTGTGTTTTTCCACAAACCGTTCTGGATTGTGAATGCGCGAGTCGGGAATGCGGGGTTTCCGCTGCACCAGTTGGTGAAGCGATACGGCGTTGATTATGTGATCAGCGGGCATGGGCACCAGTTGGTGCATCTGGAGATGGACGGGGTGCGGTATCTGGAGATCGGCAGCTCGGGCGGAACAATCCAACGCGGGCTGCAGTTGGGCCAGGGTTTCAAGGACGGCTGGTTTTACCACTGGATGTGGGTGCAGGTGCGGGACGGGAAGGCGGAGATCACCGTGAAAGAGGTGACGGGGCCGGCGCGGACGTTCCCGTTGCGCGAATGGGGGCCAGCCGGCCCGCTATTCGACGCGAGCGACCCGGCGCTGGCGGATCAGCCGCGGCTTTAGATGTGCGCGGCGCGGGGCGGCGCGATCAGCCCCACCACTGTTCGCCGGGGGCGAGGTGGGCGCGGACGACGTCGGGATTGAGTTCGATTCCCATGCCGGGTTTTTCGCTGGCCTTGATGTAGCCGCCCTGGATATAGGGGCCATCGAGGAGGAGAACTTTGTCCATCCAGTCGCCTTTGCCGGTGACGGTTTCAGTGGCGAGGTAGTCGCGGATGGTGGTGGCCCACTGCGCGTTGCCGTAGGTGTGGATCTGGCTGGCGGTGTTGTGGGTGGCCATGGGGATGCCGAAGGGGGCGGCGAAGTCGGCGATGCGCTTGGTTTCGAGGAAGCCGCCGGAGTTGCGGAGGTCGGGGTGGATGATGTCGCAGCCCTGCTGGATGATGAAGTCCTTGAAGCCTTCGCGGCGGGCGAGGTTTTCGCCCATGCAGATGGGGACTTTGGAGGAGGCGGTGAGGCGGGTCCAGGAGGAGGAGAAGTCGACGATGAGGGGGTCTTCGAGCCAGAGGGGCTTGATGGGTTCGACGGCCTCGGCGATCTGGATGGCGGTGCGGACGTCGTATTCCCAATGGCAGTGGACCATGATGTCGTGATCCCAGCCGATGGCTTCGCGACAGTTTTCGAAGCCCTGGCGGATCTGGATGAGCTCCCTGGTGGTGAGGACGCGATTGGCGCGGTCCTTGGCGGCGTCGGTAGCGGGGGTGGTGCGGGGGAAGCCGAACTTGTGGGCAGTGAAGCCGGCGGGGTCCGCCTTGACCTTGGCGGCCCATTCGCGGCAGGAGGCTTTGTCGAGCATGTTGCGGGGGGCGGCGTGGTCATAGACGCGGGTTTTGTCGCGGAAGCGGCCGCCGAGGAGGGAGGAACTGGGGACGCCGAGGATTTTGCCGGCGAGATCCCAGAGGGTCATGTCGATGCCGGAGGCGGCGCGGATGAGGTTGTGGGCCGAGCCGTCGGTGCGGGTGCCGGAGAGGCTGGCGCCGCCGGCGCCGAGGCCGGTGTAGATGGTATCGATCTGGAGGGGGTCCTTGCCGACGAGCCAGGGCTTGAGGGCGAGGATCTGTTCCTTGACGCCGACGCCGGGGCTGCCGTAGGCCTCGCCGATGCCGAACATGCCGTTGTCGGCGGTGATCTTGACGAGGGTATAGGTGCGGCCACCCTGCATGAGCATGACCTGCACGTCGCGGATTTTGGTCTTACCGGCCTGGGCGGAGGCGAGCTGCTGGAAAAGGGGGAGGGAGGCGAGGAAGTGGCGGCGGCTGAGCATGGGAAACCAATCTATCATCACTCGGGTGTATTCGTCGGGCGGCTGGCGCGGGGAGCCTGATATCCTACTGGATTCATGGCTGCGAAAAGAGAAATTCCCGCCGACCGGTTTGTGTTCGGCTGTCATCGATTCGGATTCGGGCCCGCGCCGGGCGGGGGGTATGTGGACGTGGAGAAGCACGTCGTGCCGATGGTGAAGACGGCGCTGGATCTGGGCATCCGGGCGTTCGATTCGGCGGTGCTGTACCGGGCGACGCTGCAACTCGGGAAGGCGTTCGAGGCGTTGGGCGTGGACCCGAACGGGATCCGGTTCCAGACAAAGTGCCTGCGGTATCTGGGGCTGGCGATGGCCGAGGACAAGGAGCATCAGCCGGACGCGCTGCTGCAGGGGATTCCGGAGCGGTATCACGGGCTGACGGACAAGTGGGACACGTCGCCGAAGGGTGTGGAGCAGCAGATCTGCCGGGAGCGGATCGAGTATGGGGGGAAGAACCTGGCGGGAGTTGCGCTGCACGATCCGCCGGACATGGCCAAGCAGGTGGGGCTGGACTGGGACCGGGACATCCGGCCGGCGGTGGGATATCTGAAGGCGGCGAAGGCGTCGGGGTTTGTGGAGCGGATCGGGCTGGGGATCAAGGAGCCGGCGTTTGTGGAGCAGTTTGTGCGGGAGGAGCCGGGGACGCTGGACTATGCGGGGCTGACGTTCTGCCCGTCGATCCTGGGGCCGATGATGGATATTATCGGACTTAGTGAGCGAGAGGGGTTTGAAGTTACTCTGATGGGGATTAACTACGGGCAGGCGTTCACGCTGCGGGAAGACCCGGCGACGGCGCCTCCGTTCCTGTATAACTACGAAGTGGCGACGGCGGAGGAGAGGGCGTTGATGTCGCGGTTCTACAAGATCTGCGGGTCGACGCCGCTGTTGCACCTGGCGGCGGCGGTGGCGGCGCTGCTGGGGGTGCATTTCCCGAAGTCGGTGACGCAGATTGTGACATCGACGATGACGCCGGGGCGTCTGGTGGAGACGGTGCAGTTGGTGCGGGAGGCGGAAGTGCCGGCGCCGGTGTGGGCCGAGTTGAAGGCCGCGGGGTTGATCCCGAAGGAATTCCCGACGCACTAGGGTGATATTCGGTTGTCAAAGAGCTTGGCCGGGGTTGGGGTGTCCGGCGTTTCGGGGACGGGCTGAAGCCACGTCCCCGGTGGGGGTTGTGTGGTTGGCCGGGTTTGGGGGTGCGGAGAATTAGGGACGGTCGGAAGCCACCACCACGG
>CAZWDD010000296.1:0-7063 GCA_964632345.1 uncultured Solibacteraceae bacterium | reverse complement strand
GGGAGCGGTGCCCTCGATTTCAATGCGGAGATCGACACCGCGCTGCCAGGAGGCGGCCCAGAAGACGGCGGCTGTTTCCTCGACGACGCGCCAGAGGTCGAACGGCTGGTGGAGGAACTCGAGGCGGCCGGCCTCGAGCTTGGAGATATCGAGGATGTCGTTGAGGATGGCGAGGAGGGACTCGCCGGACTCGCGGAGCGTGGCGAGCATCTCGCGCTGGCCGGCGTGAAGAGGGGTGGTGTCGATGAGTTCGGCCATGCCGAGCATGCCGTTCATGGGGGTTCGGATCTCGTGGCTCATGGCGGCGAGGAAGGCGGACTTGGCGTGAGTGGCGCGGCGCAGGCGCCAGGCGACATAGCCGAGCAGGAGGGCAAGGGTGATGGCGAGAGCCGCGACGCCGCCGAGGAGCCAGTTGCGGCGGTTGGACTCGCGCAGACGCTCCAGGGTTTCGCGCTCGTAGGTGGTGGAGGCGACCCACTTGAGGAACGAGCCGGACATGGTGCCGTCAAACCACATGCCATCGATGGCGGCGCGGATGCGTTCGGCGGCGTTAACGGCGGCGATGTCCCTGCTGCGGGCGCCGACGCCGAGGCGTGAGCCGCTTTCGTCGAGCCGGACGGACCGGAGCGGAACAGGGCCGCAGGAGGGTTCGGGAGCAAAGCTGTCGTTGGTGGTGGGATTGGCAAAGAGCAGGCCGCCATCGGCGCGTCCGCCGCAAATGGCGCGGAGGACATCCTGCTGCGTGTCGACGCGGACGATGGTGGCGCCCCGGAAGGTCTTTTCGACTTCGATGGCGGCCCATTTATCGGCAGTGATGGCGAGACGGCGGCGGCCGAAATCGTGCGGCCCGGTGGCGCCGGAGTCCGCCCGCCACAGCAACGCGAACATCGTCAGTCGCCACGGCTCGGTGAAGTGCACGAACGACAGGCGCTCGGGCAGTTCGGTGAGAATGGGGACGAGGTCGACCTGGCCGGACTGCAGCGCGCTGTCGGGGCCGTTCTCCATTTGGACCCAGCGCAAAGGGACACGGGCGCGGCGGGCGGCCTCGGTGACGACATCGATGGCAAGTCCGTAGGGGCGGCCCGCCGGATCCACCATCTGGTTCGGCGGTGCGTGTTGATAGCCCATCCGGAACTCACGTTCCTGCGCGGCTACGGACAACCCGCACAACATGAGCCCCCACAGCGATACCAGCCGTCTGGGCACACACATCATCACTACGGTCCTTATCGGACAATCGTAGCCCGTCTTGAACGGCGATTAGAAGGGGCGCTTGCGTTCCTGCTTTTTCTCGCCGGCAAATTCGAGGGCGACGTGGATGATGTGGCGCTGCTCGTCGTAGTCGAGCCGGGCCCTGGTTTCACCGAGATTGTCGAGAATTCCGTCCTGGCGGATGCGCTGGAGGAATTTTTCGGGGTATTGATCGCGGTAGACGGCGCCTTCCTTGAGGCCCCACATTTTGCGGATTTCGGGTTCGGTGGTGATGTCGAGACCCTTGATGGTGAGGCGGCCCATGGTGTACTGCGGCCCGCGCGTGACGGCAACGTTCATGTCGACCGATTTGCGGTCGTGGGCGTAGGTGCGAGTGGAGTCGGTGGCAACCTTCATATAGCCCTGGCTGCGGAGGGCGGCGCGGAGGCGTTCGAGGCCGTCGACGACTTCGTGAAGGCGGAAGACATCGCCTTCCTTGAAGGCGGCGATTTTCAGGAGTTGGGCGGCGCCGGGGGCGCCGGAGAGGGTGACTTTGTCGAGGGAGTATTCGGGACCTTCGACGATTTCGACTTCGATGTCGAGGCCTTCGACGTCGCCGGCGCGTTTGGCGGTGATCTTCGGGAACGAGACGCGGAGGAGGCCCTTGGTTTCGTAGAGGGGGCGGATTTGATTCTGGAGGAGTTCGCGGAAGCGGTCCTCGGTGAAGAGGGTGCCGATGGCGACGGCGGACATCTTGTTCTGGAGTTCGGGGGTGGTGAAGGCGGTGTGGCCTTTGAAGGCGACGGAGGCGACGGTGGGGCGGGGACGGTCCGGGCGGAAGAGGAGGAAGACGTCTTCGGGGCGGTCGGCGAGGACGCGGCCGATGACTTTGGGTTCGAGTTTCAGGTGGGCGTTGAGGGCGGCTTCGAGGCGTTTGATGACGAGGTCGGTGCCGGGGACGGGGTTGGTGAAGAGGGGATCGGCTTTGGCGAGGACGGCGAGGAGGTCGGCGTCGGAGCCGGGGAGTTCCTCAAAGCGGACGGGGAAGACCTGGTCGACCTCGGCGACTTCGAAGGTGACGGAGAAGCCGCCGCGGGCGGATGAGGTGTAGCGGTAGCCGACGCTGGCGAGGACGCCGGTGGCGAGAAGGCGGGCCTGGGCGGCCTCGAAGTCGGGTTTGTCCACCTTCTGGCCGACGGCGAGGCCGGAGGCTTTGACGACCTGTTCGGGCTTGAGGCGTTTGAGGCCCTCGACCTGGATGGAGTCGAGGGGGAAGAGAGCCGCCAAGAGGAAGAATCCCGGCAAAATGTGCATACATCTATTGAAATGCACGCCGAAGGCGCGATGTTACACTCAAACATAATGGCATACGATTTAGTTGTGATTGGAAGCGGCCCCGGCGGGTACTCCGCCGCCATTCGCGCCGGTCAATACGGTCTGAAGACCGCTCTTATCGAGAAAGCGCCCAAACTGGGGGGCACCTGCCTGCATGTTGGCTGTGTCCCGACGAAAGCGCTGCTCCACACGGCCGAAGTCTGGGACTACTTTACCCATGCGGCCGAACAGGGCCTGTCGTGCGAGAACCCGCAGCTGCACCTGCCTGCGGTGATGAAGCGGAAGCAGGACATTGTGGACCGGCATGCCAAGGGCATCACGGGGCTGATGCGGAAGAACAAGGTGGAAGTGATTGCGGGCTACGGCGTGCTGAAGGGCGGCGGCCGGGTGGAAGTGCAGTCGGCCGAGGGGAACCGGATCATCGAAGCCAAGGCGATTCTGATTGCGACGGGTTCGGAGGCGCGGATGATTCCGGGCCTGGAGCCGGACGAAGAGTACATCCTGACGAACGTGGAGATTCTGAAGCTGCAGGCCGTGCCGAAGTCGCTGGCGATTATCGGCGCGGGCGCGGTGGGTACGGAGTTTGCGTCGATCTTCAAGCGCTACGGGTCGGATGTGACGCTGCTGGAAATGCTGCCGCGGCTGGTGCCGGTGGAAGACGAAGAGGTTTCGAAGGAGCTGGAGCGGTCGTTCCGGAAGGCGGGCATCCGCTGCGAGACGGGCGCCAAGGCGAGCGACATTCAGCGGACGGGCAACGGTGTACAGCTGAACGTGACGCTGGCCAACGGCAAGGTGGAACAGCTGAACGTGGAGAAGCTGCTGATCGCCGTGGGACGGAAGCCGAACACGGACCGGATCGGGCTGGAGAACGTGCCGGGCGTGCAGGTGGACCGCGGGTTCATCAAGGTGGGTCCGGACCAACAGACGGGCGAGCCGGGCGTGTATGCGATCGGCGACATTGTGGCGGGGACGCCGCAGCTGGCGCATGTGGCGACGGCGGAAGGCATGATTGCGGTGGCGGCGATTGCGGGCCGGCCGTATACGCCGATCAACAAGAACCGGATTCCCGGGGCGACGTACACGGAGCCGGGCATCGGCTCGGTAGGCCTCACCGAGGCGCAGGCGCGCCAGCAGGGCTACGACGTGAAGGTGGGCAAGTTCCCGTTCCTGGGCAACTCCAAGGCGACGATTCTGGGCCACCACGACGGATTCGTCAAGATTGTCAGCGACGCGAAGTATGGCGAGATCCTGGGCGTCCACATCATCGGACCGCACGGCTATGAGCTGATTGCCGAAGCGGTGGCGGCGATGGAGTCCGAGGCGACCGTCGATACGATGATCAACACGATTCATGCGCACCCGACGCTGTACGAGGCAATCGGGGAAGCGTTCAACGCCGTCTACGGACAGGCGATCAACTTCTAACCCCACCCGCACATGCTTGTACAGGCGCCAGCCCGCACATTTGCCGCGCGCGACCTTGGCCGCGTCCGATGGGCGGAGGCGTATGCGCTGCAGCAGGAGTTGAGCGAACAGCGGAAGCGGCGGGAGATCCCCGACCAGCTTCTGCTGGTGGAGCACCCGCACGTGGTGACCATGGGCCGGAACGGGCACATGGAGAACGTGATTGCCGGGGAAGAGTTGCTGGCGCGGGCCGGCATCGATTTCCACCACACCAACCGCGGCGGCGACGTGACGTATCACGGGCCGGGGCAACTGGTGGGCTACCCGATTCTGGACCTGAATGAGTGGAAGCGGGACGTGCACGCCTATGTGCGGGCGGTGGAAGAGGTGATCATCCGCACCGTCGGGGCCTTCGGGCTGACGGGGGAGCGGGTGGCCGGAGCGACCGGCGTTTGGGTAAACGGCGCGAAGGTCTGCGCCATTGGCGTTCACATCAGCCGGTGGGTGACGTCCCACGGCTTTGCGCTGAACGTGGAAACGGATTTGCAGTACTTCCAATACATCATCCCTTGCGGGCTTACCCTACCGGTAACGTCCATGAGGGCGCTCGGCGTGGCGGCTGGCCTGGACGAAGTCAAGCCGGTGCTGCGCCAACAGTTCGCTAACGTTTTTGGCTACGAAACGGAGATATAGGCATGGCTGATGTCGTAATGCCCCAGATGGGCGAGAGCATTGTCGAAGGTACGCTGACGCGGTGGCTGAAGAAGCCGGGCGACAAGGTGGAGCGCGACGAACCGCTATTTGAGATCTCGACGGACAAGGTGGATACGGAGATTCCGGCGCCGGCGTCGGGCATCCTGTCGGAGGTTTTGGTGCAGGAGGGCGCGACGGTTGCCATCAATACGGTGGTGGCGCGGATCAGCGACGGCGCGGCTGCGCCCGCACCGGCGGCGGCTGCTCCGGCACCGGCGCCCGAACCGGTTGCGCCTGCTCCGGCGGCCCCTGCTCCTGCGCCTGCTCCCGTTGCGGCCGCTCCCGCACCGGCCGCTCCCGCGGCGGAAGAGGAACTGGGCCCGCTGTCTCCGCTGGTGCGGAAGATCGCGCGGGAGAACAACATTGACCTGGCAACGGTGACCGGCACGGGCGCCGGCGGCCGGATCACGAAGGAAGACGTGGAAGCGCTCGTCGCGCCGCGCGCGGCGGCTCCGGCTGCTGCTCCGGCGGCACCTGCTCCGGCTGCTCCGGCTGCGGCGCCGGCTCCTGTTGCTGCGCCCGCGGCACCTGCCTACGCTCCGCCGCCTCCGCGCGCCGAAGCGGCGAAGGTCCGCGTGGAACCGATGTCGACCATGCGGCGGAAGATCGCCGAGCACATGGCCCACTCGATGCACACGGCCGCGCATGTGACCACCGTGCACAAGGTGGACATGACGGCGGTGGCGAAGATCCGCGAGAAGGCCAAGGGCGCCTTCCAGGCGCAGTACGGCTTCAGCCTGACGTTCCTGCCGTTCGTGGCGGCAGCGACGGCCAAGGCGCTGCGCGAGTTCCCGATCCTGAACGCGTCGATCGACGGGACGAACATCATCTACCACAGCGACATCAACCTGGGCTTCGCGGTGGCGCTCGACAACGGCACGGGGTTGATTGTGCCGGTGATCCAGAACGCCGACGAGAAGAACGTGACGGGCCTGCAGCGTTCGATTGTGGACCTGGCGGCGCGGGCGCGTTCGCGGCAGTTGAAGCCGGATGAGGTGAAGGGCGGCACATTCGCCATCACGAACTTCGGTTCGTTCGGATCTGTGTTCGCGACGCCGGTGATCAACCAGCCGAACGTGGGCATTCTGGGCGTGGGAACGGTGGAGAAGACGCCGGTGGTGATCAACGACGCCATCGCGATCCGCTCCATCTGCTACCTGGCGCTGACGTTCGACCACCGCCTGATCGACGGCGCGCTGGCCGATATGTTTACGGGCCGCATCAAGCAGATCCTCGAAAACTGGACCGACTCCGTGCTCTAATCCGGAGTAGATGCTTTTTTCCCGACCGGCCGCGTTGTGGTTGCTTGCCCTGGCAGGCGCCCGCATCGCGGCCGGTTCCGGTTTGGACGAGCTGCTCGACCGGCTGGAGCAGACCTCGCGGACGCAGGCGCCGCTGGCGCACATCGACACGCTGCTGTCGGCGGCCGAACTGCTGCCGAACTCCGAGCGGCGGCTGGAACTGCTGCAGTCGGCCGTCTCGCTGCTGGGCGGCGTGGCGAACGAGGACGCGCGGTACTTCTACTGGAGCGGGGCGGCGCACCTGCTGGCGGCGCAGGACTTCGGCGAGGCCGAACAGCTGTGCCTGCGGATTCCGGCGCGGCAGTCGCCGGCGTGGCGGGCGGACTATCGCGGACGGTGCTGGCAGTTTCTGGCACAGCGGGCGCGGGACCGGCGCACGGTGGTGCTGCGAGGGCTGCAGGCGGGGGCGTTTCAGATACCAGCGGCGGTGGAGTTGATCGCCGAAGACCCGGCGGAGGGCGCCGAGATTCTGCAGGCGATGATTACGGCGTATCCGGCGCGGCTGGCGACGGTGGAGGACTTTGCGCTGCTCGACAAAGCCTCGCGCCTGGTGGCGCCGTTCAACCTGGGACTGGCGCGGGAGGCGGCCATCCGGCTGCGGCAGTCCCCCGCCCCGCGCGCGCCGAAACCGGACGACGAGCCCGCGGCGGCGGCCGGGCCGGAGCGGGCCGAGCAACTGTTCGCCTACGCCGACGACCTGAGCCTGCCGCCGGGCGAGCGATCAACGCGTCTGCTGAAGGCGCTCGACGTCACGCCGCGGATGAAGAACATCGGCCGCCGCCTGCAGCTGCAGGCTTACCTGACGGCGTGGTTCACGGCCGAGGGCGCCACGGGCACGGCGACCAAGGCGGCCGAACTGCTGCACACGACGCTGGAGCAATTCTGCCCGGATGAAAAGACGCTGCCGGAGATCGACGCGCTGGTGGACTTCCTGGTGGAAAACCGCATCGATCCGGAGAACCTGCGGGTGCGGCATCCGTCGCTGGGGGCGCGGCTGCTGTTGCGGGAACTGCGGCTGGAGATCGCGCGGTAGACGGTCAGGCGGGGCGGCCCCAATCGGGCTTGGTGAGATCGAGCGA
>CAZWDD010000295.1:740-7073 GCA_964632345.1 uncultured Solibacteraceae bacterium | reverse complement strand
TTGAAGGCGTTCGATGATCAGGTGGTGTTCATCAAGCACAACCTGAATGCGGAGGCGATCACTTCGTTGAAGGGCAACGTGGTGAAGATGGACGCCGACGTGCAGACGCTGATCCGCGACATTGAGATATCGACGAAGGAAGCGGACGCGTTTATTGCTTCGCTGCCGCAGGGTTCTTAGCGGGGACGCGTGCGCCGACGGCGGCGCGCCACTGGTGGAGCTTGTCGCGGAGTTCGCGGGCGCGGGCGGGTTCGGCGGGGGCGAGGTTGCGTGATTCGGCGGGGTCGGCGCGGAGGTTGAATAGTTCCAGGCGGCCGTCCTCGAAGTATTCGAGCAGCTTCCAATCGCCGCTGCGGATGGCGGAGACGGGCGTGGTGGTGGGGTAGTAGTGGGGGTAGTGGAAGTGGAGGTCGCGGGGCTGGAGTTGAGCGGCCGGGTCGCGGAGCAGGGGAGCGAGGCTGACGCCATCGGGGGCGGATCCAGAGAGTCCGGCGATTTCAAGCAGCGTGGGGTAGAAGTCGCAGGAGATGACGGGCGTATGGTTGACGCTGCCGGGCCGCGTCACGCCGGGCCAGCGGACTAACATGGGCACACGGATGCCGCCCTCGTAGAGAGATCCCTTGCCGGAGCGAAGCGGGTGATTGGTGGTGACGGTCTGTCCTTTGTAGGGCTCTGTGTAGCCGCCGTTGTCGGAGAAGAAGACGACGATCGTGTCCCGCGCGAGCCCGCGCTGGTCGAGATGGCGCAGCAGGCGGCCGAAGTTCTCGCTGAGGCTCCGCACCATGCCGGCGTACTTCGCGTTGCGGTGCTTGTGCTCGGGACGGATCTTCTTTTCGAAGTAGGCTTCGTGCTCGGGCTTGCACTCGATGGGGGTATGGGGCGTGTGGTACCAGAGGTTGAGGAAGAAGGGCCCGGGAGCGCAGTCGTCGATGGCGCGGATGGCCGCGTCGGTGAGTTTATCGGTGAGATAGTCGCCGGGCTTGCCGAGACCGAGGCCGGGCACGAACCGGTACTCACCGCCGAAGCCCTGGTTGCCTTTGTAGGGATAAAAGAAAGTCTGCGGCGCGCCCCAGTGGGTGCCGCCGACGCTAGTATCGAATCCTTGCGATTCGGGACCGTGAGCCGTGGTGCCGAGGTGCCACTTGCCGACATGGGCGGTGCGGTAGCCGGCCTCGTGGAGGCGTTCGGCAATCGTGACTTCGGCGTGGGGCAGATGGTCACCGGAGACGGGCGGGATGACGGGTTTATCGGTCACCTTGCGCAGCGCGCCTTCGTGCCAGATGGTGATGCCGAGGCGGCCGGGCGTCTTGCCGGTCATAATGGACGCGCGCGTGGGCGAACAGATGGACGCCGCGGCATAGGCCTGCGTGAAGCGCATGGCCGTTTTGGCGAAGTCGTCGATTTCAGGCGTTTCGTGGAGGTCACCGCCGTTGACGGGGAGGTCCGCCCAGCCGAGGTCATCGGCCATTACGAAAACGATGTTGGGGCGGCGGCGGGATTGCGCCATCGCGGCGGCGCTGCATGCGCCCAGGAACTGCCGTCGGGAAATCGCCATTCCCACTACTTTACGGAGCCAGGCGGGTGACCGTCCAATCGTCGTATTGGCGGGTGAAGGCGAAGCGGTCATGGAGACGGTTCTCGCGGCCCTGCCAGAACTCGATGCGATCGGCAATCAGGCGGTAGCCGCCCCAGGAATCGGGGCGCGGGACCGGCCCGGGAAAACGGGACTCGATTTCGGCGGCGCGTTGTTCGAGTTCCTGGCGGCCGGAGACGGGCTGGCTTTGGGGCGAGGTCCAGGCAGAGAGTTGGTGGCCACGCGGGCGGGAGAGGAAATAGGCATCGCTTTCGGCGGTGTCGACGCGCTCCACACGCCCGCTGATCCGCACCTGGCGTTCGAGCGGCTGCCACCAGAACGTGGCGGCGGCGCGGGGGTGGGCGAGAAGGTCCCGGCCCTTGGCGCTCTCGTAGTTGGTGTAGAAGGTGAAGCCGCGCTCGTCGTAGCCGCGCAGGAGCACGATGCGGACGGAGGGCGCGCCATCGGGCGAGACGGTGGCCAGGGCCATGCCGTTGGGTTCGTCGATACCCGCCGCAATGGCCGCGTCCATCCACGCCGCAAACATCGCCAGCGGATCCCGGCTCACATGGCTCTCGTCCATTTCGCCGTACAAGTAGCTCTTCCGTATCTGCGCAATTCGTTCATCCATCGTTCTACCCTGTTATTGCATGTTCTCATTCCCGGGCCGGACGGCCCTAGTTTCCGGCGGCACTTCGGGCATCGGCCTGGCCATTGCCCGCGCCTTCGCGCAATCCGGCGCTTCTGTTATTGCGGCGGGCCTCGGTGCTCTACCGCCCAACGAAGACAACCTGCGGTTCGTAACGCTGGACGTTACCGACACGGCCGCCTGCCGGGCGTGTATTGGCGCACTGGAACGGTTGGACTTCCTGATCAACGCAGCCGGGGTCATCCATCGCGACTCGGAATACCAGATTGATGTCTTCCAACACGTCATGGATGTAAATTGCACGGGCGCCATGCGGCTGGCCACTGAAGGGCACGCCAAGCTGGCCGCCTCTCGCGGCGCCATTGTCAATATCGCCTCGATGTGGACGTACTTCGGCGGGCCGCGGGTTCCGGCGTACACGGCGTCGAAGGGCGCGCTGGGACAGTTGACGAAGTCGCTGGCGGTAGCGTGGGCGCCGGAGGGTATTCGCGTGAACGCCGTGGCGCCGGGCTGGATCGCAACGCCGCTGACGCAGGCGCTGCAGGACGATCCCGTCCGCGCCCAGCCGATCCTTGACCGCTGTCCCATGAAGCGCTGGGGACGCCCGGAGGAGGTTGCGCCGCCGGTGTTATTCTTGTGTTCCGAGGCCGCCTCCTTCATCAATGGAGCCATCCTGCCGATCGATGGCGGCTACCTCGCGGTATAAGGTAATGTCTCAAACCACCCACCCTCTTTCTCCGCACCAGATCGTGACGACGGCCGTGCCCGATGACGAGCGTGTCTGGGTGCCGCAAGCTCCAAACGTCTGGTTCCGGCCGCTGATGCTCAACACCGTGCAGGGCCAGTGGTGCAACCTGTTGCGCGTCCGGAAGGCGGGCATCCTGAGCCGGCACCGTCATCCGGCGCCGGTGCATGGCTATGTCATCAAGGGCTCCTGGCGCTACCTGGAACATGACTGGGTGGCGCGCGCCGGCGACTATGTGTTCGAACCGCCGGGCGAGACGCATACGCTGACGGTCGAATCAGCCGACGAGATGATCACGTTCTTCAACATCTCCGGCTGTATGTACTATGTCGACGAGCAGGGCAATCACACCGGCTTTGAGGACGTCTTCACCAAGATCGACATGTGCCGGAAACACTACATTGCCTGCGGACTCGGAGAGTCCTACGTCGATCAGTTCATCCGGTGAACGTACTGTATACGGCCGCGCACGGCGGCTTTGCGGGGGAGCACGCGCCGCTGGGGGGCGGGGCGGCAGTGTGCGAAATGCTGCGGGCGGAATGGGAACGGACGCGGCCATTTCCGTTTGAAACGTTTACGCCGGACGATGTTTCGGGCCGCGAGATCACGGGATTCGATACGGCATCGTACGCGCGTTTCTGCGAGCGGTTCGGAGCGGCATCGACGGCGGCGATCCGCGCCCGGGATCCGCATGAGACGGTGGTGCTGGTGAACGACATTGCCGAGGGTCCGGACTTCCGGGCACTTGCGGCGGAGGGTTACCGGATAGGGACGATCTGGCATGTGGACGTGGTGGCTTACATTGCGGCGATCTACTGCCGGGGCCTGGTGCGTCCGGAGACGCTGGTGAAACTGCACAAGGCTTGCGGGGGCCTGTCACCCGGCATTTTGCGGCTGATTTTTGAGAAGCAGGCGGATTGCGTGCGGCATGCGGCGATGCACTTCGTCCCATCGCCTGCGATGAAGGAGATCATTCTGCGCTGCTATCCGGACACGGTCCCGGCGAAGATACACGTCCTGCCATGGGGCGCGCCCCCCGTGCTGCCGGCCATGGACCGCGCGGCGGCCCGGGCGCGTTTCGGCATTGCGGAGGACGCGTTGGTGCTGCTGACGCTGAGCCGGCTTTCGCCGGAGAAGAATCAGCAGATGCTGCTGGACGCGCTGGCGAAATGGGAGCGCGAGCGGGACTTTCCACGAGTGCATGCGTTGATCTGCGGCGGGGCGGCCTACATGCAGGGGCGGCAACACGAGGCGATGATACGGCAGAAAGCCGCGCGGCTGCGGAAGGCGAGGGTGCACTTTGCGGGGCATGTGCATGGGGAGGAGAAGAGGGCGGCGTTTTCGGCGGCGGATCTCTACGTCTTCCCGTCGCGCCATGAGTCCTACGGACTGACGCTGATGGAGGCGTTTCAGTACGAACTGCCCGCGCTGACGCTGGACCACGCCGGAGCCAGCGCCGTGATGCGGCCGGAGTTCGGCGCGGTGGCCTCGCCCGCCACCTTCCTGGGGGAACTGCGCCGCCTGGCAACCGCGGATCTTTCTGCCCTCGGACGCGCCGCCGCTGCCTTCGCCCGGTCCAACCCCTTCGCCGGCTCCGCCGCATCGCTGGCGACAGTGCTGGCCGGAAATCGGGCAGAATAGTCCCAGCACATGGAACTCTTCATCGTCCTGGCGCTGTGCGCGGCGTGCGTCTACGTGCTCGCCACCGAGAAACTGCCCGTCGACATGACGGCGATCTTCGTCGCCATCGTCCTGATCGTCACCGGACTGCTGACGCCGGAACAGGGCTTTTCAGGATTGGGCAACCCGGCCACCGTCACCGTGGCCGCGATGTTCGTGTTGAGCGCGGGGTTGGCGAAGACCGGGGCGCTCAGCGTGGCCACCTCCGCCTTGACGCGGCTTGGCAAGCGGCTGCCGTGGCTTGCCATCCTTCTGCTGATGCTCACGGCGGCGGCGGCATCGGCATTCGTGAACAATACAGCGGTTGTGGCCCTGTTCCTGCCGGTGGTGCTGGAGGTGGGGCGGGCCGCCAACATGAGCCCGTCGCGACTGTTGATGCCACTGTCGTTCGCCTCGATGTTCGGCGGCGTGTGCACGCTGGTGGGATCGTCGACGAACATTCTGATCAGTTCCATCGCCGAGCGCAGCGGCATCCGCCCGTTTCAGATGTTCGAATTCTCCGAACTGGGGCTGATCATGGGCGCGGCGGGGCTTTTCTACATGCTTGTGATCGGGGTCCGGTTGATTCCCGACCGCCGAGCATCCTCCGACCTGACGGAGCTTTTCGGCTTGGCCGACTATCTGACTGACGCGGTGCTGCTGCCGGAAGCCAAATCCGTCGGCGCCATCGCCAGCGTCTCCGCCCTGACCAAGGAGCTCGATGTCGAGATCCTCGCCGTCTTCCGCAACGGTAACCTCATCGACGAACCGGCCGACCGCATCGTGCTTCATGCGAACGACGTCGTCCGGCTCCGCTGCGACGCGCAGAAGATCGAGAAACTGCAAGACCGCATGGGCATCAGCCTCGTATCCGACCTTGGCTGGCGGGACCAGGACCTGGAGGGCGGCGGAC
Source organism: uncultured Solibacteraceae bacterium (assembly GCA_964632345.1). GTDB lineage: Bacteria > Acidobacteriota > Terriglobia > Bryobacterales > Bryobacteraceae. Next base: position 1,534 of record CAZWDD010000295.1, on the reverse strand, counting down.
TGGAACTCGTCGAGGCCGTCGTTGCGCCGAATTCCGTGCTTTCCGGTCAGACGCTGAAGTCGCTGCGCTTCACCGAAGCCTATGGGGCGAAGGTGCTGGCCATTCGCCATCACGGGCAGTTGAACCAGGCAAAGCTGGACAGCGCGGAACTGCGGTCGGGCGACACGCTGCTGCTGTCGGTGCGGCAGGACCGGCTGCAGGCGCTGGCGCGGAATCCGGCGTTCGTGATGGTGACGCCGAAAGCCATGCCCGCCTACCGCCGCAAGAAGACGCTGGTGGCGATTCTGATTCTGGCGGCGGTGATTGCGGCCAGCGCGTTGAACGTGGTGCCGATCGTAGTGGCGGCACTCGGGGGATGCGCCGCGATGGTGTTTACGGGGTGCCTGAAGCGGGAGGAGATCTATCCGGCGATCGATTGGAAGGTCATTGTCATGCTCGGCGGTTTGTTGCCGCTTGGACTGGCGCTGGAGACCACAGGGGCGGCCGCGCTGCTTTCAAAGTTTGTGGTGACGGTGTTCGGCCCGCTGGGGCCGTGGGTACTGCTCTCGGTCCTGTACCTCTTCACGTCGCTGTTGACGGAGATCATGTCGAACTCGGCGACGGCGGTGCTGTTGACGCCGATTGCCATCAGCGCGGCGCAGGCAATGAATGTGGACCCGCGGCCGTTCCTGATTGCCGTCACGTTTGCGGCGTCGTCAAGCTTCATGACGCCGGTGGGGTACCAGACCAACACGCTGATCTACGGGCCGGGCGCGTACCGCTTCGGGGACTTCCTGCGCGTCGGCGCGCCGCTG
>CAZWDD010000295.1:0-730 GCA_964632345.1 uncultured Solibacteraceae bacterium | reverse complement strand
GAACGTGTTGTATTGGATAATGGCCACCGTTCTCATTCCCCGGTACTGGCCGTTTCAGCCGTAAGGAGTTTCGACATGCCGACGCACTGGTGGGACCCGCTGCTAACCTTCTTGAACCGCCCCATCCTTCCGCTGGGGGCGGCCGGGGTGTCGCTGGGCGTGCTGATTCAGTTTGTGCTGCTTGTTGCGCTGCTTTTCCTGTTCGCAAGCCGCGCGGAGCGGATTCTGGTCGGGCGCATTTTGGCGCGCACCAAACTGGACGCCAGCGCACGACAGGCGGTGGGATCGGTGTTTCACTATGCGGCGCTGCTGGCCGGATTCCTCATCATCCTGCAGACGGTGGGCATTGATATCACGGCGCTTTCGGTGGTGGTCGGCGGGCTCGGGATCGGCCTCGGCTTCGGCCTGCAGAACATTGCGACGAATCTGATCAGCGGGTTGATCGTGCTGCTGGAACGGCCGATCAAGATTGGCGACCGCATTGAGGTGGCAGGCACGCAGGGCCAGGTGATTGAGATCCGCGCGCGCAGCACCACCGTCCTCACCAACGACAACATCGCCATCATCATCCCCAACTCCCGTTTCATCACCGAGGAGGTCGTCAACTGGAGCTACAACGACGCGAAGGTGCGTTTCCGCGTACCGGTGTCGGTGGGTTACGCAAGCGATGTGCGCGCAGTGGAGCGTATGCTGCTGGAGGTGGCGCGGGCCAACACCGACGTGCTTGCCG
>CAZWDD010000294.1:0-7081 GCA_964632345.1 uncultured Solibacteraceae bacterium | reverse complement strand
TCCGACTGGTTCCACACGGGCGAGGGGATGCGGGCGTTTCTGCTCCAGGGGCTGTCGGAACCGAACAATGAGCTGTACCGGGCGCGGATGCAGCGCTTCGCGGCGATGTACATTGGCGAAGACCCGGACGCGCCGAACTACGACAAGGAGAAAAAGATATTGCGCAGCATGTGGACGGGCAGCAAGGGCCCGATGCTGCGGAAGGCGACGACATATGACTGGGTGGGCGACCCGGTGCCAGGCACCTTTCACCTGCTGCACAATCCGGCGGGGCGCGGGAAGATGCTGGACCTGGAGGCGAACTACAAGAAGATGCTCGCGCATTGCGATGAGTATCTGGACAGCGAGGGGGACAACTTCCTGAACCTGGCGTCGACGATTCTGGGATTGAATGCATATGCGTTGACCGGAGAGGCGAAGTACCGGGATTGGGCGCTGGAGTATATGGGCGCGTGGAAGGCGCGTGCGGCCGAGACGGGCGGGATGATTCCGAGCGCGATCGGGCTGGACGGGAAGCTGGGCGGACAGCATAAGGGGCAGTGGTGGAAGGGGACGTATGGGTGGAACTTCACGATCTTCGACGGGGAGTTGGAGCAGATCGCGCATCGCAATTACTTCACCGACGGGACGTGGCCGGGCTTCGGAAACGCGCTGCTGTTGAGCGGGGACCAGAGCTATGTGGACGTGCTGCGGAAGCAGATGGACCTGATCTACGCGCAGAAGAAGGTGGAGAACGGGCGGACGCTGCTGCCGCAGATGTACGGCGACCCGCGTGGCTACAAGTACGACGGGGCGCCGCAGTGGTATCACTACACGCCGCGGCTGTATCAGGACCGGCTGGCGGAGATCTACTTCTGGTCGATGAACCGGAAGGACCTGGAGCGGGTGCCGATTGCCGATAAGTTTGAGGTGTCGGCGGGGCGAGGCGGCTATGGAGAGGCGGACCGGACGGCGCCGTGGCTGGGCTTCCTGGAGGGCAAGATTCCGGACTTCCCGGAGAAGGCGCTGCAGAGCGACCTGGCGCGGGTACGGCAGCGGGTGGAGGCGATTCGCACGGACAATACGAGCGCGGATTCGCGGTTGGCGGACTATCTGCTGGATCTGAATCCAGCGACGACGAATGCACTGACGAACCTGACGATGGGCGGTTACTTCTCGAACGGGCGGATCTGGGTGCTACACAGCCGGTTCCGCTACTTCGACCCGGTGCAGCGTCGGGCGGGGCTACCGGAGGACGTGGGGGCGCTCGTGGAGAAGCTTGGCGCCGATACAGCCACGCTGACGCTGGTGAACACGAACCCGATTGCGGCGCGCGAGGTGGTGGTGCAAGCCGGTGGGTACGGGGAGCACCGCTTTGAAGCGGTGACGATGAACGGGCAGAAGACCGTGTTTCAAGGCCCGGCAATGACCGTGCGGCTGGAGCCGGGCGCGGGGACGCGGCTGGAGTTCCAGATGACGCGCTACGCGAACCGGCCGACGTTCGCCTTCCCGTGGGACCGGAGCTGGTATCCGGCGAAGTAATCAGGGGAAGAGCGATTCCCATTGCGCGAGGAGGGCGGGGACGCGGTTGTCGCCCTCCTCCGGCGCCCAAAGCGCGAAGTCCTTATCCGAGCCCGGTTCCCAGGGACCGGGCTTCACTTCGTAGCAGACGCTGACGTCGGAGAGAGCGAGAACCGTGTGCCAGACGCCGGGAGCGATATCGATGCCGCGGGTTTGGCCGGCCGAGTCTAGGGCGTAGACACCGGTGATCGCGCCTGCGTCATCGAAGCAGACGATGCCGACACGGCCGGTGAGCGGCAGGAATGCTTCGCTTTTGGGGGGCGAGACGTGGCGGTGCGGGCGGACGTAGGTGCCGCGCAGCAGGACGTTCAACATGCGATGGGGATTGTCGGCGGCGGATGCATGAAAGTTGTGGTTCATGCGGCGGCGGGGTGAGGCGGCGGCACGCTGTTCGATGTCGTGGAACAGGGCGGTGGTGATGAGTTGCACGTCGGGCACAGAACCAGAGTACCCGCAGCGGACCCGGTAGCGAATGTGATAGGTTAGCCTGCCAAAGGAAATGCTTCCATGAGAAACGTAATCGCTATTATTTGTTTAGCGACGGGCGCTCTGTTTGCGCAGAGCGAGCGTGGCAATGTCACCGGGGTCGTGACGGATCAGACCGGGGCAGCGGTGCCGGGCGCGGAGCTAGTGTTGACACAGATGTCGACGAATACCGCGAATCGAGCGGTGTCCGGTGCGTCCGGGGAATACAACATCCCGAACCTGATACCAGGCGCCTATCGCCTGGAGGTGACGGCAGGCGGATTCAAGAAATACATTCAACAGAACCTGACGATCTCGGCGGGCGGCACAGTCCGCATCGACGCGACGCTGCAACTGGGACAGGTGTCGGAATCGATTGAGATCACTGCGGCGGCGGCGACAATTCAGACCGAGAACGCCAAGGTGACGACGCTGGTGGAAAACAAGCTGGTGGACGAGTTGCCGCTGGTGGTGGCGGGTTCGATGCGCAGCCCGTTCAACCTGGTGGCGGTAGCGGCTGAGGCGCGCGGCGACGGACAGCGGTTGGCGCTGGGCGGCGGACAGGTGGCACAGTGGGACGCGACACTCGACGGCTATTCGGTGGGAACGAATCGTTCTGGCGACACGGCCGAGGCGGCGCTGAACACGCCATCGGTGGAGGCGTTGACCGAGTTCTCGGTGGACACGAACGGGTTCAAGGCGGAGTACGGACAGGCGGGCGGCGGCGTGATGACGTTTGCGTCGAAATCGGGCACGAACGATTTCCACGGTTCGGCGTATGACTTCCTGCGAAACGACAAACTGGACGCTCGCGGATTCTTCGCGCAGCGGCGTTCGATTTACCGGCAGAACGACTTCGGGTTCACGGTATCCGGACCGGTGGTGGTGCCAAAGGTGTATGACGGGCGGAACAAGACATTCTTCTTCGTTTCGTACGAGGGTTTCCGGAACCGTGTGGGCGCGAATGCCTCGATCCTTTCGGTGCCGACGCCCGAGATGTACACGGGCGACTTCAGCAAGTGGGTGGCCCCGAACGGGAACCTGTTGCAGGTCTATGACCCGACGACAACGCGGCCAAACCCGAACGGCACGGGCTTTGTGCGCGATCCGTTTCCGGGTAATCAAATCCCGCAAAGCATGTTCTCGCCGATGGCGCGGAAGATTGCGGAGTTCGGCAAGGCGGTGACGCCGAATCGCGGCTTTGCGCCGGGCACGAGCGGCTACGTGCGGCAGAACTACATTGTGCAGGGCGGTACGCTGGTGACGCCGACGGACAAGTGGAGCGTGAAGGCGGACCAGAACTTCGGTTCGAATCACCGTGTCGGGTTCCTGTGGAACATGACGACGTTCCGCAATAAGCCTGGCCCGGCGGGCCCTCCGGGACTGCCCGAGCCGCTGTGGAACGGCGCGATACAGGCATGGGACACGGAGGCATTCCGCTGGAGCCATGACTGGACGATTTCGCCGTCGATGGTCAACCATTTTTCATTCGCCTTCAACCGGTTCATCAAAGACAGCTTTTCGGCGAACGTGGGCCAGAACTGGAAGGACCGGATCTGCATTCAGAACGTGATTGACTGCAACAACAACTTCCCGACGATCAACTTCACAGAGTTTACGACCTGGGGCGGGCCGTCCAACAATGGGACGCTGCAGCCTGGCTGGGGCATCAAGAACGACTTGAGCTATGTGAAGGGGTCGCACACCTGGAAGTTCGGGTTCCAGCACCAGAACCAGACGGCGAACGGCGTGGGACAGCAGGACATCTCGGGCCGCGCGGACTTCAACTTCCTGGGCACCAGTATACCGGGGGCGACGGGGTTCACGAGCGGGAGTTCGTTTGCGAGCTTCCTGTTGGGACATGCGCACCTAGGACGTACGGAGACGCCCCGCGAAGTGGCGCAGAACTACCCCTACTTCGGGTTTTATGCGCAGGACGACTGGCGGATCACGCGGAAGCTGGTGCTGAACATCGGCATCCGGTATGACTTCACGCAGCCGCCGACGAACAAGCGGGATGAGTACTCGGACTTCAATCCGGACCGGCCGAATCCGAGGGCGGATGGATATCTGGGCGCGCTATGGTTTGCCGGTTTCGGACCGGGACGGGAGAACCGGCGGAGCCTGGTGCCGGGCTGGTACGGAGGCATTGGCCCGCGCATTGGAATCGCGTATTCGCCGGATAGCAAGACGACGATCCGGACAGCATTCGGCCGGTCGTTCTCGCGTGTAACGGCGGTGCAGGGATCCGGCCACTTTGCGGGTTTCATCGGACAGTGGGCGTTCCAGAACACGACGCAGGGCGTGCAGCCGACATTCCTGCTGGATCAGGGGCTGCCTGCCTACACGCTGCCGCCATCGATCGACCCGGGATTCCAGAACGGGCTTGCGGTGGACTACTGGAACGGACAGGACGCAACGCGCGCGCCGGAGGCGCTTTTCTGGACGTTCACGACGCAGCGTCAGATTGCGGCGAATACAGTGTTGGAGATCGGGTATAACGCCAATGTCGGGACGCATTTGCAGTCCGGAATCCTGGTGATGAATCAGGTGGACCCGGCGCGGTTCAACGCACTGGTGAGCCGGCTTGGGCGCGCCCAGGCGATCTCGTTAATGAACAGCCCCATTACATCGGCGGCGGCGGTGGCGGCCGGAATCACGGCTCCGTATCCGAGTTTCACGCGGCAGAGCGCGCGGAACGTAAGCCAGTCGTTGCGGCCGTATCCGCAGTACTTGAACATCAACACGGGCGCGCAGAACGGGGACAAGAGCGGGCATTCGTCGTATCACGCCGCAGTGGCTAAGTTCGACCGCCGGTTCTCGAAGGACCTGACGATCCAGTGGAGCTATGTATTTTCGAAGCTGATTACCGATTCCGACAGCTATTTCGCGAACTCGGAGACTGGGGCGCAGGATCACTACAACCGGCGGCTGGAGAAGTCGATCGGCCAGTACGACCAAACACACGTGGTGAAGTTCTCCACGCTGTACAACCTGCCGTTCGGCAAGGGCGGCAAGTGGGCCACGTCCGGTGTTGCCAGCCACATCCTTGGCGGATGGCGGATCGCGGCGATTCAGGTCTACAACAGCGGCACACCGATCGACCTGACGCGGAACAATCCGCTGCCGATATTCAACGGGATCACGCGGCCGACGATTACGACCTACGATGGCTGGCGCGGAAACATTGCCGGCGATTCGTTTGATCCGGCGGTCGACCGGTTCTTCCAGCCGGCCAGCTTCTTCGGGCCGCAGCCGCAGGACTTCGGCAACGCGACGCGGCACAATCCGAAGCTGCGGACGCTGTGGGGCCAGTCGGAGAATGTCAGCGTGGCGCGGACCTTCCGGATCACGGAAGGGATTCGCCTGGATCTGCGCGGCGAAGGGTTCAACATCTTCAACCGCACGATCTTCGGAACGGGCAGCACGAATCTGAATGCCGGCACTTTCGGCCTGGTGACGAATCAGGTGAACACGCCGCGGCAGATGCAGGTGGGCCTGAAGCTGTACTGGTAGTTCGCAATGAAGAGGGCCCGGCGCTTTGCGGCGCCGGGCCCTTTTTTATTTGCGGCGATACGCGAGATCAGTCTTCGTCGTGCTGGGCGGAGAGGGACGTCAACACGTTCATGTCCTCGAGCGTGGTGACGTCACCGGCGACGGTGTGGCTGGTGACGATTTCGCGGAGCAGGCGGCGCATGATCTTGCCGCTGCGCGTCTTGGGCAGGGCTTCGGTGAAGCGGATCTCCTCGGGACGGGCGAAGGGCCCGATCTCGTGGGCGACCCACTGGCGAAGCTCGGCGCCGAGCTTTTCGTGATCGGCGATGCCCTTTTTCAGCGTGACGAAGCAGCAGACGGCCTGACCGGTGATTTCGTGGGGTTTGCCGACGACGGCGGCTTCGGCGACGGCTGGATGGCGAACGAGAGCCGACTCCAGTTCCATGGTGCTCAGGCGGTGGCCGCTGACGTTCATCACGTCGTCGACACGGCCGAGGACCCAGAAGTAGCCGTCCTTGTCCTTGCGGGCGGCGTCACCGGTGAAGTAGGCGCCGGGAACGCGGGACCAGTACTGTTCCTTGAAGCGTTCGGGATCGCCCCAGATGGTGCGCAACATGCTGGGCCACGGGGTGCGGAGGATGAGGAATCCTTCGTGACCGTCGGGGACGGGGTTGCCGTGGTTGTCGACAATCTCGGGAACCAGGCCGGGCATGGGGAGTGTACCGGAGCCGGGCTTGAGCGGGACGGCGCCGGGCATGGGGGCGATGAGGATGGCGCCGGTTTCGGTCTGCCACCAGGTGTCGACGATGGGGCAGCGGTTGTTGCCGATGATGCGGTGGAACCACTCCCAGGCCGCCGGGTTGATGGGTTCGCCCACGCTGCCGAGCAGGCGGATGCTATCCAGGCTGTGGCGTTCGGGCCAGTGGTCGCCCTGGCGGATCAAGGCGCGGATGGCCGTGGGCGAGGTGTAGAAGATGGAAACCTTGTATTTGTCGACGAGCCGCCACCAGCGGTCAAAGGCCGGCGTGTCGGGAGCGCCCTCGTACATAACGGTGGTGGCGCCGGCGGCCAGCGGACCGTACACGACGTAGGAGTGGCCGGTAACCCAGCCGATGTCTGCGGTGCACCAGTAGGTATCGGACTCCTTGAGGTCGAAGACCCACTTCATGGTCATGGCGCACTGCAGCAGGTAGCCGCCGGTGGTGTGGAGGATGCCCTTTGGCTTGCCGGTGGTGCCGGAGGTGTAGAGGACATAGAGGGGGTGTTCGCTGTCGAGTTCGACGGCGGGGACGTCCTCACGGGCGGTTTCATCGAGCACATGCCACCAGTGGTCACGGCCGGACTCCATGTGGACGGGGCTGCCCGTGCGGCGGTAGACGACGCAGTGTTCGACGGTAGGGCAGAACTTCAGGGCTTCGTCAACGGCGTCCTTGAGCCGGACCTCCTTGCCGCGGCGCCAGCCAGCATCAGCGGTGATGACAACGCTGGCTTCCAGATCCTGAATACGGGCCTTGAGTGCTTCCGAGGAGAAGCCGCCGAAGACGACCGAGTGGGGGATGCC
>CAZWDD010000293.1:0-7089 GCA_964632345.1 uncultured Solibacteraceae bacterium | reverse complement strand
GTTCACCTTCGTCACCGGCCGCGGATTCACGGGCTTCCCGAGCATCGGCGCGTGGGTCAACTACGCCCTTGGTTCGGAGAACAGCAATCTGCCCGGCTATATCGCCCTCGGCGAAGGCGCCAGCATCGGCACCCGCGCCCACTCGTCCGCCTGGCTGCCGCCCGTCTTCAGCGGCACGCAGATGCGGGCCGACGCGAAGGCTCCGATCTTCGACATCAAGCGGCCCGAATCCATTACGCATGAGCAGCAGCTTCGTCTGCTGGACATGGTGAAGGAGTTGAACCGGGAGCAGAAGGCGCATCATCCGGCCGACCAGGACCTGGAGGCGCGCATCGCCAATTACGAACTCGCGGCGCGCATGCAGGTGGAGGCGATGCGCGTGGCGGATCTGTCAGCGGAAAGTGAAGCCACGCGGAAGCTATACGGCGTCGAAGAAAAGGGCAGCGCGCCGTTCGGCAAGCTCTGCCTGATGGCGCGGCGCCTGGTGGAAAGCGGGGTGCGCTTCGTGCAGATCTACGGCGGCGGCGGTGGCAATTGGGACACGCACAGCAACATTGCCGGCCAGTTACCAGGGCTCTGCCACTACATCGATCAGGGCATGTCGGCGCTGCTCACGGATCTTGATCAGCGCGGGATGCTGGCAGATACGCTGGTGGTCTGGAGCGGCGAGTTCGGGCGGCTGCCGACCATTGAGTCCGCAACATCCGCGCCGGGCCGCGACCACAATCCCTACGGCTTCAATATGTGGATGGCGGGCGCCGGCGTGAAGCGCGGCTTCGATTTCGGCGCCACCGACGAACTTGGCTACGCCGCCGTTCCGGAGCACCGCGTGGGCCATGCCGACATCCACGCCACCATTCAGCACCTGCTGGGCATCGACTATCAGAAGAACACATATTTCTACGAAGGCCGCGATGAGTCGCTGGTCGGCGTGACGCCCGCGCGCGTGCTGCGCGAACTGCTGGCGTAAGAAAGGACTTTCGTTATGAACACGGGAATCAACCGGCGGCATATGTTGCTGGGAGGCGCGGTGGCCCCGGCCGCTTTCGGAGCGGCGACGGTCGGCGAGGTGCAGCGCAATCGCGGCACGCGGATCAAGATCGGCCTCAACGCCTACTCGTTCAACAAGCCGCTGATGGCCGGCACGATGAATGTCCACGATGTCATCGACTACTGTGCCAAACAGCAGATTGACGGCGTCGACATGACCGGCTACTACTTCCGCGGCTATCCGGAAGTGCCGTCCGACGAAGTGATCTTCAAGCTGAAACGCCACGCCTTCCTCAACGGTGTTACCATCACCGGCACCGGCGTCCGCAACGATTTTGCCCTTACCGATGCCTCCAGCCGCCGCGGCCACATCCAACTGGTGAAGGACTGGATCGATGTCGCCGCCAAGCTCGGCAGCGACATGGTGCGTGTCTTCGCGGGCAAGGAGGTGCCGAAGGGCTACACGTTCGACCAGGTGCTCGAATGGATGGTCCCCGCCTTTAAGGAGTGCGCCGACTACGGCGCCAGTCGCGGCGTCATCGTCGGCCTGCAGCACCACGACGACTTCCTGAAGACCGCCGACGAGACGATCCGCGTCGTGCGGATGGTGAATCACGACTGGTTCAGCGTCATCCTCGATGTCGGCAGTCTGCGTCAGGGGGACCCCTACGCCGAGATTGAAAAGCTCCTCCCCTACTCCAGCAACTGGCAGATCAAGGAGCACGTCTGGTACGGGACGAAGAAGGTTGACATCGACCTGCCGCGTATCCGCGCCATCATCGACAAGGTCGGCTACCGCGGCTTCACGCCCATTGAGGCTCTGGGCCCCGGCGATCCCGCCGAGGTCGTCACCACGTTCCTGCACAAGGTGCGGAAGGCCTTCTCCTAGCGAAGATCGAAGAAGTCGAAAAAGAACAGCGCCGCCGCCTGCTCCTTCGTCACGCCCTGCGCCGAGCCGATCAGCGATCCGTCCTTCCGTACATCGCCGCCGCTCTCCACCTTCCCGCGCAGCGTGCCGTTCACGCGGATACTTCCGTCCTTCTCCACTTTCCCGACCAGCGATCCGCCCTTTCGGATGCTGCCGTCGGACTCGATCCGGCCCGCCAGGCTTCCCTTCACGCGAATACTGCCGCCACTCTCGAAACGGCCCACCAGCGTGCCCCGGATACGGACATCGCCGCCGCTCTCCACCTTGCCGACAAGGGAACCACGCAGCCGGATGTCACCGGCGAAGCTGGTGGTCGATAACAGGACCAGCGCCAATAGAAGCGAACGAACGGACATGTCCCTACGCTAGCAGTTCCCGGATCACTTCGCCGCCCGTCTGGCTGAGCTGCTTCTCCCGCCCGGCGTGGAAGTACCGCAGCTTCGCATCGTCCAGGCCCAGCAGGTGCAGTAGCGTCACGTGGAAATCACGGATCGGATGCACGGCCTCTACCGCGCGCAGTCCCGTCTCATCGGTCGCGCCCACAATGTGTCCTGCCTTCACCCCACCCCCGGCCAGCCAGCACGTCATCGCCGTGGCGTTGTGATCCCGTCCCCACGCCTCTCCGCCGCCCCGTATCCCATTGTCCGGGCTCCGCCCGAACTCCCCGCTCCATACCACCAGCGTCTCATCCAGCAACCCACCTCGCTTCAAATCCTTGAGTAACCCGGCCACCGGTCTGTCGATCGCCCGCATCCTTGCGCCGTGTGCCTTCTCGATGTAGTCATGCGAATCCCAACCCATCGCGATCACCTGCACGAACCGCACGCCGGCCTCCACCAGGCGCTTGGCCAGCAGGCACCGCCGCCCCACCGCATCCGTGTCCGGATTCGCCCCGCCGATGCCGTACATCGCCAGTGTTTCCGGCCTCTCCTTTGCGATGTCCAGCACCTTCGGCATCTCTGCCTGCATACGGAAGGCGAGTTCGTAACTCTCCACGCGCGCCGCCAGTTCCGCATGCTCCGGGTGCCGCTCTTGGTGTTTCCGGTTGAGCGCGCCGAGCAGATCCAGCGTCGTCCGCTGCCGCTCCGCCGTCACTCCCGGAGGCGGCGCCATATCGAGCACCGGCGCGCCGGCAGGCCGCAGCGGCGTCCCCTGGTGCGTCGCCGGCAGGTACCCGTTCGACCAGTTGGCCGCGCCCCCCTGCGGATACGCCACGTCCGGCAACACAATGAACGACGGCAGGTTCCGATTCTCCGTTCCGAGTCCGTACGACGTCCACGCCCCCAGCGCCGGGTCCCCGCCGAACTGGTTCCCGGTGTTCAGGTGGTAAAGCGCTGTCGGGTGGTTGACGCTCTCCGCCTGCAGCCCGCGATAGAAACACACATCATCCACCATGCCGGCAAACTCTTCAAGTAGCGTGTTGACCTCAATCCCCATGCGGCCCGCACGGCGGAACTGGAACGGCGACTTCACGTAGTACCGCTCGCCCGTGTTCATGTTCGCTTCAAACTTGTTCCGCTCCTTCTGGAACTTCGTCATGTGCAGCGCATCGAGCTTCGGCTTGGGATCGAAGGTGTCGATGTGGCTTGGCCCGCCCTCCATCAGCAGGAAGATGCAGTTCTTCGCCTTGGCCTTGTGATGCGGCCCCTGCGCCGCCATCATCGCGGAGAGCGCCACCGAGCCCAGCCCCATACCTGCGCCGAAGAACAGCTCCCGGCGCGACGGCGTGACGATCCGCATGCAGTTAGTAGACATAGGCGAACTCGTTGGTATTCAGCAGGGCCAGTATGACATCGGCCAGCGCCCGGACGCGCGGCGTCGTCTCGCTGGGATGCAGATTGTGTTCATAGGCGGCCGGGTCTTCCTGGTGGACGAATCGATGCTGCTCGCCCGTCAATTCGCTGGTGATGGTGTGCACCACCGGTGCGGGCTTCGGCCTTGGCGGCGGGGCGGCGGAAGCATGCTGCTTCTCCAACTCCCGCAACGATGCGGCCGCAGCGCGCTCCTCGTCCCCTTCCGGCGCCCGGCCCAGCACCCGCCGGAACGCTTCCCGAATCCGTGCCTGCGGGGTCCCGCCCGTTCCGTCCAACCGCGCCGCCAGCGCCAGCGCCATGTCATGCGCGAACTGCCCGTTGAATAGCGTGAATGCCTGCGTCGGCACCGTCGATGCATCCCGCCGCTCGCACGAAAGATCCAGGCTCGGTCCGTTGAACACCTCTACCATCGGGTCTATCAGGCTGCGCTGCTGAAACGTGTAGATGGTCCGCCGGTTCCGGTCCCGCTTCGCCGGCGATGGCCGGTAGACCGGGGCCAGCGAGCCCATCCGGTGTTGCGGCTGCCGCGCCACGTCTTCATTGATCTGCGGAAACGTTCCTGGCCCGCCCGTGTCCGGGCTCAACTCTCCCGTCACCGCCAGAATACTGTCGCGCAGCACCTCCGCCTCCATCCGGCGTGGCTTCAGGCCGCTGCTCTGATAAGCCTTCGAAAGCAGGATCGCCCGGTGTACCGCCTTCACGCTCCAGCCGCTCTCAATGAAGTACGCGGCCAGCCAGTCAAGCAACTCCGTGTTCGCGGGCTTCTTCCCCATCTTCCCGAAGTTGTTCGTGTCCGCCGCAATTCCCTCACCGAAGTGGTACTGCCAGATGCGGTTCACCATCACGCGAGCCGTCAGCGGGTTGCGCGCGTCGGCGATCCACTTCGCCAGCACCGCGCGCCTCCCCTGCACCGTGTCCGGCACCTCCGGTGAAGGATAATTCCCGTAACGTTCCAACAGCGTCAACACGCCCGGCTGTACCTTTTCCGCCGGTGACTGTACATTTCCTCCGGTCAGCACATGCACATCCGCCGCCCGGTACTCCGCTGCCTTCGGATACTTCAGGTTCGGCCCGCCATCCGTGGCGCCGTCCAGCGGTCCGCTCGAAACCGCAAACGCCTTTGGCTCGTACCGGTCCAGCGACTCGCTGTAGAGCGCCGTGTGCTTCTGGTACAGCTTGAACTCCTCAAACAGCGCCGGATCCTTCCGCTCCTTGTTCTGCGGGCCCAGTTCCTTCATCCGCGCCCGCGCCTGGTCCGCCACGCGCTGCAGATGCTCCCGGCCGGCCGCCATCCCCGCAATATTTTCACCGGGTAGAAAAGCCAGCGCCGGCCGCGCAAACTCCGTGCTCGCGAACACCGCCTGCATCCGGTAGTAGTCTTTGGTAGGCAGCGGGTCGAACTTGTGATCGTGGCAGCGTGCGCAGCCCAGCGTCAGGCCCAGGAACGTCGCCGCCGTCGAATGGGTCACGTCGTCCAAAAACATCTGCCGCGTCACCGCTTCCACGGACATTCCCGTGTGTTCCCACGGCCCCATCCGCAGAAACCCCGTCGCAATCCGCGCCTCCGCCGACTCCGGATACAACTCATCCCCAGCAATCTGCTCCCGGATGAACTGGTCGTAAGGCTTGTCCTGGTTGAAGCTGCGGATCACATAGTCGCGGTAGCGCCACGCATTCGGCCGCTCAAAATCGTTTGAATACCCGCTGGTGTCGGCGTAGCGGACCACGTCCAGCCAGTGCCGGCCCCAGCGCTCGCCGTAGCGCGGCGATGCCAGCAGGCGCTCCACCAGCTTCTCCCATGCCTGTGCGGAGCGGTCCCCCACAAAAGACTCTGTCTCCTCCGGTGTCGGCGGCAGGCCGGTCATGTCGATCGTCACCCGGCGCAGCAGCGTGCGCCGGTCTGCCGCCGCCGCCGCCGGTAGAAAGTCGTCAATCCGCTTCGCCCTGTCCCGCGCCCGCAGCGGGCGGAATGCCCACAGGTCTTCTTCCTTGTAGTTGCTCCAGATGTCGGTCTTCGCGGTCTTCCATGGCGCGCCGGCGTCAATCCACATGCGCACCGCTTCCACCATCTCCGGCGGCACGCGCTTCGACGCATCGCCCGGCGGCATCTGCACCCCGTCCTTTGCCTCCAGCATCCGCAGCAGCAGGCTCTCGGCCGCCTTGCCGGGGACCATCGCCGGTCCTCGCGCACCCCCGCGCAGCATCGACTCCCGGCTCCGAAGATCCAGCTTGCTCAGCGCCATCGCCTCGCCATGGCACCCCTGGCAATCTCGCGCCAGCATCGGCTGGATGCGCGTCGCGAACAGCTCCGCCGCGTCCTGTCCGGTGAGCGCTCCCCCGATCATGAGTAACAACAACCGCATCGGCTTCACACTCGACTTAATATCAAATACCGCACGTCCGCCACCTGCCCCCCTGGAATCTCCAGCGCCCGCAGCGTCATCGCGCCGCGTCCCTTGGATAGGCGGATCCGCCCCAATTCCAATGGCCGGAACGCCTTGACGAAGGATTCCGGGCCTCGGTCAAACCGGTCCTCGGCCAACCCCTCCAACGGGGGATCGTGCGCTGTATCGACCCTCCCCTTCACCCGCGCCCCGTTCCACTCGAGTTCCACCGTCGCGCCGACATCCGCAGCCGCGCACGTATAGTAAAGCTCCGCCTTGTACGTGCCCGCCCGCAGCACTTCGACGTCCCACGTGATGCGGTCTTCCTTCTTCTTCCAGTTCGTGAAGAACGAACAGTTCGGCGCGCGCCCGCTACGTTCCACGCCGCCGTGTCCAACGCCGTCGCGCGCCGGCAGCCACGTCGACGTCGCGAACCCCACCGGATACGGCCGGTCGTCCGGGCCAACAAATGGTGTCACCTCCGCGGCGTACTTCGCCACGGCCTCGCGCAACCGCGCCGCCACCTCCGGCCGCTCCCGCGCGATGTCCCGCTTCTGTTCCGGGTCCGCCGTCATGTCGAACAGCTTGCCCTCCGGATCGAGCCGGTACTGTTGCGTTCGCACGCTGAACCGGTTCCGCTGCTGGCTGAAGATCATCCGGTCCGGCCACCCGTCCGCCTTCCCGCTCAGCAGCGGCCGCAGACTCACGCCATCCAGCGGCTTCGGCGCCTGCCACCGCACGCCCGCAAGGTCCGTCAGCGTCGGCAGCAGATCAATCGCCCCGGCAATCTGTGGCACTCGCAGCCCCGCCTTCACGCGTCCCGGCCAGCGCAGCAAGAACGGCACCCGTACCCCGCCTTCGTCCACCGTTCCCTTCCGCCCCTTCATCCCCCCGTTCCAGCGCCAGCCGTTCGGCCCGGTGTCACTGAAATAGAGCACCACCGTGTTCTCAGCAAGCTTCCACTCCGCCAGCT
>CAZWDD010000292.1:2421-7098 GCA_964632345.1 uncultured Solibacteraceae bacterium | reverse complement strand
CCAGGTCATACAGCACGTGGAAGATCGGATGGTCGTTCGGCAGGTCCACCACCGGCCGGTCCGGAAACACCCGCTGCACCGACATCATGAAAATCTCCCACTCCATCGACCCGTGGAAGTCGTCCGTCATCAGGAACCCGCCCTTCAACAGATACTCCCGCAGCTTCTTCACCTGCTTGTCGGTCAGGTCCCAATGCCCCGGCTCCACCACGTACGCCCACGGGTAGTTCATAATCTCATCGGACTCCAGGTTCACCACCTGTTCCACCGACCGAATATTCAGCCGCGTCAGCCGGCGCACGCCCTGCACAAACTGCCGGTCCGCCTTCGGGTAGTCAATCGACCACGCCCCCCGCATCGACCACATCCGGTCGTTCGACCGCCAGTTCGGATACTGCAGCCGCGCAAACTGAAACTCCGTCTTGTCCCCCGCATCCGCCGGCGTCGCCACGTCGTCGTCTTCCTGGAACGGAAAGAACTGCCGCCGGCCCCGCTGCGCAAACGCCACCCCCACCATCGTCAATAGTAGGATTACCGCCAGGATTTTCCGCTTGCGCATCCGCGCCTCCATCTCCCTAACGTTGTTCAGACGCGCCCGAGGTCGGCTACGTCACCGGAATGTCGAATCAGTTTACATAGACGCCAGTCCGCGCATGTTCCACCCGCAAATGGTCGAACCAAGGAACTTATCCCCGCCCGGTCCCGGCCAGTGCGTCTCCAGGCTCAGCCACCCCCGGTACCCGTCGGCCCACAACGCGCCCACCTGCCCCTTCCAGTCCACCTGCCGCGTCCCCACCGGACCCCACACCGGCTTGTGCCCGTCCATGTGGCAGTCTTTCACATGCACATGCGCAATCCGGTCCTTCGGCAGCAGCGCATACCCGTCCGGATACGGCGTCTCGCCCGACACCAGCGCATTCGCCGGGTCCCACACCAGTTGCAGGTTCGGGTGCCGCACGGCGTCCAAAAGCCGCGCCGCCTCCCGCGCCGTCGCAATGTTGCAGGCGTGCTCGTTCTCAATCCCGATGATCAGCCCTTCCTTCGCCGCCTTCTCCGCCAGGTCGTTCATCGCCAGCACCACGGCATCGAAACACTTGTCCGGATCCACCGTCCGCCAGTAGCTGAACACCCGGATGATCTTCGCCCCGAAAAACTTCGCAATATGGAACGCCCGCTCGGCCAGCGCCGGCTGGTCCTCAAAGGTGTGCTTGGAGTTGAAGATGTCCTGCTGGAACCGCGTGTCCACCTCCGGCCCGCCCGGCAGCACGCACTTCAGAATCGGCGACGCAATCGAGATCACCTCGATCCCCGTCCCCTCCAGCAGATGCCGCAGCCGCGTCATCTCTTCCTCGTTGAGATCCATGATGTTCTTCCCGAACAGCACGCGCAGCTCCGCGCCCGTCATCCCGATCGAGGCCATCTGCGTCAACGCCAGTGCCGGGTTCGCCGGGGAGAATTCGTCTGTGATCGATGCAATGCGGAATTTCGGTTCCATGGAAACGACTATTCTACTTGGCTTCGCAGGCTCTCCGCCTCCCGCACCGGAATCCGGCACACGAAATCCTCGCAAATCTGCGCCTCCGCCGGACCCTCCCGCCGCTCGGCCCGCAGCAGCACCTGGAACGGCGCGAACACCCCGTGCGCCACCCGCACCAGCTCCTCCGGCCCCTCCCCAGCAAACTGAATCTGCCGTGGCTTCCGCCCCGCGAACAGATACGCGCACAGCATCTGCGGCACCGCCGCCGTCTGCGTGGTCAGCCGGCTATGAAACGCCGCAATCGTCCGCCGTGCCGACTCGCCCAGCTCCGCCTTCCCCGTCATCGCCTCCAGCCGCAGCAGCGCCAGCGCCGCCATCGAGTTCCCCGACGGCTCCGCCCCGTCATAGTCTTCCTTCAGCCGCATCACCAGTGACGCATCCCCCTCCGCCGTTGAATAGAAAGCCCCGTTCTCTTTGTCCTCAAACAACTCCCGCATCCTCTCCGCCAGCGTCAGCGCCAGCTCCAGGTCCCGCGCCTCGAACGACGTCTCATACAGGTCCAGTAGCCCCAGCGTGAAGAACGCGTAGTCGTCCAGGAACCCGTCAATCGCCGCCTCCCCTGCCCGCCACCGCCGCAGCAGCACGCCCCGCTCCGGCTGCCACATCGTGTTCCGGATGAAGTCCGCCGCCCGCCGCGCCGCCTGCAGATACCGCGCCTCCCCCAGTACCTGCGCCCCCTTGGCAAACGCCGAAATCATCAACCCGTTCCATGCCGTCAGCACCTTATCGTCCAGGTGCGGACGCACCCGCATGTTCCGGTACCCCATCAGCTTCGCCCGCGCCTCGTCGTACGCCGGCGCCGGCTCCACCGCCCGGAACAGGATATTCTTCCGGGTAAATTCCTCGTGCGGATCCTCATGCGGCTCCACGTTCCCCTCCGGCCGGCACCCGAAATACCGCCCGAACTCCGCCGCCTCCGGCCCCAGCACCGCCTCCAGCTCCCGCCAGTCGAAGACGTAGAACGCCCCCTCCCCCTTCTCCTTCGGATGGTCCGGATGGATCACCGAGTCGGCATCCTCCGCGCTGAAGAATCCCCCCATCCGGTGCGTCATGTCCCGCAGCACATACTCGAATATCCGCCGCGCCTCCGCCGCCAGGTCCGCCTCCCCCGTTATCTGATACGCCTCCAGATAGCTCACCGCCAGTTGCGCCTGGTCGTACAGCATCTTCTCGAAATGCGGCACGAACCACCGCGCGTCCACCGAGTACCGGTGGAACCCGCCGCCCAGCTGATCGTTCATCCCGCCCCGCGCCATCGCCCGCAGCGTCGCCACCACCATCTCCAGCGCCTCTTCCTCCCCCGTCGCCTTCCAATACCGCAGCAGGAAGTTCAACTGCACCGGCCGCGGAAACTTCGGCGCCGTCCCGAACCCGCCGTACCGCTTATCGAACGTCCGCCGCGAATGGTTATATCCCGCATCCAGCACCGCATCGCTCACCGCCCCCGGCCCCTTCGATAACGCCGCATACCCGCCCAACTGCCCCATAATCTCCGCCACCGAGTCGTCAATCTTCTCCCGGTCGTCCCGCCACGCCTGGGCCAGATGATTCAACACCGTCCGGAACCCCGGCCGCCCATACCGGTTGTCCGGCGGATAATAAGTACCCCCGTAGAACGGCTTCAAATCCGGCGTCAGCCACACGCTCATCGGCCACCCGCCGCCCCCCGTCGTCGCCTGCACAAACAGCATGTAGATCCGGTCGACGTCCGGCCGCTCCTCCCGGTCCACCTTGATCGACACGAAGTCCCGGTTCAATATCTCCGCCGTCGCCTCGTTCTCAAACGACTCCCGCTCCATCACATGACACCAATGGCACGTCGAATACCCGATGCTCAGGAAAATCGGCTTGTTCTCCGCCCGCGCCTTCGCAAACGCCTCCTCCCCCCACGGGTACCAGTCCACCGGATTCTGCGCGTGCTGCTGCAGGTAGGGACTCTGTTCATTGGCCAGCCGGTTCGTATGCATGTTGTTTTGGAAAGGTAGATTGAAAGGATGGACGTCGTCGAAAAGCTCCAGGAATTCCTGCGAATCCCCAGCATCAGCACCAG
This sequence comes from uncultured Solibacteraceae bacterium, assembly GCA_964632345.1. Classification (GTDB taxonomy): domain Bacteria; phylum Acidobacteriota; class Terriglobia; order Bryobacterales; family Bryobacteraceae. Next base: position 3,511 of record CAZWDD010000292.1, on the reverse strand, counting down.
CCCCGATCACGCGGCCGATTGCCTCCGCGCCGCCCACTGGGTGCGGCAATTTCTCTTAGATGCCGGAATCCCCGAAACGACTCTCATCGAATCGCCCGGCCGCCACCCCCTCGTCTTCGCCTCCCACTGTCACGCCCCAGGCGCCCCCACCCTCCTCCTCTACAGCCACTACGACGTCCAACCCCCCGATCCCCTCGACCTCTGGCTCTCGCCTCCCTTCGAACCCACCATCCGCGGCAACGACATCTTCGCCCGCGGCGCCTGTGACGACAAAGGCCAGACCCTCATCCTCCTCGAAGCCATCCGCCGCACCATCGCCCGCCTCGGCCGCCTCCCCATCAACCTCAAAATCCTCATCGAAGGCGAGGAAGAGGCCAGCGGCCAGCACCTGGAAGCCTTCGTCCCCGCCCACCGCGACGCCCTCCAAGCCGACGCCGCCCTCATCTGCGATACCGAAATGTTCGCCCCCGGCATCCCCACCCTCTGCACCGGCCTCCGCGGCGGCATCTTCGGCGAACTCCACGTCCACGGCGCCTCCCAGGATCTCCACTCCGGCGTCTATGGCGGCGCCGCTCCCAATCCCCTCGAAGCCATCGCCCACATCATCGCCGCCCTCAAAGGTACCGACGGCCGTATCCAAATCCCCGGCTTCTACGACGCCGTCGCCACCCCGTCCCCCGCCGAACTCGCCGCCTGGGCCTCGCTCCCGTTCGACGAGGAAGAGTACCGCCGCCGCGAAGTCGGCTCCCCCGCCCTCACCGGCGAACCCGGCTTCTCCGTCCTGGAACGCACCTGGGCCCGCCCCACTCTCGAAGTCCACGGCATCGCCGGCGGCTTCACCGCCCCGGGCTTCAAAACCGTAATCCCCGCCAAAGCCCACGCCAAAATCAGTTGCCGCCTCGTCCCCAACCAGGACCCCGACACCATCCTCGCCCAACTCCGCGACGCCATCGCCCGCGCCACCCCGCCCGGTGTCGTCAGCCGGTTCGACCTCTTCGGCGCCAGCCCCGCCACCCGCGTCGACCCCACCCACCCCCACCCCCCCGCCCCCGCCCCAGGCCACCCCCGGACCAGGCCCCCCCCCCCCCGC
>CAZWDD010000292.1:0-2411 GCA_964632345.1 uncultured Solibacteraceae bacterium | reverse complement strand
CTCGTCGACCCCTCCCACCCCATCCTCCAGGCCGCCTCCGCTGCCCTCGCCGATACCTTCGCCCGCCCCACCGTCTACATGCGCTCCGGCGGCTCCATCCCCGTCGTCGCCCTATTCCAGAAGGAACTCGGGATCCCCTCCGTCCTCATGGGCTTCGGCCTCCCCGACGACAACCTCCACGCCCCCAACGAGAAGTTCCACCTCCCCAACCTTCACAAAGGCATCGACGCCGTCCAGGCCTTCTTCACCAGATTGTCCGAATCCCGTATTTCGCAATCCATTCCGTGGACGATCGCCTGCGCAACCAGCATTCGGTCAAACGGGTCCGCATGCAGCCGCGGCAGGCGCCCCACCAGCAGTGCCGACTCCTCATCCACCGGCAACGCCGCCACACCACTTCTCTCCCGTCCCTCCCCCACAAAAAGATCGGGTGCCTTTGGCAGCCAGAGGCGGCCAATCGAGTACTTGATCGCGATTTCCCAAGCCGACGCCGCACTCAGGTAGCTCTCGTTGTCGGAGTTCAGAAATGCTGCGCGGGCATCCCGGCTCACATTCTCCGAATCCAACCCCAGCCACAAAAACGCACACGTATCCAGGAGGAGTCTCATTCGCCGTTGAACGCCTTCAGCACCGAGTCGGGCAACGGCTCAAAGAACGAATCCGGCACCGTGAACTGTCCCTTAAACACGCCAACCTTCGTCTTCCGCCGCTTCTCCTGACTCCCGCGCAATGACCGGATCTCCGCCACCGGCTCATTCCGATTGCATAGAATGATGGTCTCGCCGGGCTTCAACTCAGCGACGTACCGGGAAAGATTCGTCTTGGCGTCGTGCATGTTAACCCGCTTCATGATTTCATTCTAAACTAAGTTCCTAGCCACATGCTCTCCCGCCGCCACTTCCTCGCCTCCTCCCTCGCCGCCGCCCCTCCCGCCGGCCACCTCAACATCCTCTTCCTCCTCGCCGACGACCAGCGCTGGGACACCCTCGGCTGCATGGGCAACAAACTCATCAGGACCCCCCACCTCGACTCCCTCGCCCAGCGCGCCGCCATCTTCGATAACTGCTTCGTCACCACGTCCATCTGCGCCACCTCCCGCGCCTCCATCCTCTCCGGCCAGTACGCCCGCACTCACGGCGTCCATAACTTCGCCGACACCTTCTCCCCCGCCCGCTATCAACTCACTTATCCCCAGTTACTCCGCGCCGCCGGCTACCGCACCGGCTTCATCGGCAAGTACGGCGTCGGCAACAAAATGCCCGCCGATACCTTTGACTACTGGCGCGGCTTCCCCGGCCAGGGCAAATACTTCCCCGAAGGCGAACCCGGCCCGCACTTGACCGATATCATGGGCACCCAGGCCATCGAATTCATGCAACCCGGCCAACCCTGGTGCCTGTCCGTCTCCTTCAAGGCCGCTCACGTCCAGGACGAAGACCCCCGCCAGTTCCTCCCCAGCCCCGCCACCGCCAATCTCTACGAAGGCGTCCGCTTCCCCGAACCCAAAACCATGCACCCGCGCTACATCGCGCAGCTCCCCCCCAGCATCCAGCGCTCGGAGAACCGCCGCCGCTACGCCGTCCGCTTCGGCACCCCCGCCCTCTACCAGGAGTCGGTCCGTAACTACTACCGCCTCATCTCGGAAATCGATACCCAGGTCGGCCGCATCGTCGATCACCTCACTAAGTCCGGCCAGTTACAGAACACCCTCATCATCTACACCGGCGACAACGGCTTCTATCTCGGCGAACACGGCCTCGCCGGTAAGTGGTTCCTCCACGAAGAGTCCGTCCGCGTCCCCCTCATCATCTTCGATCCCCGCCACAAAGGCGGCATCCGCCGCTCGGAAACCGTCCTCAACATCGACCTCGCCCCCACCATCCTCTCCGCCGCCGCCCTCACCCCTCCCACCGGCACCCAGGGCCGCAACCTCCTCCCCCTCGCCCACGGCCACCGCCCACCCTCCTGGCGCACGGACTTCTTCTACGAACACCTCCTCCCCAACCCCTGGATCCCCAAAACCGAAGGCGTCCGCTCCAACGATTGGATGTACTGCCGCTTCCTCGACGAAAACCCCATCTTTGAAGAGCTCTACGACCTCAAGCGGGACCCCCTTCAGGAAACCAATCTCGCCTCCGATCCCGCCCACCGCCCCCGCCTCGACGCCATGCGCGCCCGCTGGCGCCAATGGCGCACCCACCTGGAATCCTACGACCCCTCCACCCCTTTCCGCGAGGTGTAAAAATGGGGGCATATGCGCCCCCTCCTCCTACTCCTCCTCGCGCTCACCGCCTCCCTCCTCCCCGCCCAGAAACGCCCCGTCACCCACGAAGACATCTTCCTCCTCAAGCGCACCGGCGCCCCCGTCCCCAGCCCCCACGGCCAGTGGGTCGTCTACACGCTCACCGAAC
>CAZWDD010000291.1:0-7108 GCA_964632345.1 uncultured Solibacteraceae bacterium | reverse complement strand
CCGCGCAGGTTTTCAAGGCCTTCCAGCGTCTTCCTCTGCTCCTCCTTCAGGCCGGGCTTGTCGGCGCCGATGTCGTTCAGGACGGCGCCGCTGAGATTAAGCGAGCGGAGATTCTCCAGTCCACCGAGTTCGGCCAGCACGGCTGCATTCAGGGTTAATCCCCAGTGGCCGGAATCGACCCGCTGCATGCCGCCGAGGTCGAGGTGGCGGAGCGCGGGCAGTTGCTTCAACCCGGCGAGCGCCACGACGCCGATACGCGTGCCGCCGAGCGACAGACGTTCCAGGTGCGGCAGGTCGGCGAGCTGTTCGACGCCGCTATCATCAATCTGCGTGTAGCTGACGTCGAGCTCGCGTAGCGACTCGATGGCGGCGATTGCCTCGAAGGCGCGGCTGGTCACGCGGGTACCGCGCAGGTTCAGCTTTTCGAGCTTTACGAGACCACGCAGGGCGGCGATGCCGTCGTCGGTGAAGAACTCCGCGTAGTAGAGGTCGAGTTCGCGGAGCGATTGGAGCGTGCGGAGCCGTTCCAGGCCGGCATCGGTGATGCGGGTCTGCGCCAGCCGGAGCGTGTGCAGGGACTGCGACTGTGTGACGCGATCGAGATCGGCGTCGGTAATCCAGGTGGCGGTGAGGTCCACCGCCGACTGCCCGCAGGCGACTGCCGTTGCCGCCAGCCAGAGCCACTTCATGCGCGCCTCCTGTGGGGCATCGCGGCCTCCTTGTCCCAGATGACGCGCGCGGCGGGAAATGCTCTGCGGAGCGCGGCGGCGCCGGCTTCGGACACCAATGAATGATAGAGATTGATTTCGGCCAGCTTTGACCATGCGGTGATCGTGGGCAGAGCGGCATCGCTGACGTGGGTGCTGTCGAGAATGATGCTTTCGATGTGCAGGAGGCGGGCGAGGATTGCGAGGCCGGCGTCGTCGACCTCGGAGTAGGAAAGATCGAGGCTGCGCAAAGCGGCCAGCCGCCCGATGCCCGGCATACCCTCGTTGGAGATGCGGGTTCGGGCCAGATCGAGGTGTTCGAGTTGCGAAAGGGCGGGCAGCTTGTCGCGCAGCATGGCGTCGGAGATGCGGGTATCCCGCAGGCGCAGGCGGCGCAGGGCGGGGAATCGGCCGAGGGGCGCGTCGTCGCCGACGTCGGTAGCGGCGAGGTCCAACTCCTGCAACGGCAAGCCAGCGAGAGCGGCGAGGCCAGCGCCGGTCACGTCGCTCTCGGCCAATATCAGGCGCCGCAGGCGGGGTAGCCTGGCGAGGGCGGGGATGGTCTCATCGCTGGCCGGGGCGCCCAAAAGGCTGAGGTCCTCCAGGGCGGAGGGCCCTGCCCAACGGGAGAAGCCGGCCCCGGTCGCGTAGGTGTTGTTGAGCGAAATCCGGAGCCAGCGCGGCAGGGCGCCCCAGGCGGCCAGGCCGGTGTCTGAAACCTGCGTACTGTTGAGCGTCAGCTCCTCGAGGCCTGTGGCCGATTGCAGCGAGGACGCGGCACGGTCACCGACTTCAGTCGCCTCCAGGTCAAGCGAACGCAGGCCTGGCATCGCCGCCACGGCGGCCACGGCCTCGTCCGTCAGCGGGACTCCCCGCAGGGAAACGAAACCGGCGGAAAGCCGGACCGTGCCGCCCAACTTTGTGACCCAGGCGGCGAGTGCACCGGCGGTGCGGGTGGCCGGCGGGGCGAGCGGGGAGACGGCGCGCCCGCTGCCCCCGGCGTACTGAATGGCGGTCTCCGGCCGCGCGGCGCGAAACGCATCAAAGCCGCTGGCGGTGACCCGCGTGTAGCGCACATCGAGGTGCCGCAGCTTCCGCAGGCTTCGAAGGCGGAGCAGGCCGGCGTTTGAGATCTGTGTCCGGTAGAGGTTCAACCATTCGAGGTCTGGCAGGCCGGCGAGCGTCTCAACGGCGGCGTCGGTGATCGCCGTACCCTGCAGGTCGAGCCGCCTGAGCGCGCGCAGCGGGCCGAGGGCGCCAACGGACTCATCCCGGATTCCGGTGCCGTGCAGGTCCAGATCCTCAAGCGCCGTCAGCGCGGCCAGCGGCTGCAGATTGGTGATGAAGGTGTCGCCAGCCCACAGACGCCGCAACTTACGCATGCCTGCCAGGGGAGCTAAGTCGGCCAGCGGGCAGAGGGTAACATCGAGAGACTCCAGATTGCTGAAGTGCCGCAGGCCCTGGCCCTTCACCTCGGCCTGCCGCAGGGCCAGTTCGCGCAGTCCGCCGAGGCTCTGAATGGCGTCGAGGCCGGCGTCGCGGAACCGGATACGGTCCAGAAAGTGGTCGCTGAAGGTGAGTTTCTCCAGAGTCGTGACCGGGGCGAGGAAGCGGAGCAGATGGCTGAGGTCCTTGCCGCCGTCGGCATTGCGGTTCCACAGCGGCCCTGGCAGGCGGAGTTCGCGGAGCGCGCGCAGGCCGGTAATCCGCTCGAGGTCTTCCGGCACGGCGTTGACTGCCACCCAGTCGACCATCTCCAATTGGTAGTCGCCCTGCGGCAGATCCGCGATGTCGGTATAGACGCGGCCACCGATGGCGACGCGGCCGCCTTCGAGAATCGTCCAACGCGCCAGCGCGTGGTCGGCCGGCCCGGCCGCCACCGTCAGGCCCAGTGCCAGCAGCCATCCCGCGTGCCTCATCGCCGTACCCGCATCAGACGATCTCGTTCAGCTTGCGCTCCGCGGTGGGGTAGCTCTTCAGGCCAGCGCCCAGGACCTCGTCGGCGATGGTGAGATACAGATCGCCGAGCGTACCGGTGGTCCGGGTGTGCAGCCCGGTCTTCCACCTGCCGGCATTGCCGGCCAGCAGCAACGCCAGGTTGTTGTTCTTGTGCGCGTTGGCCTCGGCGTGCTCGTGCACCATGACGAGTGCGGTGTTGTCGAGCAGTGTCCGCTCGCCTTCCGGCGTCGCTTTCAACCGGCCAAGCAGGTAGGCGAACTCCTCGACGTGCCAGCGGCAGATATCGCGCAGAATCCGCATGCCGCGAGGCGTTTCGACGTCGCCGTGCGTGTATTCATGATGGCGCTGCGCGGTGTGTCCCAGCCAGGGGAAGCGGGTCAGGCCCTGGCACTTCGTCAACATATAGGAGGCGACGCGCGTCTGCTGCGAGGCGAGGGCATGAACGAGTAAGTCACTCTGTAACTTCGCGATTCGTGGATAGTCGCGGAGGTCGAGGGCCTCGGAGGGCCGCTCCACCGCCGTCTGGTAGGCCGGGGGCAGGGTGGCGATGGAGGTCTCCAGTTCGCGGACCGATTGCAGATACTCGTCCAGTTTCCGTTTGTCGCTGACGCCGAGACGGCCTTGCAGCCCGGCCGTCTGATCCTTTACTACGTCCAGAATGCTCTTCTGGCGGGAGACCCAGGCGACGTCCTTGACGCCGAAGAGACGGTCAAACAAGCGGTGCGGAACCATCTCCGGCGGCAGCGGCCGGTCCCGGTCCGCCCAGCTCAGGTTGCGCTGAATGCTTTCGCCGAACGACTCCTGGCAGACGCCGATCTGCAGCGACCGGAAGCGGGTATCCCCGCCGATCCGCTGCGCGATGGCCTGATCGATCGAAGGCCCGCCGGCGCCGCGGCCGGTGTAGGTCCTGCAGGAGACGACCGCACTCATCGACGGGTAGTGGCTGTTGCCGGGCCCGGGCAGGCGGGCGGCGGCGCTGTCGAGCCCTGTGACGATGTGGATGTCTTCCCGGTATGCGGCGAGGGGCTGGAGGCACGAGGGCATGACGTATTCCGGGCCCGTTTCGCGTGGCACCCAGTACTTCTCCGGAATGCCGTTGCCGTTGAACCAGAGGACAAAGCGCTTGGGAATGGTTTTGCTGGCGCCCGCGGCGTAGGCGGTGCCGGAGGAGTTGAACATCGCCTCCAGCGGCGGCAGTCCGACGCGAATCGCGGACCCGGCCAGGCCGACGCCGCGTAGAAACGTGCGGCGTGGCAGTTTTGTCTCAACGGGCATCGATTGCCTCCTCCAGAAACGGGCGGGACGCGACGACGGCCAGGACCAGCTCGCGGAATCGGAATCCGGAACGGGTAAAGCGCTCGTAGGCGGCGTCCAGGTGCGGGCGGTCGGGGATGGTTTCCAACCGGCCCAGAGCGTAACGAAAGAACTGTTTCACGATACAACGCTGGCAGGCGGGCGTGGCGGCCAGGATGCGTCCCGCCTCGGCCGGCGTGCGGAATTCGGAGTTGGGTATGCCCAGGATACTCGCGCTCGGGTCGAGGGGGATTTCGACGGGGATCCCGTCGCGGCGGGTATTGCGGCGGGTTTTGTCGACGGCCGGGTAGACCAGCGCCAGCTGCTTTTCGCGATAGCGGCCGATGGCGTCGAACTGTTCCAGGCCGAATCCGATGGGGTCCACCAACCGGTGGCACGAGGCGCAACTGGGGTTGGATAGATGCATGCCGAGGCGCTCGCGGTTGGTAAGCGGCTTGTCCTCGTCGATGGGGGGCAGGGTGGTGCTGACGCCCGGTGGCGGCGGCGGGACGATCTGGCAGAGAAAATGCTCGCGGATGAAGAGGCCGCGTTCGGTGGGCGCAGTTTCGGAGGGTTTGGAGGTCAGTGTGAGGAATGAGGCGTGGCCGAGGACTCCGGCGCGCTTCCCACCGGCCGGGAAACGGGTGAGGGCGAATTCGCCGTCCGGGGCGGGCAGGTCATAGAGCCGTGCGAGCGGGAGGTTCAGAAAGGAGTATTCTGCGGTGAAGAACTCGAGGAACGAACGGTCCTCCCATACGAGATGGGAGAACAGGTGGGTGGTCTCCTCGGTCATGGCCTGGATGAGTTCCGGCCCGAATTCGGGGAAGAGTTTGCGTTCGCGCAGCGCACCCTTGACGCGGTCAAACCGGAGCCACTCGGCGAGGAAGCGATTGAGGGCGGCGCGCGCGCGGGGGTCCTGCATCAGGCGGCGGGCTTGGTGCTCGATCTGCTGCGGCGTCGCCAACTCGCCGCGGGCGGCGGCCAGGCGGAGCGGTTCGTCGGGCGGTGCGTCCCATAACAGATAGGACAGGCGGGACGCGGTGGCGTAGGGGCCCGTACCGGTGTGGAAGAGGAAGGCGGGCGATTGCAGCATTGCCTCCACGACGGTTTGTGCGTCGAAGGAGGGGCCGAGCAGACGTTCGAATGCCGCGGCCTCGCGTTCGGTGAGGGGCCTGCGAAAGGCCCGTTCGCCGAAGGTCCGGACGAATTGGGTGCCGCAGTTCGGGGCGGATTTCTCGCAGGGGATCCACCTGGCGAGAGCTCCGGAGCGGGCGGCGCCGCGCGCCAGTTTGGCCGCGGCACGGGCGTAGTCCTCGGCCAGCAGCGGGGAGATGCTCTGGCCGTCGGCCTGATTGGTGAAACCGTTGACGACGTCCTCGGGCGGGAAGCGGTTGGCGGGCCGAGTGCGGTCGCCGAGCAGTTCGGCCACGGTGCTGTTGTACTGGCTGTGGGTGAGGCGCCGCAGGACGACGGGCAGCGGTTTTTGGGGCGCCGGATCGACAATGGAGCCCTCCGGCAGCGCGGCCAGATGCGCGGCCCAGGCGAGCAATAACGATTCCTCCTCGGAGCCTTGCCGGATGCGCTCTCCGCCGGGATGGCTGACGCGGTTGGTTGGTTTGCGCACGAGCAGGGACTCGGCGGGCTTGTCGCGATGGACCAGGCGTTGCAGCGAGAGGCCGAATTGCCGGATTTCGCCAGCCGGGGCGCCCTCCGAGGGCATGGTGAGGCGGCTGGTGGAGGCTACTCCGTTGTCGTTGTGGCACGCCCGGCACTGGGCGCGTTCGAGGACGGGATAGAGCCGCGCGGCGAAGTCCGGCGTCTGCGCCGCCAGCGGCACGGCCAGCAATATCCACAGCATTCGCACGTTGCATCAGCGTATCAAATGCCGGATACGCTGTGGCCGCGCGCAAGTGATCTAATGAAACATATGTCCCAAGTCCTGGACGGCAAGCGCGTCCGTGATGAGATCCTTGCCGAATTGAAACCCCGCATTGCGGGTCTGCCGAGGAAGCCCGGTCTGGCTGTCGTCCTCGTCGGCAACGATCCGGCGAGCGAGGTTTACGTTGGCAGCAAGGTGCGAACGTGCCTGGAACTCGGCATGCACAGTGAGGAGATCACCCGGCCGTCGTCGATTACGACCGACGAGTTGCTGGCGATCATTGCGGATCTGAATGCACGGCCGGAGATCGACGGCATTCTGGTGCAGATGCCACTGCCGAAGCATGTCGAAACCCAGCGGGTGCTGGACGCCATTTCTCCGGAGAAGGACGTAGACGGGTTCCATCCAGAGAATGTTGGCAATCTGTCGATCGGCCGTCCCGGCCCGAAGCCCTGCACGCCTTCCGGCGTGATGGAGCTACTGCGGCGCTATCAGATTCCCGTTGCGGGTAAGCACGCGGTGGTGGTGGGGCGGAGCGACATTGTTGGCAAGCCGATGGCGATGCTGCTGTTGCACGCCCACGCGACGGTGACGATCTGCCATTCGCGGACGGCGGACCTGCCGGGCGAGTGCCGCCGCGCCGACATCCTGGTGGGCGCCATCGGCCGGCCCGCCATGCTGACGCGGGAGTTCATGAAGCCCGGCGCCGTGTTGATCGACGTGGGGATCAACCGTCTGGATAGCCGCGACGACGTGGTCCACATCTTCGGAGAAACGAGCGAGAAGACGGCGGCTTTCGACAAACGGGGCAGCGTGCTGGTGGGGGACATGCACCCGTACCATGCGGCGGAGTTGGCGTCCTACTGGACGCCGGTGCCCGGAGGAGTGGGTCCGTTGACGATCGCCATGCTGATGGTGAATACGGTGGAGTCCGCCGAGCGCCGCCACTCATGATTCTGGAGGTTGCGCTCACCGGCGGACTGGCTACCGGGAAGGGGTTTGTCGGTAAGGTATTTCAGGAGTTGGGGTGTTTCCTGCTGGAGGCGGACCGGTTGGGGCACGAAACGCTGCTGCCCACCGGGGAGGCCTACGCGGAAGTGGTGGAGTTGTTCGGCGAGGAGATTCTGGAACCGGGCGGGGCGATTGACCGGCGGCGGCTTGGCGCGATCGTGTTTTCCGAGCCGGCGCGGCTGGCGGAGTTGAACGCCATTGTTCATCCGGCGGTTGAGCGGCTGCGCCGGGCGCGGATTCGGGAAATCGCCAGAACGAA
>CAZWDD010000290.1:0-7164 GCA_964632345.1 uncultured Solibacteraceae bacterium | reverse complement strand
GCCATTGATGATGTTCATCATCGGCACCGGCAGCAGGCATGCATTCACGCCGCCCAGATACCGGTACAACGGCGTCATCTGGCTTGCTGCCGCCGCCCGCGCCGTCGCCATCGACACCGCCAGAATCGCATTCGCACCCAGGTTGCCCTTGTTCGGCGTCCCGTCGATCTCGATCATCTTCGCATCGACCTCGGCCTGCCGCGTCGAGTCCATCCCCAACAGTGCCGGCCCGATGATGGCGTTCACATTCGCCGCCGCCTTCTGCGTCCCCTTCCCCAGGTAACGGCCCTTGTCGCCATCGCGGAGTTCCACCGCTTCATGAATGCCGGTCGACGCACCCGACGGGACCGCCGCGCGGCCCATGGAGCCGTCGGCGAGGAATACGTCCGCTTCGACGGTGGGGTTGCCACGGGAGTCCAGAATTTCTCGGCCTACAACTTTGACGATGTCAGTCATTCGAATGTCCTGCTCAGGAGTTCTTTCTTGGATTGGGAAGGCGCTGGCGCGGTGGGAAATACGGGGCGCTGCACCGTTCTATGAGGATCTCTCCCATTTTGACATAATGGCCCGCGGGGTTCGAACGCTGTCAGCCCCTCCGCTCCAGCACGCAATCGAGGAGATCGCCCGGCAATGCAAACCCTTGGTCTCGACGGTTCGCCGTCTCCCCAACCCTGGTACAAGCTCTGGGCCTGGCCCGATGTCGACTCCCCGGAGGATGCCGTCAGCGCCGCCCGCAACGGCTCCATTGCCGCCGTCGCCATCGGCGCCCTCACCATCGTCGTCGGGTCCCTCGCCAACGGCCCGGCCGCCATCTTCGACGGCGTCTTCTACCTCCTGCTCGCCATCGGCATCCGCCAGTTGTCCTTCCCCGCCTCAGGCATGGCCTTTACCGCCTATCTCATGAGCCAGATCACCGCCGTCAGCCGCGGCCAGATGCCCGGCGTCATCGGACTCGCTCTCTCGCTTCTCCTGGTCGGCGCCGCCCGCGCCTCCTGGCGCGCCCTCCGCATGAGCACTCACGATCGCGCCGTGGCAGCGAACGACTCTCCCATCGAAACCTGGACCCAGCGCCGCCTCCGCCACACCGCCTCCCCCCTCTGGCTCCGCCTCCGCATCTTCTTCAACGTCGTGATGCTGCTCTACTTCGCCCTGCTCATGACCGGTCTGGTCGCCATGGCCTTCCGCCTCGTTTGAAACGCGCCGCCTACTTCTTCAGGTCCACAACTTTCAACATCTCCCGCAGCGCCAGCAGCCCGCCCGACCCCGGCTGCCCAGCCGCCAGCTTGCTTTCCCGGTCAATCAAAAGGTACGCCGGCACCCCCACGCCCTCAAACAGCACCCGCAGATCCGTGTCCTCGGCCATCACAATATGTGCCGTCCGTTTGTGCTCCTTCAGATACCCCTGCACCGTCGCCTTTGACTCCCCCGCGTTGATCGCCAGCACTACCAACCCGTCCTTGGCGTGATCGGCAATCACCTGCTCCACCGCAGGCTCATCCTTCCGGCAATACCCGCACCACGTCGCCCAGTGCTGCACCAGCACAACCTTGCCCTTCAAATTCTCCCGCGTGAACGTCTGCCCGTCCAGCGACTTCGCCTGGAACCGGGGCATCGGCTCCCGTGGCGGCTGCCCCGTCAATCCCGTCCCCATCGCCAACAATGGCAAAAACCGACGCCGCTTCATGATTCCAAGCTATCATGCGGGATAACGCTCATGAGGCATCTCGCTCTTTTGCTCCTGGCGGGTCTGGCGCTTCCGGCTGCGGAATGGTCGCTTGAGTCCTTATATACGCGCCCCTACGTCTGGGGCACCCCGCCGCAATCTCTCGAATGGGCCAAACGCCGCCCTGTCGTCTTTTTCCTTTGGAATGAGTCCGGCGGCCGCTTCCTCGATCTCTATGCCTACAACGCTGCCACCCGCCAGCGCCACCGCCTCACCGCTCTCGAATCGGCCACTGACGAGTTCAACCCGCCCGCGGATCAGAACGACGCACGCCTCCGCTCCCATCGCATGCCCGAGCCCGGCCTCGCCTCGTTCTCCATCTCCGCCGATGGCGCCCGCGCCGCATATGCCTGGAAAGGCGATATCTATTGGATCTCCGGCGACGGCAAGGCAGGACCCTTCCGCCTCACCCAGACCCGCGCCGCGGAAGGCGGCCCCCGCCTCTCCCCGGACGGCAACCGCATCGCCTATACCCGTGCCGGCGAAATCTTCGTTCACGACCTTTCCACCGGCGCCGTCGCCCAACTCAGTGAAGCCGCCCCCAACGGCCCCGCCTACTTCTTCGAGTGGTCCCCCGACGGCCAGCGCATCGTCTTCGGCGTGCAACCCCGCCCGGCGCGCATCCAGATCCTCCCCAACTACTCCGGCCGCTTCGTCGCCGCTCGCCAGTTCCAACGCACCGTTGCCGGTGACGATGCCGCCGGCCCTGTTCTCTATACCGTCGCGGCCCGCGGCGGCAAGCCCGTCCGCCTCGGCGAAGCCTCCGGCCCCGAATGGTCCCCGGACTCCCGCTCCATCCTCGCCTACTCTGTTTCCGCCGACCGCAAAAAAGATTCGTTCCTCATCTTCGACGCCGCCACCGGCAAACCCCGCACCCTCTTCGAAAACAAGGACTCCAAATGGGTCGCCCAGGCTTTCTGGATGTGGTCACCCGACGGCAAGGAAGTCGCCCTCACCAGCGATCGCGACGGCTTCCTCCACCTCTACCGCCTACCCGCCGCCGGCGGCACGCCCCAGCAAATCACCAAGGGCAACTGGGAACTCGACACCGAACGCTTCGGCTTTAATCCCCAGTGGGCCGGCGGTCGCCTCTTCTACGCCTCCACCGAGGCCGGCACCAACCAGCGCCAATTCTACTCCATCCTCCCCGACGGCACAGGCAAAACCCGCCTCTCCCGCCGCGAAGGCATCAACGTCGGCGTCGCCTCCCCGGACGGCAGCCACATCGCCCTCCTCGAAGCCGATCTCAAAACCCCGCTCGATCTCTACGTCGATGGCCAGCGCGTCACCACTTCGCCCCGCCCCGAATTCTCCTCCTACGAATGGCCCGAAACCCGCTTCGTCGAGTTCCCCTCCCGTGGCGACCGCAAACCCGTAAAAGCCAAAATCCTCCTTCCGCCCGGCTACGATCCCGCCCGCAACGATGGCCGCAAATGGCCCTCCGTCTTCTTCATCCACGGCGCCGGCATCGCCTCCAGTGTCCTCAAGCAATGGGGCTCTTATCAGGACCAGCGCTTCGTCTATAACGCCTATCTCGCCAACAAAGGCTATGTCGTTATGGACCTCGACTACCGCGGCTCCTCCGGCTACGGCCGCGACTGGCGCACCGATGTCTATCTCCACATGGGCGGCCCCGATCTCGACGACGTCCTCGGTGCCGTCGATTATCTCGCCTCCCTCGGCAACATCGACACCGCCCGCCTCGGCATCTGGGGCGTCAGCTACGGCGGCTTCATGACCAACATGGCACTCTTCCGCGCACCCGGCGTCTTCAAGGCAGGCAGCTCCTGGGCCGCCGTCAACGACTGGGAAAACTACAACGCCGGCTACACCCGCGAACGTCTCACCACCCCCGCCGAAAATCCCGAAGCCTACCGCCGCTCCTCCCCCATCACCTTCTCCCACAACCTCCGCGACCACCTCCTGCTCATCCACGGCATGGTGGACTCCAACGTCCTGTTCCAGGACACCGTCCAACTCACCGAAAAGCTCATCCAGGAAGGCCGTCCCTTCGACGAGATCTTCTACCCCCAGGAAGACCACGGCTTCGTCCGCGACGAAACCTGGATCGACGCGCTCCGCCGCACCACCATCTTCTTCGACAAGCACCTCAAATGAGCCTTCCCCGCCTCTATCCCATCCTCGATACCGGCGCCCTCGCCCTCGCCGGCGTTCCGGTCCTTGAAGCCGCCATCGGCATGATCGAGGCCGGCGTCCATATCCTCCAGCTCCGCCACAAAGGACATTTCTCCCGCGATCTGTTTGAAACTGCCGCCCACCTCGCCGTCCTCTGCGAACAGGCCCGCATCGGCTTCGTCATCAACGACCGTGTCGACATGGCCAAGCTCCTCAACGCTCACGTCCACGTCGGCCAGGACGATCTCCTCCCTATCTTCGTCCGCCAACTCGCCGGTCCGGACACCATCATCGGCCTCTCCACCCACAACCGCGAACAACTCGATGCCGCCAACGCCGAACCGGTCGACTACCACGCCCTCGGCCCCATCTTCGCCACCGGCTCCAAACAGAACCCCGACCCCGTCGTCGGCCTCGACAACCTCCGCGCCTGGCGCCCCCTCTCTCAGCGCCCCCTCGTCGCCATCGGCGGCATCACCATTGAAAACGCCCCCGCTGTCCTGGGCGCCGGCGCCGATTCCGTCGCCGTCATCAGCGGATTACTCCCCCCTAATGCGGACCGCCTGCGGATCCGGGACAGGACTGCCGCATGGCTCGCAGCCACGAAACCGTAGAACTCAATCGCACCCTCGGCCTGTTTGACGCCACCACCATCGTCATGGGCTCCATGATCGGCTCCGGCGTCTTCATCGTCGCCGCCGATATCGCCCGCCAGGTCCAGTCCCCCGGCCTGCTCCTGCTCAGTTGGGCCGTCACCGCCCTGCTCACGCTCATCGCCGCCTTGAGCTATGGCGAACTCGCCGCCGCCATGCCCCACGCCGGCGGCCAGTATGTCTACCTCCGCGAGGCCTTTGGGCCCCTCGCCGGCTTCCTCTACGGCTGGACGTTCTTCATGGTCATCCAGACCGGCACCATCGCCGCCGTCGCCGTCGCCTTCGCCAAGTTCCTCGGCGTCTTCCTCCCCTGGGTCTCCGCCTCCAACCGTCTCATCCCCTTCCTTTCCACCCAGCAACTGGTCGCCATCTCTCTCGTCATCCTCCTCACCTGGGTCAATACCCGCGGCGTCAAGACCGGCGCCGCCGTCCAGAACGTCTTCACCGTCGCCAAAACCGCCGCCCTCCTCGGCCTCATCGCCGCCGGCTGGCTCTGGGGCCGCAACGCCGACGCCGTCTCCCGCAACTTCGCCGATCCCTTCGCCGGCGTCGAATGGGGCTGGGCCACCGTCCGCCTCGTCGGCGTCGCTCTCGTCGGCTCCCTCTTCAGCTCCGACAGTTGGAACAACGTCACCTTCACCGCCGGCGAAATGAAGACCCCCCGCCGCAATCTGCCCCTCTCCCTCGTCCTCGGCGTCGGCCTCGTCTCCCTTCTCTACTTCGCCTGCAACTTTGTCTACCTCCAGGTCCTCCCCCTCGAAGCCATCCAGTCTGCCCCGGAGGACCGCGTCGGCACTGCCGTCGCCCGCGGCATCTTCGGCGACGGCGCCGTCCAGCTCATGGCCGCCGCCATCATGATCTCCACCTTCGGCTGCGTCAACGGCCTCACCATGGCCGGCGCCCGCGTCTTCTACGCCATGGCCCTCGACAAGCTCTTCTTCCGCGCCGCCGCCAACCTCGACCCCAAAACCCACGCCCCCTCCACCGCCCTCTGGATCCAGTGCCTCTGGGCCTCTGTCCTTACCCTCACCGGCAGCTATAGCGATCTGCTCGACTATGTTATATTCGCTGTTTTGCTTTTCTACATCCTGACCATCCTCGGGATCTTCGTTCTCCGTAGAACCAGGCCATCGATGGACCGGCCCTACCGGGCGTTCGGATACCCCGTTCTCCCGGCCGCCTACATCCTCCTGGCTGGTCTCGTGGAGCTTCTGCTGTTGCTGTACAAACCGAATTTCACTTGGCCGGGTCTGCTCATCGTCCTTTTGGGTATACCGGTCTACTTCGTCTGGAAGAAGAGAGAGGTCCAAGCATGAGTCTTTTCGCGACCAAGCCGCTGAGCCGGATTCTGGAAGAATCCGAAGGCGGCGAGCATAAGCTGAAGCGGACATTAACCGCCTCCCAGCTGATCGCCCTCGGCATCGGCGCCATCATCGGCGCCGGCCTCTTCTCCCTCACCGGCCCCGCCGCCGCCCTCCACGCCGGCCCAGCCATCATGCTCTCCTTCGTCGTCGCCGCTGTCGGTTGCGCCTTCGCCGGCCTCTGCTACAGCGAGTTCTCGACGATGATTCCCGTCGCCGGCTCCGCCTACACCTACTCCTACGCCACCATGGGCGAGCTCTTTGCCTGGATCATCGGCTGGGATCTCGTCCTTGAGTACGCCGTCGGCGCCTCCACCGTCGCCACCAGCTGGTCCCGCTACATGGTCAGTCTCCTCCGCGACTTCGGCATCAACTTCCCCATGGAGTGGGCCGCCGGGCCCTTTGAAAGCGTCACCCTCCCCGATGGCACCATGATCGCCTCCGGCATCGTCAATCTCCCCGCCGTCTTCATCGTCTGCATGGTCTCCATGCTGCTCATGATCGGCATCCAGGAATCGGCCCGCGTCAACGCCGTCATCGTCGTCGTCAAGGTCGCCGTCATCATCCTCTTCATCGGCTTCGGCTGGTCCTACGTCAACCCCGCCAACCACGTCCCGCTCATCCCGGAAAGCCCCACCGGCGAATTCGGCCACTTCGGCTGGTCCGGCATTGTCCGCGGCGCAGGCATCATCTTCTTCGCCTACATCGGTTTCGACGCCGTCTCCACCGCCGCTCAGGAGGCCAAACGGCCCCAGCGCGACATGCCCATCGGCATCATCGGCTCCCTCGTCGTCTGCACCATCCTCTACATCCTCTTCAGCTACGTCCTCACCGGCATCGTCAACTACAAGGACCTCAACGACCCCGCCGCCGTCGCCGTCGCCATCGACCGCACCCCCTACATCTTCCTCCGCAAAGCCGTCAAGTTTGCCATCATCGCCGGCTACACCTCGGTCATCCTCGTGATGCTGCTCGGACAGAGCCGCGTCTTCTTCTCCATGTCCCGCGACGGCCTGCTTCCCAAGCTCTTCAGCCAGATCCACCCCAAGTGGCAGACCCCTTGGCGCAGCAACCTGCTCTTCATGGTCTTCGTCAGCCTCATGTCGGCCTTCCTGCCGCTCTCCAAGCTCGGCGAAGCCACCAGCATCGGCACCCTCTTCGCCTTCGTGCTCGTCTGCGCAGGCATCCTCGTCATGCGGAAGACCAATCCCGATCTCGAGCGCCCCTTCAAGACCCCGCTCGTGCCCCTCGTCCCCATCCTCGGCATCGCCGTCAACCTCTACCTCATGTA
>CAZWDD010000289.1:0-7277 GCA_964632345.1 uncultured Solibacteraceae bacterium | reverse complement strand
CCCCTCCCGCCCCCGCATCCAGGTCGTCGCCTCCGCCGAGTCCCCGGACCTCGCCGCCAAACTCGACGCCGCCTTCGACGCCGTTCTCTCCTCCCTCAGCCCCATTCCCCTCTAGCGCGAATCCCGCAATCCTTGACCGCCTCCGCTCCGATTCGTTACCCTGAAAAGACTCGGTAGAGGAGCGAAGGCCACAAGTATTGCAGCCGCAGGATCCGCCGCGCGGTAGGCTGCCGGAAAAGGGTGTCTTCGCCGAAGTCCTTCCCGCATGGCGGCGTGCGAAAGGGTTGGGGAGTTCGGCTAACACCGGCTCACTGTCACTCGGACGGTTGGCGAAACGCCAATAATGGCCGGTTGGCGCGCTACGGAGCAGTTGCGGGCCGCTACCCGTTTACTCTCCCGGCGCGAAATACCAGAGGATGGAGAGTATGGACCTTTTCGCGCTCACGAAGACCCTCATTGACATCGAATCCATCACCGGAAACGAGAAGGCCGTCGGGGATTGGGTTTACGACTACCTGCAACCCCTCGTCGCCGCCCACAACGGCACCCTCGAAAAGATCGAGGTCGAACCCGATCGCAACAACGTCCTCGCCATCTTCGGCGAGCCCGTCGTAACCCTCTCCACCCACCTCGACACCGTCCCCCCCTTCTTCCCCTCCCGTGAGGACGACGAGTTCATCTGGGGCCGCGGCGCCTGCGACGTCAAGGGCATCATCGCCTGCATGATCCATGCCGCCCAGCAGCTCCTCGCCGAAGGCCGCCGCGGCTTCGCCCTCCTGTTCGTTGTCGGCGAGGAACGCAACTCCGCCGGTGCCTACTTCATGGCCAATCAGCCCCGCGGGTCCAGGTACCTCATCAACGGCGAACCCACCTCCTGCAAACTCGCCCTCGGCTCCAAGGGCGCGCTGCGCTATGAGCTGCTAGCCTCCGGCCGCATGGCCCACTCCGCCTATCCCGAACTCGGCGAATCGGCCATCGAAAAGCTGCTCGACGCCCTCGAACGCGTCCGCCGCATCGAGTGGCCCGTCCACCCCATCCTCGGCCCCTCCACGCTCAACATCGGTACCATCTCCGGCGGCCGCGCCCCCAACGTCGTGCCCGATATCGCCCGCGCCGAACTCCTCATCCGCCTCGTCGATGACCCCGCCCCCGTCCGCGCCGCCGTCACCGCCGCCTGCGCCGGACTCGTCGAGGCCAACGAGCAGCTCTGCATCCCGGCCATCCTCATGGAGTCCCGCCCCGGCTTTGAAACCGACGTCATGAAGTACACCACCGATATCCCGGCCTTCGGCGGTGCCTGGGGCAAGCCCCTCCTGCTCGGGCCCGGCACCATCCATGTCGCCCACACCAGCCAGGAGCGCGTCCCCAAGGCCGAGCTCCTCCAGGCCACGGATCTCTATGCGGCGCTCGTGCGCCAGTTGCTGGAAGAAGAAGGGAACTCCAAGTAGATGATCGTCATGAAGTTCGGCGGCACCTCCGTTGAGTCCGCCGCCGCCATCGAACGCGTCGCCTCCATCGTCAAGGCGCGGCTGGACCGCCAGCCCGTTGTTGTCGTCTCGGCGATGGGCAAAACCACCAACCGCCTCCTCGCCATCGCCGGGAAAGCCGCCGCCGGCGATCGTGACAGCGCCTCCCAGCTCCTGGAGGAACTCGCCACCTACACGCTCGAAGAGGCCCGTCCCGTCTGCCGCGAGGAGGACTGGGCCGAACTCTCCGACTTCATTGAGGCTCACTTTCAGGAGCTCTCGGCCTTCCTCGATGAACTCGCCGGCATCGGTGAGTTCCCGCCCCAGTACGTCGACCTCGTCTCCAGCTACGGCGAGCGCCTCTCCTCCCGCATCGTCGCCACCGCCTTCCGCTTCTTCGGCATGAACGGTGAACACGTCGACGCCCGCGAGGTCATCATCACCGACCGCCGCCACACCCAGGCCGCCCCCCTCTTCCCCCGCTGCTACGCCAAGCTCGATGACCGCATCCGCCCCCTCGCCCAGGCGGGCAAGGTCGTCGTCATGGGCGGCTTCATCGGCTCCACCCAGGATGGCTTCACCACCACCCTCGGCCGCGGCGGCTCGGACTTCAGCGCCTCCATTGTCGGCGCCGGCATCGGCGCCGACGAGATCCAGATCTGGACCGACGTCGATGGCATGCTCACCTGCGATCCCCGCATCCTCCCTGGCGGCCACCGCGTCAAGATCATCTCCTTCGCCGAAGCCGCCGAACTCGCCTACTTTGGCGCCAAGGTGCTCCATCCGGCCACCGTCGTCCCCGCCGTCGAAAAGAACATCCCCGTTCTCATCCTCAACTCGAAAAACCCCGACTCGCCCGGCACCCGCATCGTCGCCGAAGCCGTCCCCTGCGCCAATACCGTCAAGTCCATCGCCTGCAAGCGCAACATCGTCGTCGTCAACATCCAGAGCCTGCGCATGCTCATGGCCCACGGCTTCCTCAAGAGCATCTTCGACGTCTTCGATCGGTTCCAGACCTCCGTTGATATGGTGACCACCTCCGAGGTCAGCGTCTCGCTCACTATCGACAATACGGCCCACCTCGCCGAAATCTGCGACGAACTCCGCCGCATCGCCGAGGTCAATGTCGTCGAGGGCCAGTCGCTCATCTGCCTGGTCGGCGACAACATCCGCGAGACCCCCGGCGTCGCCGCCCGTGTCTTCGGCTCCCTCCGCAATATCAACGTCCGCATGATCACCCAGGGCGCCTCGCTGCTCAACCTCAGCCTCGTCGTCGCCGACGCCGACCTCAGGGACGCCGTCGCCGCCCTCCACTCTGAGTTCTTCGCCACTCTCGACGAAAAGGTGTTCGACGCATGAAACTCGCTCTCATCGGCTACGGCAAAATGGGCCGTATGCTGGAACAGTTGGCCCCGGAATATGGCTTTGAGGTCGCTCTGATCCTCGACGTGCATAACAACGCCGATGGCTCCGGCATCACCGCCGCCAACTTCGCCGGCATCGACGCGGCCATCGAGTTCTCCACCCCCGAAGCCGCCGTCGGCAATGTCGAGCGGCTGGCTGCCATCGGGGTCCCGGTCGTCATCGGCACCACCGGCTGGCTCGCCGAGGAGCAGCGCGTCCGGGACGCCGTCAGCGCCGGCAACTCGGCCGCCGTCTGGAGCCCCAACTACTCCGTCGGCGTCAACGTCTTCTTCCGCCTCGTCGCCGAGGCCGCCAGGCTCCTCGCCGCCCAGCCCGAATACGGCGCCTGGGCCTGGGAGATCCATCACGACACGAAGAAGGACGCCCCCAGCGGCACTCTGCTCAAACTGGTCGACGAGATGAAGCGCTCCGGCTACGCCCGCAACATCGACGTCGCTTCCAACCGCGCCGGGCGCGTTCCCGGTACCCATGAGATCGGCTTCGACAGCGCGGCCGACACCATCACCCTGCGCCATACCGCGCGCAGCCGCGAGGGCTTCGCCCGCGGCGCGCTCCAGGCCGCCCGGTGGGTGGTGGGCAAACAAGGCTTTTACGAGTTCAGCGAGACGCTGTTCTAGGAGGAGGTGGCACATGTTTCAAGGTTGCGGAACGGCTCTCATTACCCCGTTCCAGAAGGATTTGAGCCTCGATGAGGCGGCGCTGCGCGCCCTGGTCCGCCGGCAGATCGCGGAAGGCATTCACTTCCTCGTCCCCTGCGGCACCACCGGAGAGAGCCCCACTCTGACCCACGCCGAGCATCTCCGCGTGGTCGAGATCACGCTCGAGGAGGCCAAGGGCAAGGTGCCCGTCATGGCCGGCTGCGGCGGCTACAACACCGCCGAGGTCGTCGCCCTGGCAAAGGAGCTGGAGGCCATGGGCGCCGATGGGCTGCTCTCGGTGACCCCCTACTACAACAAGCCCACCCAGGAAGGGCTCTATCAGCACTACCGCGCCATCGCCTCGTCCACGCGCCTGCCCATCATCGTCTACAGCGTCCAGGGCCGCACCGGCATCAACGTCGAGCCCCTCACGCTCAAGCGCCTCGCCGAGATCGACAACATCGCCGGCGTCAAGGAAGCCAGCGGCAACATCTCCCAGATGGCCGCCGTCGTCCATCACGTCCCCGAGCACTTCGCCGTCTTGAGCGGGGACGACTCCATCACCATCCCCCTCATCTCGCTCGGCGGCCGCGGCATCATCTCGGTGGTCTCCAACGAGATTCCCGGGCCCATGTCCCGGCTGGCGCAGCTGGCCCTCGATGGCGACTACGCCGGCGCCCGCGCCATTCAGCGCCAGTTCCTGCCGCTGATGGAGATCAATTTCGTCGAATCCAATCCCGGCCCGGTCAAGTACGCCATGGCCCGCATGGGCCTGTGCGAGCCCGTCTGGCGCCTGCCCCTGGTCCCGCCCGCCGAGGCCAGCCGGAAGAAGATCGACGCGGTTTTGGAGCAGTGCGGCCTGCTGGCCACGGAGAGTGCGAGTGCCTGATTTTGAACAGATGCGCAAGGCCATTGAAGACGCCTTCGATAACAAACCCGCCGCTTACGGCGAGGAGCATTTCCGGCTGTTCGCCGCCTTCAAGGCGGCGCTGAACGCCGGTGAGATCCGCTCGGCCTCCCCCGACCCGGCCACGCCCACCGGGTGGCGCGTCAACGGCTGGGTGAAGAAGGGCATCCTGCTCGGCTTCCGCCTCGGCTCGATCGTCGATATGTCGATCGACGCCACGCGCCAGCCGTTCCTGGACAAGGCGACCTACCCAGTCAGGCAGTTCGGGCTCGATAGCGGTGTCCGCATCGTGCCGGGCGGCTCATCGGTCCGCGACGGCTGCTACGTCGGCCGCTCGGTGACCTGTATGCCGCCGATGTACATCAATGTCGGCGCCTACGTCGGCGACGGCACGATGGTGGACTCCCACGCGCTGGTCGGCAGTTGCGCCCAGATCGGCGAACGCTGCCATCTGTCGGCCGCCGTGCAGATCGGCGGCGTGCTGGAGCCGGTGGGCGCCATGCCCGTCATCATTGAGGACGACGTGCTGGTGGGCGGCAACTGCGGCGTCTACGAGGGCACGGTGGTCAAGACCCGCGCGGTGTTGGGCACCGGGACCATCCTGAACCGTTCGACGCCCGTGTATGATCTGGTGAACGGGACCGTGCTGCGCGCCACCGACGAGGAGCCGCTGGTGATCCCGGAAGGCGCCGTGGTGGTGGCCGGCTCCCGCGCCGTGACCAGCGGGCCGGGCAAGGAGTGGGGCATCTCGCTCTACACGCCGGTGATCGTGAAGTACCGCGACGCGAAGACCGACGCGAAGATTCAGCTGGAAGACCTGCTGCGGTAGGAGGAGATCGGCCGATGCGACTGGCGGTGCTCGTGATAGCTTTCGCGGGGATCGCCGCCGCCGCGCCCTGCACGCGGGGCGCGGCGGAGTGCACCGAGCCGTTCCCGATGCGGGGCGGACGGTTCGTCACGATGTACCGCTCCCATCCGCTCACCGCGGCGAATGCGGCGGCGACGCGGGCGCTGGTCGTGATCCACGGCTCGGGCCGCAACGCCGACGACTACTTCGCCTCGGGAATGGCGGCGGCGTTCCTGGCCGGGCCGCTGGAGGAGACCGTCGTCGTGGCGCCGAGGTTTGCCGGTACGGGTGCGGCGGCGTGTGCGGACGAACTGGCGGCGGGCGAGATCGGCTTCGCCTGCGTCGATGACGATTGGCGCGGCGGCGGGCCCGGCGCCGGTGCGCCGGGGGTGACCACCTATGACGTCATGGATGCGCTGATCCGGCGTCTAGCCGACAAGCGGCTGTTCCCGAATCTGCGGCATGTAGTGCTGATGGGCCATTCAGCGGGCGGGCAGTATCTGAGCCGCTACGCAGCGGCGGCGAAACCCGCGCCGGCGGGCGTGGCGGTGCGCTATGTGATTTCCAATCCATCGAGCTATCTCTACATCGATGACTGGCGGCCGACGCCGGTGGAGGGCTGCGGCGGCTTCAACCGCTGGAGGTATGGCCTGGAGCACCGGACGGGCTACGCGGCGAAGATCCCGGACGAGACGATGCGGCGGAATCTGGTGGAGCGGGAGGTGGTCTACCTGCTGGGCGGCTACGACGTGACGCCGCAGTTCGGGTTCGACACCTATTGCGAGGCGATGGCGCAGGGGCCGAACCGGCTGGAGCGGGGCAAGGCCTACTTCGAATACATCACCGGGCGGCACGGGGCGAAGCACCGGCTGGTGGTCGTGCCGAGCTGCGGGCACAGTGGGCGGTGCATGCTGGTGGCGAACGAGGCGCGGCTGGTTCTGTTCCCGTGGCGGCGGGAGTTCGGCCGGCTGCGTGGGGCCGGGCGCTGTGGCGAGGTGCGGGCGGCGTGTTGGTGGCGGTGGCGGGTGCGGCTGGCTTGAGGGGCGCGAGAGTGGCGCGGGGGGCGTGGGGCCGGGGGCTGGGTGGGGCCGCGGCCTGTGGAGGGGCGGGCCGCGCGCCGGTGGGGGCTGGCGTGGGCGGAGCGGGGTGGGGGGGGGGCGTGGGGGGGGGGGGGTTTGTTGGGGGGGGGGGTGGGGGGGGCGGCTGGCTTGGGGGGATCTGGGGCGGGAGGCGGCGGCTTCCTCGATCATTTGGAGGGTGATGCGGGCGGCGCGTTCCCAGGTGAAGCCGGCGGCGCGCTGGCGGGCGCGGCTGGCGTGGGCGGTGCGGAGATCGGGGGAGGCGGCGAAGCGTTCGAGGGCTTCGGCGAGGGCGGCGGTGTCGTGGGGCGGGAACAGGAGG
The DNA here is from genome assembly GCA_964632345.1 of uncultured Solibacteraceae bacterium. Taxonomy (GTDB): domain Bacteria; phylum Acidobacteriota; class Terriglobia; order Bryobacterales; family Bryobacteraceae. The sequence continues at coordinate 593 of CAZWDD010000289.1, read as the reverse complement.
GAAGTATCGCCGGCGATGTCCATCATGGGGCGGATGGCGGAGGTGATGAGGGGGACGCCGGCGGCCATGGCTTCGGCGACGGGCATGCCGTAGCCTTCAAAGGTGGACGGGAAGACGGCGATGCGGGCACGGGCGTAGAGGGCCATGACCTCTTCGCGGGGGAGCCAGCCGGTGATGGTGACGTGGCCGTGGAGCGAATGGCTGTCGATGCGGCGTTCGACGGCGGCGGTATGGAAGCCGCGCATGCCGGCGAGGACGAGGCGGTACTCGGGGCGGGTGCGGCGGAAGAGGGCGAAGGCGTCGATGAGGCGCTCGATGTTCTTATGGGGGTGGAGGGTGGAGACGCATAGGATGAGGGGCTCGGCGCCGGTGGGGGAGAGGGCGAAGAAGTCCGAGGAGACGCCGGGCTCGGCGGCGGCGATGTGGGGGAGGGGGACGCCGTAGACGGAGTGGATGTCGAGGCGGGAGGCTTCCGAGACGGTGAGGATGCGGCGGGAGCGGAGGGCGGAGGCCCAGACGAAGAAGCGCCAGGCGAGGAGGTCGGCGGGCTTGAAGAACTCGGGGTGGCGGTGGTGCTGGAGGTCGTGGATGAC
>CAZWDD010000288.1:4931-7277 GCA_964632345.1 uncultured Solibacteraceae bacterium | reverse complement strand
AGTTGAACTCCCGCGAAACGGCTTCCACCGCTTCAAAGTCCCCCTGCGACGCAATCGGAAAGCCCGCCTCCAGTACGTCCACCCCAAGATCGGCCAACTTCGCCGCCATCTTGAGCTTCTCTGGTACCGTCATCGAACAGCCAGGGGACTGCTCGCCGTCCCGCAGGGTCGTGTCAAATATGTAAACTCGCTGACTCATGGTGGTTGCCTCCGCGATGAATTCCACGGGGGCCGGCGGGTTCGCCAGCCTCCCCGCAGATGGATTCCTCCATTATCAGAACCCGTCGTTAATTTAGCAAATTTATTATCTTCGCTGGTTCAATAAGTCCCGCTAATGCGATAAGCTGGATTTATCCGATAGCCCCCACAGATAAGTATGGAATTGCACTCCCTCAAGGTCTTTCAAACCGTTGCCACCGAACGCAGCTTCTCCCGCGCCGCCGAAAAGCTCCTTCGCACCCAGCCCGCCGTCTCCCTTGCCATCCAACGTCTCGAAACCGAACTCGGCGAACGCCTCATTGACCGTTCCGGCAAGGAACTCCTCCTCACCGACGCCGGCAAAATCGTCTTCGACTTCTCCCGCCGCTTTGAAAATCTCGAACTCGAAATGGCCAACGCCCTCGCCGAAATGCGCGACAACGCCTCCGGCGTCCTCAACATCGGCGCCAACGAGTCCACTTCCCTCTACCTCATCCAGCACATCGTCAACTACCGCCGCCGCTATCCAAAGGTAAAGGTCCGCGTCCGCCGCAGCCTTTCCAGTAAGATCCCCAGCCAGTTGATCGACGGCGAACTCGAACTCGGCGTCATCTCCTACGACCCCCAGGACGAACGCCTCGACTCCCAGGTCATCTACACAGATCACCTCTGCTTCGTCGTCAGCCCCGAACACCGCTTCGCCCAGCGCGGCCAAGTCTCCATCGCCGAACTCGGCATGGAAACCTTCATCGCCCACAACGTCCTGTCCCCCTACCGCGAAATCGTCCTCCGCGAGTTCCAGCGCCACCGCGTCCCGCTCAATATGGATGTGGAAATGCCCACCGTCGAAACCATTCGCCGCATGGTCCAGCGCAACGAGGGCGTCGCCTTCCTCCCCAAAATGTGCGTCGAGCAGGAAGTGGAAAAGGGCCTCCTCTGTGAGGTCCGCATCACCGAAATGTCCGTCGAGCGCAAAATCCACCTCGTCACCCCGCGCCGCCGCGCCCTCAGCCATGCCGCTCGCGCCTTCCTCGAGGTCGTCAAAACCCCGGAGTGAGAACTTTCCCCGCGGGCCCGCACTTTCCCCGTATGAGCCTGTCGTTCTCCAACTCCCTGTTCGCCCTCCTCGACAGTGTCCGAAACGCCGGGCGCCAGCGCACCGAAGCTCCCCACATGACCCTCGCGCGCCGCGGCGAGGACCTCGCCCACCGCTACGCCGAATCCGAACTCGGCTGGCGCATCGTCGCCCGCAACTACCGCCACCCGCTCCGCCGCCTCGAAATCGATCTCATCGGTGTCGAATCCAACACCCTCGTCATCGCCGAAGTCAAAACCCGCTCCTCCGATGAGGTCAGCCATCCACTCCGCGCCGTCGATTCTCAGAAGGCCGCCCACGTCAGCCAGGGCGCTCGCGCCTGGATCGCCAAGGCCGAAATGCTCGGCATGTCCGTCCGCTTCGATGCCTTGACCGTTATCATCGGCGACTCCGAACGCGTCGAATACCACCGCGATGTCTACGCCATCGCAAACCGCCCCGCCCTCTGACTCCTATAATAGGGAGTTCATGCCGGAATTACGCAAAGACCCGATCACCGGACGCTGGGTCATCATCAGTACGGACCGCGCCCGCCGCCCCTCGGACTTCAAGCAGGAAAGCGTCGTCGTCACCGGCTCCCGCTTCTGCCCCTTCTGCCCCGGCAACGAGGATAAGACCCCGCCCGAAGTCCTCGTCTATTCCACCGATGGCCTCCGCGGCGACTCCCGCTGGAGCCTCCGCGTCGTTCCCAACAAATTCCCCGCTCTCCGCGTCGAAGGCGACCTCGACCGCCAGGGTGAAGGCCTCTACGACCGCATGAACGGCATCGGCGCACATGAAGTCGTCATCGAGTCCTCCGATCACATGAAGTCCCTCGCCACCATGGAAGAGCGCCAGGTAGCAGAACTCATCTGGGCCTTCCGCGATCGCGTCCTCGACCTCAAGAAGGACCGCCGCCTCCGCTTCGTCATGATGTTCAAAAATCACGGCGAAGGCGCCGGCGCCAGCCTCGAACATCCCCACTCCCAGATCATCGCCCTCCCTGTCGTCCCCAAGCGCGTCCAGGAAGAACTCGACGAAACGAGCATTCGGAGTGGCAGCCACCAAAGGGG